>JBAVXA010000059.1:0-6822 GCA_049698095.1 Burkholderiales bacterium
GTCGATTTCATCATAATTAACCCTGCAGCGTTTACGCATACCAGCGTTGCCTTGCGCGACGCATTGGCGGGAGTCGAAATCCCATTTGTAGAAGTGCATCTGTCCAACATTCATGCGCGCGAAGCCTTTCGCCACCAGTCCTACGTCTCGGCTCTGGCAGTCGGCGTCGTCACGGGTCTCGGCCCGGCCGGCTATCAGCTGGCGTTGACTTACGCGCTGGCCCATCACATATATAAGAAGGGATAAGCCATGGATTTACGCAAACTCAAAACGCTGATCGAGCTGGTGGAGCAATCAGGCATCGCCGAACTTGAAATTACTGAAGGCGAAGAAAAAGTCCGCATCAGCCGTTCCAGTCCGCAAACCCAACAAGTTCTGATGACGACGCAGTCCATGCCGGCCATGACGCCACAATTACAGGCTGCAATGGCGCCCGCCGCCGCTCCCGCAGCGCCTGCTCCTGCCGCCGCGCCGGTGGTCGAGGGGCATACGGTGAAGTCTCCCATGGTTGGCACGTTCTATCGCACCTCAGCTCCGGGGGCTGAGGCCTATGTCAAGATTGGCGATACGGTCACCGAAGGACAAACACTCTGCATTATCGAAGCGATGAAACTGCTCAATGAGATCGAATCGGACAAAGCAGGGGTGATTAAGTCAATCCTGGTGGAAAACGGCCAGCCGGTCGAATACGGCCAACCTTTGTTTATCATCGGTTGAGCGCGCACCATGTTTGAAAAAATCCTTATCGCCAACCGTGGCGAAATTGCCCTTCGTATCCAGCGCGCCTGCCGTGAAATGGGTATCAAGACCGTCGCCGTGCACAGCGAAGCCGACGCCGACGCGAAATACGTTTTGCTGGCGGACGAATCGGTCTGCATCGGTCCTGCGCCGTCGTCGGCCAGCTATCTCAATATTCCCGCCATTATCAGCGCGGCGGAAGTGACCGACGCGCAAGCCATCCACCCGGGCTATGGTTTTCTGTCGGAGAACGCCGATTTCGCCGAACGCGTCGAACAAAGCGGTTTTGTCTTTATCGGGCCGCGTGCCGAGTCGATCCGCCTGATGGGCGACAAAGTCAGCGCCAAAAACGCAATGAAAAAAGCCGGCGTTCCGTGCGTACCCGGGTCGGACGGCGCGTTGACCGATGATCCGAAGGAATTAAAAAGAATTGCCGCAACGGTCGGCTATCCGGTCATTATCAAGGCGGCAGGCGGCGGCGGCGGGCGCGGCATGCGCGTGGTGCATACCGAAGCCGCATTGGTCAACGCGGTAAACATGACGCGCGCCGAAGCACAGGCAGCGTTCAACAATCCTGCGGTCTACATGGAAAAGTTCCTCGAAACGCCGCGACACATCGAAATTCAGATATTGGCCGATCAGCACAAGAACGCCATTTATCTCGGCGAACGCGATTGCTCGATGCAGCGCCGGCACCAGAAAATAATCGAGGAAGCGCCTGCTCCGGGACTGAAAGTGCGCCTGCGCGACAGGGTCGGCGAGCGGTGTGCCGAAGCATGTCGCAGAATCGGCTACCGTGGCGCCGGCACATTCGAATTTTTATTCGAAAAAGACGAGTTCTTTTTTATCGAAATGAACACGCGCGTGCAGGTGGAACATCCGGTCACGGAAATGATTACCGGGGTGGATATCGTGCAGGAGCAAATCCGTATTGCCGCCGGGCTGAAATTGCGCTATCGGCAAAAAGACATTGTTTTGCGCGGCCACGCCATCGAATGTCGAATCAACGCCGAGAATCCTTATACATTTGTCCCGTCGCCGGGCCGTATCACCCAATACCATGTACCCGGCGGACCCGGCATTCGCGTCGATTCGCACGTGTTCCAAAATTATTTCGTACCGCCGTACTACGACTCAATGATCGGAAAAGTCATTGCCCACGGCGATACGCGCGAGCAGGCGATGGCGCGCATGCGCACGGCATTATCGGAAATGGTGGTCGAGGGTATTCAAACCAATATTCCCCTGCATCAGGAATTGATGAGCGACGCCGCGTTCATTACCGGAGGCACCAGTATCCACTATCTGGAAGACAAGCTTGCCGCCGCCAAGGTGGCGAAATAATGCATTCGCCGTCAGTCGACCGCTAACTTGCCCTGGCAATCCCTATCAGTGGTTGTTGATTCCGCGACGGCAGACAAGCTTGGCGATGCGCTGAATGAATTCGGCGCTCTGTCCGTGAGCGTGACGGATGCCGCCGCGGGAACGGCAAACGAGCAAGCGTTGTTTGGCGAGCCCGGTTCCGACCCGTACAGTTTATGGCCGTCGTGCGAATTGGTCGCGCTGTTCGAGCAAAATGCAGACGTTGCCGGCGCCCTGCGCGCAGCATGTGCGCAATTGAAAATATCCTGTCCGGAAAAATTCTCCCTGAGCATGGTCGAAGAACAGGACTGGGTACGCCTGACGCAATCGCAGTTCGATCCGATAAAAATCTCGCAACGCCTGTGGATTGTGCCGACCTGGCATGCAGCCGTGGATGCACAGGCGCTGAACATCACCCTTGATCCTGGTGTTGCGTTTGGTACCGGCAGTCACCCTACAACGCACCTTTGCCTGCAATGGCTGGATGAAAATATTCGCGGCGGCGAAGCCGTTCTCGATTACGGCTGCGGGTCCGGCATACTTGCGATCGCGGCAATCAAACTCGGCGCGGCGTCGGCCCACGGCATCGACATCGACGCACAGGCTGTAGCCGCTGCCAAAAATAACGCCGCGCAAAATCGCGTCTCAGCGAGTTTTTCGCTGCCGGAAAAAAGTCATGAGAAAACCTACGACATTGTGCTGGCAAATATTCTGTCCAACCCGCTCAAGGTCCTGGCGCCATTGCTGGCAGCGCATGCGCGCAGCGGCGGAATGATTGTGCTGTCCGGCATTCTGCAGCCGCAGTGGCAGGAAGTGGCGGGCTATTACCAAGCGTGGTTCGATATGGCACACTACGCGGAAAAAGATGGCTGGGCGTGCCTCAGCGGCCGCAGAACTCTCACATGATCGGCGATCCACCATGAGCATGAATACGACGTGCCCGAAGTGCAATACCGGTTTTCGCGTCACCAGCGAGCAATTGGCTGCGCGCGAGGGCAAGGTGCGCTGCGGCCGTTGCTCGCATGTATTCAACGGCTTCATGTATCTCGCCACTCCCCTGGAACCGCTGACCGAGCGGACATTGCCTAAACGCCCGGTCGCGACGTCGCCGACACTGCCGGCGCCGGCGCCGGTTGAAGCGCCGCTGGTGGATATCCTGCCGGAAAAACCCGAACCTTTCGCCGTTGCCGCGCAGGAAAAAGCATTGCCGGACGAATTCCTGGCGCAGACTCCTGCCGATTTTTCATCGTTCAATATCATCCAAACGACCCAGCCGGACGGCGCGGGTATCGATTTGCCCGACCTACCCGATTACCAGGCGTCACCTTTGGCGCAGAGTCCTGGTGGCCCTGAACCGTATGCACCTTCCGCGGCGCCATTGAGCGAGCCGCCATTTACAACCGTCAAAAAACCTGTCGCGCCTTCAGCCAAGGCTTACGCCGAATCCGTCGATACCGATGAACATGATCCGTTGACCGATTATTTCAGGGAAGATGATGATGACGCGTATTTCGACGGGCCGACCCTGCTCGACGACGCCGCGAACAAACGCATCAAGCCTCACTGGTCGTGGACGGCGGGCGGGCTGTTGCTGTTTTTGACCGCCGCACTGCAGGCGTTATATTTATTCCGCGTCGACGTGGCGCAGGCACTGCCGGATGCGCGCCCACTGATGCAGCAGGCCTGCAGTTTGATCAACTGCGAAGTTGGCCTGCCGCAGAATTTGGATAGCCTCAGCATTGAGTCTTCCGATTTAGTCGCCGATCCGCAACGGCCTGACCAGATCGAGTTGCGCGCCACATTGCGAAACAAGGCGCGCTACGTTCAGGCCTATCCGAATCTCGATTTTAATCTGACGGACGCGCAGGACGAAACGCTGGTGAAGCGCGTGATCGCGCCGAACATATATGTCAAACCGCCCGCGTCGCCCGCGGCCGGGTTTGGACCGAATTCGGAAATCAATATCAAACTGAATTTCAAAGCGCAGGAGGTTAAACCCGCCGGCTATCGCCTACTGTTATTTTATCCATAATTTATTCAATAAAATCAAATAGTTATTTAAGTTAATGTTTTTGCCTTGTCAGGCCTGCCAAGCGCAGTTATAGTTCGCCTGTTGTTTGTTTGCAGTGGGAGAGCGTGCACATTATTTTCACCGCACCGCCGAAGGCGCATCACCCGATATCGCTCAGGCACCAGTGACCACGTGAACAGCAGTTGAAAAACTGCACAGCAACTCTGGAGAGCGTTGCATAGACGGCAACCACCGAAGGGGCACGCGGAATCATTTCCGCAATCTCTCAGGTAAACAGGACAGAGGGGTAACGCGATGCCATGCATCCCGTTACCCTTTTTTATTTTCGGTTTCAGGAATAACGACAAAAACGATGCTTAAACAAACACCGCTGAACGCCTCGCACCGAACACTGAATGCCAAACTCACCGACTTCGGCGGCTGGGAAATGCCGTTGCACTACGGCTCGCAAATTGAAGAACACCACGCTGTGCGTCGCCATGCCGGTATGTTCGATGTATCGCACATGCTCGCGGTAGATATCAGCGGGGCCGCGAGTAAGCCGTTTTTGTCGCGCCTGCTCGCCAATGATGCCGAAAAACTCGCCACGCCGGGCCGCGCGATGTATTCCTGTATGCTGAATGCGCAAGGCGGCGTGATTGACGATTTGATCGCGTATTGGCTGGGCGACAGCGACTTCCGCCTGGTCGTCAACGCCGGCACGGCGGACAAAGATATCGCCTGGATGAATGCACAGGCAAAAGCAATGAATCTGAATGTGCGCATCATGCCCCGACGCGACCTTGCCATGATCGCCGTGCAGGGTCCCGAGGCGCGCGCCAAGATCTGGGGCGTGATTCCGGGCTCACAGGCGGCGACGGAGAATCTCGCCGCATTCAACGCAATCACCGTGGGCGAATATTTCATCGCGCGCACCGGCTACACCGGTGAAGACGGATTCGAAATACTGATGCCTGCCGCATCGGCCGAAGCTTTATGGAATAAATTGCTGGCGGCGGGCGTTTCGCCTTGCGGACTTGGCGCGCGCGATACCTTGCGTCTCGAGGCTGGCATGAATTTATACGGCCAGGATATGGACGAAAATATCAATCCGTTGGAATCCGGGCTGGGCTGGACAGTCGACTTGCGTTCGCCGCGCATTTTCAACGGCAAGGAAGCGCTGGCGGCGATGACGCCGGCGAAGAAACTGGTTGGTCTGTTGTTGCTGGAAAAGAGCGGCGTCTTACGCGCACATCAGAAAGTTGTTACGCCGCTGGGCGAAGGAGAGATCACTTCCGGCGGATTTTCGCCAACCATGGAGCGATCGATTGCATTCGCGCGCGTACCCGCCGGCGTGCAAGCAGGCGACACGGCACAAGTTGCGGTGCGCGATAAAATGTTAAACGTTAAAATCGTCCGCTTGCCGTTTGTTCGGCACGGGCGAATTCTTATAAAGGAATAAACCATGAACTTTCCCAAAGATCTGCGCTACGCCAAATCGCATGAATGGGCGCGGCTTGAATCCGACGGTACGGTGACTGTCGGCATTACCGAGCATGCACAGGAATTACTCGGCGATATGGTGTTTGTGGAAAACCCGCAAAAAGGCCGCATCCTGAAACAGGATGAAGAATGCGCCGTGGTCGAATCGGTCAAAGCCGCATCGGATGTGTATGCGCCAGTCAGCGGCGAAGTCCTTGCCGTCAATTCGGAGGTTGAATCTGCACCGGAAAAAATCAACGCCAATGCTTACGCCAACTGGATGTTCAAGGTCAAGCCGAGCAACATCGCCGAACTCGACAAGCTGATGAGTGCCGCGGAGTACCAGAAGCTGGTGGAGGCGGAAGCGCACTGATTCAGTTTATTTTTTATATCGATATTGGACCTGCCGCAATATGCCATTTATTCCGCATACTGAAGACGATGTAAGTGCAATGCTCAACGCCATCGGCGCACCGAGCATCGACGCGTTGTTTGACGAAATTCCCCCGTTCTTGCGCAGCAAAGGTCTGGCGCATGTGCCCGAGCGCATCAATGAGATGGCCGTTACGCGCCTGATGCACGAGCGTGCCGGGCTCGACAAACCGATGCTGAACTTCATCGGCGCAGGAGCATATGAGCATCACATCCCGGCCGCCGTCTGGCAGATCGTGACGCGCGGCGAATTCTACTCGGCCTACACGCCGTACCAGGCCGAAGCCAGCCAGGGCACGCTGCAATTGCTGTATGAATTCCAGACCATGATGGCGTCGCTTACCGGCATGGCGGTATCGAATGCGAGCTTATATGACGGAGCGAGCGCGTTAGCCGAAGCGATTTTGATGGCGGTGCGCGTGCATAAGACGTCGCGCAAAATCTTGCTGCCGCGGGCTTTGCATCCTTTTTATCTCGACGTCGTGCGCAGTATCGTCAAATCACAAGCCATTGATTTGGTTGAGTTTTCTTTTGACCCCAAAAGCGGAACCAGCTCGTTATTCGCACTGCAACGGCAAGACGATTTCGCAGCGCTGGTCATTCCACAACCGAATTTTTTCGGCGCGCTTGAAGATGTCGACGCGCTGACTGATTTCGCACATAACAAGAAAGCGCTGGTGATTGGCGTCGTCAATCCGGTCGCGCTCGCGCTTATCGCACCGCCGGGCGAGTGGGGAACAAAAGGCGCGGACATCGTCGTTGGCGAAGGCCAGCCGCTCGGCGTGCCGCTTTCATCG
>JBAVXA010000060.1:0-48014 GCA_049698095.1 Burkholderiales bacterium
AAGGAAGAGCTTGCCAAGCTGATCAACTCGGCGATATTCCCCGGCATTCAGGGCGGGCCGCTGATGCACGTCATCGCCGGCAAAGCGGTGGCCTTCAAAGAAGCCATGACCAAGGAATTCCGCGACTACCAGGAGCAGGTGATCGACAATGCGCGCGTGATGGTCAAGGTTTTACAGTCGCGCAATTTGCGCATTGTGTCCGGCCGTACTGAAAGCCATTTGTTTCTCGTCGATTTGCGCGCCAAAAAGATCACTGGCAAGGAAGCCGAAACGCAACTCGGCCGCGCGCACATCACCTGCAACAAGAACGCCATACCGAACGACCCGGAAAAACCTTTTGTCACCAGCGGCATCCGCATTGGCACGCCGGCGATGACTACGCGCGGTTTCAAGGAACTCGAGGCCGAAAAACTGTCGCACCTGATTGCCGATGTGCTTGATGCGCCGGGCGACGAGAAAGTGATTAACCACGTGGCGAAAGAAGTGAAGGAGATGTGCGCGAAGTTTCCCGTGTACGAATATCCGATTGTCGATCGCCGCCATCACGCCGCCTGAACGTTAATTCATGCGCTGCCCGTTTTGCGGTGACCCCGATACCCAGGTAATCGATTCACGCGTGTCGGACGAGGGCGACAGCATCCGCCGCCGCCGCCGTTGCGCCGCCTGCAACAAACGCTTTACCACTTTCGAAACCGCCGAAGTCCGCGCGCCGCAAATCGTCAAGCAAAACGGCAAGCGGGAAGAATTTTCATCCGATAAAGTGCGCGTCAGTTTCATGCGCGCGCTGCACAAGCGTCCCGTCACCACCGAGCTGGTCGATGCCGCGATCGAGCGCGTCGGCCAGAAAGTGCTCGCCCTCGGCGAGCGCGAAATCGAATCGCGCAGGGTCGGCGAAATGGTCATGGAAGAACTGCGCAAAATCGACAAGGTCGCCTACATCCGCTTCGCCAGCGTGTATAGAAGTTTTCAGGATGTTGAAGATTTTCATGAGGTCATCAGAGATTTGCACAACGATTGAAGGAATTTACTGCTCAGAAGTTTGGACAGCAACGAAAGTCCTATCCCCTTCAAGGAACGCTTAGGATTGGCATGGGTGTCCTAAGGTGCAAAGAAGATACCGGGTTAAAAGTGCAATAAAAGCAAATACTTATGACGCATCCCGAAGACCACGTATTCATGTCCAAAGCCCTGCAACTGGCGGAGCTCGGCCTCTTCACCACCACACCGAATCCCAGAGTCGGCTGCGTCATCGTAAAAGAAAATAAAATAGTCGGCGAAGGCTACCACCGCAAAGCCGGAGAAAATCACGCCGAGATCGAAGCATTAAATAGGGCCGGCAACCAAGCGCGCGGCGCTACCGCCTACGTCACCCTCGAGCCCTGCAACCATCATGGCCGTACGCGGCCCTGCACCGACGCACTCATCCAAGCAGGCATAAAGCGCGTAGTCGCCGCCATTCAAGACCCGAATCCGTTAGTCGCAGGGCAGGGACTGGAAAAACTCCGCGCAGCCAATATTGAAGTGACAATAGGCGTCATGGAAAACGAAGCGCGCGAAATCAACATCGGCTTCGTCTCGCGCATGACGCGCAACCGCCCCTGGGTGCGCATGAAAATCGCCGCCAGCCTCGACGGCAAAACCGCCTTGAGCAATGGACAAAGCCAATGGATCACGGGCCCCGACGCAAGACGTGACGGCCACCGCTGGCGCGCACGCGCCTGCGCCATCCTCACCGGCATCGGTACCGTGCGCGACGACAACCCGCAACTCAACGTGCGAGAAATCGAAACGACCAGACAACCGCTAAGAGTCATCGTCGATAGCCAACTGCAAACGCCAAGCGATGCAAAAATTTTACAAGGCGGCAACGTCCTCATTGCCTGCGCAATCGAAAACGAAACCCTCGCCGCACCGCTACGAGCCAAGGGCGCAGAAATTATCGTGATGCCCAACGCATCCGGCAAAGTCGAGTTGCCGCAGTTGTTAAATGAGCTAGCCAGACGCGGCATCAACGAACTCCACGTCGAAGCCGGCTGCAAACTCAACGGCTCATTGCTGCGCGAAGGCTTGGTCGATGAACTACTGATTTACCTCGCGCCGTGTTTTCTGGGCGATGGTGCGCAGGGGATGGCGAATTTGACTGAGCTTGTAGACCTGAAAGATAAATTGTCCTTGCGGATTGTTGATACGAGGATGGTTGGGAGTGATTTGCGGTTGATTGCAAGGTTGCAAGCTTAGATATGGTTAATAAAAATTATAAAAGACTATTTTGGGTTCTGCTCGTGTTATCCCCAATTATTTTGCATCCAATTTACCCGGTATTTTGGTACTCGACTGAGTTTCGGGGGCGGGTGGTGGATGCGAAGACAGGGCAGCCTATACCCGATGCAGTAGTTCTCGCGACGTGGCAACTGGTTGGCAGCTTCGTCGAAAACTATCGAATCAAAAAGATTGCGGTAGAAGAGGTCTTGACAGATGTGCAGGGCACGTTTCGTATCCCAAGCTGGGGGCCGCGTTTTTATTTCCTGCCTGGCCGTATCCTAAATGAGCAGCCACACATAACCATACTTAAAAAAGATTATTTACCTTTGACTCTGGATAACCACCCAAAGGCAATGGGAGATAACGGTTACGGTATGAACGCAGAGGCGATTATTCGCTTTGATTGGCAGGACGAAGATTTGAAAATGGCACCGCGTGGCGAAGACATTGCTGCTTATGAGTTAGCTATGAATGATATTTGGAGCTTAAGAGTGGGCGATCTCTTTACTGATAAAAGGTGCGATTGGCAATACGCACCATTATCCTTAGTATTTTTGCATAACGTGAAAAAAGAACTTGCTAGTTATCAACGTGGAAACAATTTGCGCTATATTTTTGAAATTGGCATATTCCCACACTGCGGCAATCTTCGACCTGAAGCTTTTCTCAAAGGACACTAAAAAATGAAACAAATATTGGCTCTTTCAGTTGTCGTGTTATTGCAGGGTGTTTTTTCGTCAGCGTTTGCGTACGAAGTACCGACTCACCAAAAGTTGACTATCGAGGCATTTAATCGCTCTAAGTTGGTTACTGATCCATCGTTTCTGCCTAGTATTGGATTAAGCCTTTCTACGTCCGACTATACAGATAGCAAAAATCAAGGACGAAATACCCTAGGGCTGTTTGAATGGGGCGCAAATTACGAAGACGATTTACCCCGTTTTTGTAATCATTTTTTCGATCTTCAGTTTAATAACTACGCTGGGAGACCGCTAAGTCTCACGGCAAATTTAGTGAGTCCCTTTTGTCCTTTTCCCTATGTTTCTGGAGTCACTGCAAAAATACTCAGCTAATTTTATTCAAAACAACAAAATTTATTTGTCGAACTTAACGCAACGTGAATTTGATTTGTGGGCACACTATGCTTTACCCACCCTACGAAATCTGCATTTACTCTCGACCTAAGTTAAAATACGCCTATACAATTTTCCTCGCAAAAGAAAATCAATCATGTTCACCGGAATTATCCAGGCCGTCGGCCACATCAGCGCATCCAAGCCATTAAAAGATGGCCTGCGCCTCACTATCTCATGTAAAGATTTGAGCCTCGATGACGTCAAAATTGGCGACAGCATCGCGGTCAATGGCGCTTGTCTCACGGTAGTCGATCTCAACCAGAACGCCTTCGGCGTCGATGTGTCGCGCGTGACGATTAATTGCACGGAAGGTTTGCAGCAGGGCGCAGACGTGAATCTGGAAAAAGCCATGCGTTTGACCGATCGTCTTGGCGGGCATCTGGTGAGCGGGCATGTGGATGGCGTGGGTGAGGTGACGAAGTTTGCGCAAATCGGCGAGAGCTGGCTGCTTGTCGTGGGTGCACCGGATACGCTGAAAAAGTATATTGCGCGCAAAGGTTCGATCACGATTAACGGCGTGAGCCTGACGGTGAACGATGTTGATGGAAATAGTTTTAATCTGAATATAATTCCGCATACGATTCATGCCACAGCCTTGAAAAATCTCAAAGCGGGTAGTCGCGTGAATTTAGAAGTGGATTTGATTGCGCGTTATATTGAACGCATGATGCAGGAATCTTAAAATAATCAATATAATCCAATAGTTATATAATATCGTTTTTCATCCTTCATGCGCAGGCGATATTCGTCGCTGTTGGTGCCCCCGCATCATATAAAATAGAGCCCTATTCAAGTTTCGCCTGGAGAACATCATGAAGCTGGTCAGAAGTCATGAAAGCAGCAGCAATGGTATTTCATCCGTGCGGGAGATCATCGCGGATATCAAGGCCGGCAAGATGGTGGTACTGGTTGATGAGGAGGATCGCGAGAACGAAGGCGACCTCGTCATGGCGGCCGAGTTTGTGACGCCGGCCGCAATCAACTTCATGACCAAGCATGCGCGTGGCTTGATTTGTCTGACGCTGACCGATGAGCGCTGCCAGCAATTGAATTTGCTGCCGATGGCGAGCGATAACCGCTCGCCGATGGGGACGAATTTTACCGTCTCGATTGAAGCAGCCAAAGGCGTGACCACGGGTATTTCGGCGGCGGATCGAGCGCGTACCGTGCAAGCCGCGGTCGCACCCGACGCGAAGCCTGGCGACATCATTCAGCCCGGGCATATTTTTCCCATTAAGGCGCAGAAGGGCGGCGTGCTGGTGCGCGCCGGTCATACGGAAGCCGGCTGTGATTTGGCCCAGCTTGCTGGATTAACGCCGGCGTCGGTGATTTGCGAAATTCTCAAAGACGATGGCGAGATGGCGCGTTTGCCCGACTTGATCGAGTACGCGAAACAGCACCAGCTTAAAATCGGCACTATCGCCGATTTGATTCACTATCGCAGCGAGACGGAAAAACTGGTTGAGCGCGTGGCGGAAAAAAATATTCAGACGCGCTATGGCGCTTTCAAGCTGGTGGCGTATCACGACAAGACGGCGAATGAAACCCACTTGGCGCTGGTGAAAGGCGACCCTCGGCCAGACACGGAAACGCTGGTGCGCGTGCATGAGCCGCTGAACGTGATGGATCTGCTTGATGAAACGGACGACATGCACAGTTTCGGCCTGCACCCGGCGATGCGTATCGTCGCCGAAGCGCAGACCGGCGTGATCGTGTTGCTTCGTCGCGCGCAAACGCCGCAGGATATCGTGCGGCGCATCCTGCCGAGGCAGCAAAAACACAGTGGCGAAGTGAAATGGGATTCGCGCATATATGGAATCGGCGCGCAGATTCTGCGCGACCTGAACGTTGGCAAAATGCGGCTGCTGGCCAAGCCGCAAAAAATGCCGAGCCTGGCGGGCTTCGATCTGGAAGTGACCGGCTATTTTTCGAGCGATAAAAAGAACTGAAGGCTATTCGTGAATCGCATCGCAATTGATTTGAATGGAAAAGGCCTGACCATCGGGATAGTCATGAGCCGCTTCAACGACAAAATAGGTGAAGCGCTGCTTGCCGCGTGCAATGACGAATTACTGAAATATCAGGTCAGTAAAGACGCGGTGACGCTGGTCACCGTCCCCGGCGCGCTTGAGGTGCCGCTGGCGCTGCAAAAACTAGCGCAAACGCGAAAATTCCACGCACTGATCGCGCTCGGTGCGGTGGTCCGCGGCGAGACTTATCATTTCGAAGTCGTATCAAATGAATCGGCAGCGGGCATCATGCAGGTGCAGCTCGACTCCGGCGTCCCGATTGCCAATGCGATTCTCACGACTGAGAATGACGAGCAGGCAATGGCTCGCGTCGCCGAAAAAGGCGCTGACGCCGCGCGGGTCGCGATCGAGATGGCGAATCTCTCTGGCAAAACCGCATGAAAACCTCGCGCAGGCGCTCGCGCGAATTCGCGCTGCAGGCCTTGTATCAATGGCAGCTGAACGGCAGCAACGCCGATACATTAATTGCGCAACTCTCCGAGGCAGAAGGATATGCCAAGGTCGACCAGGGATATTTCGCCGAATTGATTAGGGGTACGCTTGCGGCTGCCCCGGATCTTGAGCAAAAGATTTCCTGCCAACTGGACCGTCCGCTGAACGAACTCAGTCCAGTCGAGCGCGGCATTCTGATGCTGGCGTGTTTTGAGCTGGTTTCGCAGCTGGACGTGCCATATAGAGTTGTTATCAACGAAGCCATCGAGCTTGCCAAAACGTTCGGCGGTACCGACGGGCATAAATATGTGAATGGCGTGTTGGACAAACTTGCGCCGACTTTGCGCGGTGATGAAATTGCGCACGCAAGACAAACGGTGCGGCAAAAGGTGTAAAACGCGTTTTGCGTTGGGTGAAGGTTAAGGGGAAACGCCGGTCCTTCAGCTCGTTCAGGACGGCATAAATTTATTTTATCCGTCATTCCGAGCAGCGCGAACAATTCGCTTTTTGCTTGTTAATAACTGAATAATTCAACCGTCGCCATTTTGACTTCCGAATTCGACATTATCCGCCGCTATTTCACCCGCGATAGCTCTGCCGTTCTCGGCGTCGGCGATGACGCGGCATTGATCGAAGTGGCTCCTGGGCATCAACTGGCAGTATCGACCGACATGCTGGTATCGGGGCGGCATTTTTTCCCTGACGCCGATCCATTCAAGCTCGGTCATAAATCCCTCGCAGTCAATCTCTCCGATATGGCGGCAATGGGTGCCCGGCCGCGCTGGGCGACACTGTCGCTGGCGTTGCCTGAAGTGAATGAACCATGGTTGCAAAAATTCTCTGATGGGTTCTTCGCGCTGGCAGACGAATTTAATATCGCGCTGATCGGCGGTGACACGACCAAAGGACCATTGAATATTTGCGTGACTATCATGGGCGAATGCAAACCCGGTGAGGCATTGCGGCGCGACGGTGCCAGGAGCGGCGACGAGATCTGGGTGTCGGGAACGATCGGCGATGCGGCGCTGGCGCTGGTGGCGTTGCAAGGCCGTTTGTCGTTGCGAGCCGATGAGCTGGCGCATTGCGAACAGGCATTGCATGCGCCGCAACCCTTGGTGGGTCTGGGCATTGCGCTGCGCGGGATTGCCACCAGCGCCATCGATGTGTCCGATGGCTTGCTGGCAGACCTCGGGCATATTCTTGGTCGGTCCGCCCTTGGAGCGGAAGTCTATTTCGACAAGTTGCCAGTATCGGAACTGATGGCTGCGCGATTGTCCGACGCCGTTGCCCGGCAATGCGTACTGGCGGGCGGCGACGACTACCAATTATGTTTTACTGCGCCGGCGCATTTACAAACGCAGGTTCTGGCCGCAGCCGGTAGTTTGAATGTTCGCGTGACGAAAATCGGACACACCAGCGACGCCAACGGCTTGATATTGCTCGATGCTTTGAGTCGACCGATGGACGTTCAAACCAGAGGCTACGATCACTTTGCCTGAAGCGAATTTCAAATTCATTACCGCATCGGCGGCGCGCTTTATCGCCTTCGGCTTCGGCAGCGGCTTGAGCCCCAAAGCGCCCGGAACGTTCGGGTCGCTGCTCGGTGTTGGGTTTTATTTCCTGCTCGCGCCGTTTTTTCCCTCCAGCGCCATTTTCATTTTGTTGGTCCTGCTATTTGCCCTAGGCGTGTGGGCGTGCGATCGAACCGGTCGCGATCTGGGCGTGGCCGACCACGGCGGAATGGTGTGGGATGAGATCGTCGCCATGATGCTGGTGTTGTCATTCACGCCGCTGAGCGTTTTCTGGTACGTGCTGGCATTTGCGTTATTCCGTCTTTTCGACATATGGAAGCCATTCCCCATCGGCCTTTTGGAGAAAGAATTCAAAGGCGGTTTCGGCGTGATGATCGATGACATCATGGCGGCAATCTATGCCATCGGCGTGATCCGGGTCGCGCTTTGGCTGTTCGATTTTGTTCATTGAAATAACCATATAACTATTTGATTATATTTATCTATTTATGCACGCAAATTGGCCATATCCGAAATTGTTTGCACATCGCGGCGGCGGCGATCTCGCGCCGGAAAATACGCTCGCGGGTATGCGCATGGCAGCGAAGCAGGGTTATCAGGCAGTCGAGTTCGATGTGAAACTTGCGGCATGCGGTACCTTGATCGTGCTGCATGATGAGACGCTGGATCGCACAACCAATGGTAAAGGCCTGGTCGTCGAAACAACTTATGCAGATATTGCCAAGCTGGATGCCGGGGCGTGGCATTCGGGAAAATTCGCTGGAGAACGAGTTCCGGCATTTGATGAGTTGGCAGAGTTGTGTATCGATTTGGGTTTGTTGTGCAATGTGGAAATCAAGCCCAACACCGGCCAGACGCGCAACACTGGCACGGCAGTCGCGCTTGCGTGCAAAAAGATCTGGGCCGGTAAAAAATACCTGCCGCTGCTGACTTCTTTTTCCTACGCGGCATTGCTTGCAGCAAGAGACGTTGCACCGGAATTCCCGCGTGGACTCCTGTTCGAGCAGTTGCCCGCAGACTGGAAGGCCCAGTCGGATGAATTGGAATGCTTATCGGTGAATTGTAATCATGCGCACGTAAGTGTTGATCAGATTCAGGCCATCCGCAGCGCGGGATACCGGATGATTTGCTACACGGTGAATGATGTCGCAAAGGCGCGTAAGTTATTCACCTGGGGAGTGGACGGTTTGTTCACCGACAACCTCACCCAAATGAAAAAGTTGGAATAATATCGGTCCGGTAATTCCCGTTTGCGCTCGGCGACGGGGGCGCAAGCGTTACAGATTATCGATGACGATCGGTTCAATCGGGTCGGTCAATTCGAAGCCGAATACCCTGGAATAAAAATACAGCTCGGACTCCAGCGCACGCTGAATGTTTTTTGCCAGACGAAATCCATGTTGCTCGCCTTCGAACGCGACGTACGCGACTGGAATTCGGCGCGCGCGCAATACCGCAGCCATGCGCTCAGACTGATTGGGCAGTACCACCTTGTCTTCCAGACCCTGGAAAAATATCACCGGGCAGGATAGGCGATCTGCATGGTAAATTGGTGAACGTTCGCGGAATAACGCCTTGCTTCTCCCGCCAAGCAGCCGCGCTTCGTAACGCGATTCGAATTTATGTGTTTCCTGAGCCAGCGCAGCGATGTCGCTGATGCCGTAATAGCTCGCGCCGGCTTTGAAAACCTTGTGAAATGTCAGCGCACATAAAGTGGTATAACCGCCGGCGCTGGAGCCGCGGATGATCAGTCGTTCGCCGTCAACCAGCTTGTTGCGGACCAGGTATTGCGCGCCCGCGATGCAGTCTTCCACATCGGCGGTGCCCCAGAGGCCATACAAGCTGCGGCGGTAATCGCGTCCATAACCGGTACTCCCCGCGTAATTGACATCCAGCACGGCGAAGCCGCGGCTGGTCCAGAATTGCACTGGCAATTTCAGCGCGGACGAAGACGCGGCCGTCGGCCCGCCGTGGCTGATGACGATCAACGGTGGCAGGATATTTTCCGGTGCGGCGCAGTCGGGATTACAAGGCGGGTAAAAGAATCCGTGTGCCACACGGCGTTTTTGGCTCGAGTAGGAAATGACCTGCGGCGACGACAGATACGCGTTTTTGAATGGCAGTTCCATGGATGGTTTGATGATGCGGACTGCATCGTTGTTTATATCAACCGACGCGATAGCGCTGGCCTGGGCAGGACCCGCCGCATGGAACACTGTTTGAGTGGACGAGGCGCGAAGGTATTGGATATCGCTGAAGGAAGTGGCAATGATATCGAGTTTGCCGCTGTCGGTGTGAATTTTTCCCAGTTGCCACGTACCGTTCTGATTGAATGCGCAGACTATCAGCGCCGTCGAGACGAACGCATATTGCGACATGCAGAATTGCCAGTGGGGGTAAGCGAATTCGGCGTCCATTTTGCACACAGACTGAATGCCGTCGTCAAGGTAACGGTAGATATTCCACCAGCCGGTTTTGTCGGAGACAAAATATAGTACGCCGTCTGGCGACCATTCCGGCTGCACTATGGATTCGGAGTCGCCGTCCGCGATGGTGCGCACATTGCTCAGCGACCCGTCGGCGCCGACGTCCGCCAGATTTAATCCCGTCGCATCCCATGGCATGTCGGGATGGTTCCAGCTGATCCAGGCCAACTGCTTGCCGTCGGGAGACAGGCGCGGCGAAGAATAAAAATCAGCACCGCTGGCGATCGGCATCGCCGTACCGTCAAGAATATCTATCGCCACCAGTTCGTTCTGCGCTTCGCTGCCGGCCTGGCTATGATCTTCACGCACGCAAATCAGGCGATTGCGGTGCGTATCGATTTGCATATCGGCGTAACGCCACGGGCCTTGCGCCGTCAATGCAACCGGGGACAGGGCTTCGTCCTGCCGATAAATGCGCTGGTCGGCAAAATTGGCGAAAAAAACCACGCCGCCCCTTACTGCGTAAGCACCGCCGCCGTATTCGTGTACCTTGGTGCGAATGTTGAAGGGGTCGGGAGTGAGCTCGGCGATTTTGCCGTCCGCCTGGCACTTCATCAGCACATTGCGCCCACCCTGATTGGGGCGGCTTTCCAGCCAGTAAATCGCATCGCCGTCGATCGCCGTCAGTCCCAGGGTCGTCGCGCCGCTGCTGATGAGCTGCGCCGAGATCGGCGATTTCCAGCTGGCATAGGGCGAAACGGAAGTCATGGTTGACGATTGCATATTGGTTGTATGATTACTATAACGTAAATATACAAAACCAAGACGGAGACATTCATGTTCAAGCACATATTATTACCCACCGATGGTTCCGAGCGCTCGGAACTTGCCATCGGAAAAGGCATTGAAATGGCGCGCCAGTTGGGCGCCCGCGTGACGGCATTGCACGTTTCGCCGATTTACCCGTTGATTGCATACGTGGATTGGGGCCCGATTGATCCGTTGACCGAGGAACGTTTTCAGCTCGACGCCAAGCAACGCGCGGAAACCTATCTGAATAACGTCAGCAAAGCAGCGAAACAGGCGGGCGTTGCGTGTGCGACCGAGATGCATAGCAGCGACCACCCGTGGGAAGCGATTATTCAGGTGGCTAAAGAGAAGCAGTGCGACCTGATCTTCATGGCGTCGCATGGCCGGCGCGGCCTCGCCGGTTTACTGATGGGCTCGGAAACGAATAAGGTGCTCACGCACACCGATATTCCCGTTTTGGTCTGGCGTTGACGTGTATTTTAACTAATTGAATTTATTGAAAAAAGCCCGCAGTCTGCGGGCTTTTTTAGTTGCGGCAGGGATATCAACCGTGGAGGCGGCTATGCCTCGGCACACTCGCCATCAAATAGACCATTTGATCCGCGAGAATATTGCGGTTCGATAAAATGAAATGCTCGTGCCGGTTCGGGATGTAGGGCAAATAGAGCAGCGGCATGCGTGCTTCTTCCGGCGTACGATTGCGTTTGTGGTGGTTGCAGCGCTTGCATGCCGTGACCAGATTCATCCACTTGTTCAACCCTCCCTTCGAAAGCGGAATGACGTGTTCACAATCGAGTTCGGAGCGTTTGAAGCGGCCGCCACAGTAGGCGCAGACATGACGGTCGCGTTCAAGCAGGGCGTCCTTGGTGATTTGCGGAATATGCGGCCCGTTGCGCATTTTGAATTCCGGTCCGCGCACGGCGATGATGCTGTTGGCGACGATGACCGAACGTTCCCCGGTCGAGCGGGCGATACCTCCGTGGTAAGTGAACTCGGTTTCGCCGATGCTCCACGCCACCATGTCTTTGACGTAGTAATGAACCGCAGTTTCCATTTCAATCCACTTTCGTGGCGTACCGGCCACGTCAAGTGCCAGAATCTTTTGCGACACGAGCACTTCCCCCGTAGTTACGCTATAACGCTAGTTTAATCAGAACTTCACACTTTAATCAATAGTTTGACCGCACTATTGTGTGTCAGTTCGTAAAGTACGGAAAATCCGGTACGATAACAATATGGCCGTACAAAAAGGAAAATAATGGATCGCAATTTTATAGCGGCGCGCCGGTACGCAATTTTGTTATTGCTGCCGCTCTGGATAAGTGCCTGTGCCACACCGGCCGGTCCGGCGGTCAGCAGGCCGATTTCCGGAGCTAGTGCCGAGGAAGCGGAGAAATTCGTCGCCGAGGCCGAGCGGCGCCGGGCCGATTACAACCTGCGCGCAAACCGAGTTGCGTGGATCAACGCCACTTATATCACCGATGACACGGACACGCTGGCGGCAGAATCTGCCAGCGAAGGACTGGCTCTCACCGATGAATTAGCGCGCGGCTCGCGGCGCTTCGACGGGGTGGCGGTAAAGCCGGAGACGGCGCGCAAGCTGCTGTTGCTCAAACTTGCGTTCACCGATCCGGCCCCGTCAGACGCATCCGCCCGGGCTGAATTGTCCAAGCTGGTGGTGTCGATGCAAAGCGACTACGGCAAAGGAAAATATTGCCCGCATGACGATCAGACAAAATGCATGACGCTCGGGGATATGGAAAAAATCCTCGCTGACAGCCGCGATCCGGCCGAATTGAAAAAAGTCTGGCTCGGGTGGCACAAGGTGTCGCTGCCGATGCGCGATCGCTATGCGCGCTTTGTCGAGCTGTCAAATCAAGGCGCGCGCGAGATGGGTTTTGCGAACACGGGTGATCTGTGGCGGGCGCAATATGAAATGTCGCCGGCATCTTTTTCCGCTGAGACCGAACGGCTATGGCAACAGGTCAAGCCGCTGTACGATTCGCTTTATATCTATGTGCGCCACAAGCTGGCGGATAAATACGGGGAGGGTGTCGTCCCCCGTAACGGGCCCATTCCGGCACATTTGCTCGGCAACATGTGGAGCCAGCAGTGGGGCAATATTTTTCCCCTGGTCAAACCGGCTGGCGCCGCGGGCGGTTACGATCTCACCGCCGTGTTGAAAAGCAAAAACACGACACCGCAGCAATTGGTGAAATTCGGCGAAGGGTTTTTCACTTCGCTCGGGTTCCCGGCGCTGCCGCACACCTTCTGGCAACGCTCGTTGCTGGTGAAGCCGCCGGACCGTGAAGTTGTCTGCCACGCCAGCGCATGGAATCTCGACGCGAGGGACGATTTGCGCATCAAGATGTGTATCGAGATCAACGCCGACGATTTTTACACGGTGCATCACGAGCTGGGCCATAACTATTATCAGCGTGCCTATAACAGGCAACCGGAACTGTTTCGCGGCGGCGCCAACGACGGTTTTCACGAGGCGATCGGCGATACGGTCGCGCTGTCGGTGACGCCGGATTATCTGCAAAAAATCGGCCTCATCGACAAGGCGCCGGACGCGGCCAACGACACGGGCTGGCTGCTGGAGCAGGCGCTGGACAAAATCGCGTTTCTACCCTTCGGTTACCTGATCGACCAATGGCGCTGGAAAGTTTTCGCCGGGGAGGTAACGCCGCAGGATTACGACAAGCTATGGTGGGAATTGCGCGAAAAATATCAGGGGATCGCGCGGCCCGAACCGATTCATCCCGGCGGCTTCGACGCCGGCGCCAAGTACCACATCGCCGCGAATACGCCCTACATGCGATATTTCATTGCCCATGTGATGCAATATCAGTTCCACCGAGCGTTGTGCAGGGAGGCCGGTTATCAGGGCCCGCTGCATCGGTGTTCGATTTACGGGAGCAAGGCCGCCGGCGACAAACTTATGGCAATGCTGGAAAAAGGCCAAAGCCAGCCGTGGCTGCAAACGATGAAAAGCCTGACCGGGGAAGAAAGCATGGATGCCTCGGCGATTCTCGACTATTACGCGCCATTGAAAAGATGGCTCGATCAACAGAACAGTACATACGTTGAAAAACGCTTGATCAAATAATAACTGTATGATTGTAAATAACAAATTTTTATTAAAAGTGATACAAAATTTGTCGTTGAATTTGTTTTTTTGTATCACTATACTGATGAGGTAAATCCTTCTTCCAAGGTCGCCCATGTATACACAACTAATTGACACTGGTACAAAATCGCACCGTTCGCTCGACGACATGAGCGCCGAGGAGCGGGCGTTTCAGCAGAAAATCGATGCGGGCATTCGCGTTGAAGCCAAAGACTGGATGCCCGATTCCTATCGCAAAACGTTGACGCGGCAAATGTCGCAGCATGCGCATTCCGAAATTGTCGGCATGCTGCCTGAGGGGAACTGGATTTCGCGCGCGCCAACGCTGAAACGTAAAACTATTCTGTTATCCAAAGTCCAGGATGAGGGCGGCCACGGTCTGTATCTTTACAGCGCTGCCGAAACCCTCGGCACGTCGCGCGACCAGATGATCGAGGATCTGCACAGCGGCAAGGCAAAGTATTCGAGTATATTCAACTACCCGACGCTGACTTGGGCAGATGTCGGCGCGATCGGCTGGCTGGTGGATGGGGCAGCAATAATTAACCAGATTCCCATCTGTCGCTGTTCGTTCGGACCTTACGCCAGGGCCATGGTGCGCATCTGCAAAGAGGAGGCGTTTCATCTGCGTCAGGGATTTGACATTATGCGCACGCTTGCGCAAGGCCCGCCGGAGCAGAAAGCCATGGCGCAGGATGCCCTCAATCGCTGGTGGTGGCCTTCTGTGATGATGTTCGGCCCGCCCGACGACAATTCGCCCAATAGTGCGCAATCAATGGCGTGGAAAATCAAGCTGCATAGCAACGACGAATTGCGGCAGAAATTCATCGACCAAACGGTTCCGCAAGGCGAGTACCTCGGCCTGATGTTCCCCGACCCGGATCTGAAATGGACTGAGGCAAGCGGCCATTACGCTATCGGGAAAATCGACTGGGATGAATTCTGGAACGTGGTAAAAGGCAATGGCCCGTGCAACAGGGAGCGACTGGATGCGCGCCGGCAGGCATACGAAAAAGGCGCGTGGGTACGCGATGCGGCGATGGCCTACGCCGACAAAAAGGCCAGGAAGAAGGCGGCATGACTGTCATGCACGAATACAACGCGACGGTAACCTGGTCGCGTAACGGCGCAAAATTTAGCGATAACCAATACAGCCGCAGGCACGAGTGGCGTTTCGACGGCGGTGCAGTGGTCAACGCATCCAGCGCGCCTTCTTCCGTGCCGCTGCCGTTTTCGGACGCGTCGGCAGTTGATCCGGAAGAAGCCCTGGTCGCCTCGCTTTCATCCTGCCACATGCTGTTTTTTCTTGCTTTTGCCGGCAAAAAAGGTTGGCTGATCGATACATACTCGGATAAGGCAGTGGGCATCATGGAAAAGAACCCTGACGGGAAGCTGGCGATTACGCGCATTACCCTACGCCCGGAAATTCGATTTGCCGGCGCGGTTCCGGCGGCGCAGGACATCGAAGCGGTGCACCATCTGTCGCACGAAAAATGCTACATCGCTAATTCCATCAAGGCGGAAGTTGAAATCCAGTCGGCCGTCGTTTAACGAATTGATATTTCTGAAGGATTGCAGCCGTGAATAAAGAATGGCCTCTCTGGGAAATTTTTATCCGCAGCCAGCATGGCCTGGCGCATAAACATGTCGGCAGCCTGCACGCGCCGGACGCGGAAATGGCGATCAATAATGCCCGCGATGTTTACACGCGGCGAAATGAAGGCGTGAGCATCTGGGTAGTGAAATCATCCGACGTTGCCGCCAGTAGCGCAGATGAAAAGGCTGCGCTTTTCGATCCCGCCAATAGTAAAGTCTATCGCCACCCGACTTTTTACGCCGTGCCGGACGAAGTAAAAAACATGTGAGCAGCGCCAGCCATGAACCGCCACCAATTGTTCGAATATCTGCTGCGCCTCGGCGACAGCGATCTGATTCTTGCGCAGCGCGTGTCGGCGTGGTGCGGCCACGCGCCGGTACTGGAGGAAGACATCGCGCTAGCTAACATTGCGCTGGATTTGCTGGGGCAGGCGCGCATGTGGCTCACTCTCGCTGGGGAGGTGGAGGGTAAAGGGCGCGACGAAGACCGGCTCGCCTATTTGCGCAATGCGAACGAATTTCGCAATGTGCTGCTGGTAGAGCAGCCAAACGGCGATTTCGCCGAGACCATGGCGCGCCAGTTTTATTTTGATCAATGGCACCACCTACTTCTCGGTGCGCTGCAAAAATCCGCCGACGCACGCGTCGCGGCAATCGCCGAAAAATCGCTGAAGGAAGTTTCCTATCATGTTCGACGCAGCAACGAGTGGCTGGTGATGCTGGGCGATGGCACGGACGAAAGCCACGCGAGAATGCAGCAGGCAATCGACAAGCTCTGGGTTTACACCGGCGAATTGTTCAGCATGGATGAGATTGATCACGCAATGGCGGCCGAGCAGGTCGGCTGCGATTTGTCCTCTTTGCACGACGCATGGCAACAGAATGTTTTTGCGAAATTGGACGAGGCTACGCTGAGAATACCGTCGGCGGAATGGATGCAGCGCGGTGGCAAGCAGGGAATCCATACTGAGGATTTTGGTTTTTTGCTTGCGGAAATGCAGGTTTTACAACGCAGCTACCCCGGCGCGACGTGGTGACATGAGCCAATCTGTTACCAACGACCTAGGCGTCGCGCAAATCTGGCGCTGGCTTGAGGCGGTGCCCGATCCGGAAATCCCCGTCATTTCGATTGTCGACCTCGGCATTGTGCGCGAGGTCCGTTTCGATCCCGTTGCCGATATGTTTGTGATTGCCATCACTCCGACCTATTCCGGCTGTCCCGCCACTGCAGTAATCGCACAGGATATTGCCTTGGCCATGAAGAGCCATGGCGTAGGAAATTTTCGCCTGGAAAATAAAATATCGCCCGCATGGACAACCGATTGGTTATCGGCGAAAGGGCGCGAAGCGCTGCGCGGATTCGGTATTGCGCCGCCGGCCGGCGCGGCAGTTCAGCAGATAATAGACGCAAGGCGAGTAATGCGTTCGGAGCGGGATGCGGCCGTCGAATGTCCGCACTGCGGCTCGAAACAAACAAGGGTTTCCAGTCAGTTCGGCTCGACGCCGTGTAAGGCCTTGTATGTTTGCGCCGCCTGCAAAGAGCCTTTTGATTATTTTAAGCCTCATTAAATATTCAATTTAATCAAATAGTTATAACAATCCGCGCCATGTCCTCGTTTCATTCTCTGGTGGTCAAAAACGTCGCACGCGAAACGCGCGACGCAGTGGTACTCACGTTTGATGTGCCGCGCGACCTCGCGGATCAATATCGTTATACCCAGGGCCAGCATCTGACTTTGCGTACCCATATCAACGGCGAAGAAGTGCGCCGTTCTTATTCTATTTGTGCGCCGGTCGGCGCCAACCAATTACGGGTTGCGATCAAGAAAGTACCCGGAGGAATATTCTCCGAATGGGCAAACAGCGGGCTGAAAGGCGGCGACCGGATCGATGTTTTGCCGCCGACCGGGCATTTTTTTACGCCCCTCTCTGCAGAGAATAAAAAACATTATGTCGGCTTCGCGGCCGGTAGCGGCATCACACCGATGATTTCCATTATTGAAACGACTTTGCAAACCGAAGTGCAAAGCAGGGTCACCCTGGTCTACGGCAACCGTGCGTCGTCCAGCATAATGTTCAAGGAAGCGCTGGAAGACCTGAAGGATACCTATCTGCAACGGCTGAATCTGGTGTTTATCATGAGCCGCGAGCAACAGGATATCCCCCTGTTCAACGGGCGCATCACCCGGGAGAAATGCGATGCACTGCTTAAGCATTGGCTCGACCCATCGAGCATTGATGTGGCATTTATTTGCGGGCCTGAATCGATGATGCACGAGGTCAGCGATTCGCTGCAGGCGCACGGCATGGACAAAGAGCAAATCAGGATGGAATTGTTTGTCGCCGGTATTCCGTCGATAAACCGCGCTGCGCCGGTGCATCATGTCGTTGGCCGAGCCGATTGCCACGTGACGGTCATCCAAGATGGACGCGAGCGCACATTCGGCATGGAAAAGAACAAGCTGTCGGTGTTGGACGCCGCGCTGGCGCAGGGCATCGAATTGCCGTATTCCTGCAAAGGCGGCATCTGTTCCACCTGCCGTGCCAAGCTTATTGATGGCGAAGTCGATATGGACAGCAACTTCGCGCTCGAAGACTACGAAGTCGCGCAGGGATTCGTGCTGTGCTGCCAGAGCTTTCCTGTCACCGATAAGGTGACAGTGGATTTTGACAGGGAAACCTGAATTAATCCGCCTGCAGCAGAAATTCGCCGAAGCGCGACACCGTAGTATCGGCCCATACTTTTATAAATCTCCAGCCCGCTGCTTGCGCGATCGCGAGAAACTTTTCCTGGGAGTATTTATAGGAATTTTCGGTGTGGATGGTTTCGCCCTCGTTAAAATAAAATGTCTCGCCGAGGATCCTCACCGATTGGCGCTTGATGCTGCGTAAATGCATTTCGACACGGCTTTCGATCGCGTTGAATGGCGCTTCGTGGCTGAATGTGGCTAGATCAAAATTTGCGCCTAACCGTTCGTTGGCTCGGCGCAACAAATTCAGGTTGAATTCTTTGGTGATGCCTTGCGCGTCGTTGTAGCCGGCGTAGAGAGTGGCGTGGTTTTGCGTCATGTCGACGCCGATCAGCAGCCAGCTTCCTGCGCCGGTCATTTTTTTCAGGTTGGCTAGCAGTTCGGTCGCTTGCGGCGGAGAGAAATTGCCGATAGTGGAGCCGGGGAAGAAGGCGAGGATTTCATTTTTTTGCGTTGGCAAATTAGTGATTTGTTGCGGTTGGGTGAAATCTCCGGCGACAGGTGTAATGCCGATGTGAGGGAAATCTTGCCTGAGCCCTGCGACGCTTTGCAGGATAAATTCTTCCGAGATATCTATCGGCACATAGCGCACAATTGACGGGAGTTTTTGAAATAAAATCCGCGTTTTATTGGATGAGCCGCTGCCGAGTTCCACAATGCTCTCTACTTTCCCGCATAGCCCAGGCAATTCGTCTGTCAGATCATGCAATAAACCGGTCTCAATCCGCGTCGGATAATATTCCGGCGTTCTGGTGATTTGCTCGAATAATTCAGATCCGCGCTGATCGTAAAACCACTTGCACGGCAGCGTTTTCTGAGGTTGCGCCAGACCATGCAGCGCGTCCTGCGCAAACAACACATTTTCGGGCGTGAGCTGCGAAGTATTATTATTCAAGGTTTTTTTCGCTCAAATCTTGCAGGTTCTAAAGCCGACAAATATATCGCGCCGCTCGGGCGAATAAAAATTGCGGTAACGCGGATGATGCATGGACGCATGTGTGGCGAAGGAACCGCCGCGGACCTCGCGATGATCGCCGAACCATGGCGCTGAATATTCCTGGTATGGCCCGGGGACAAATTGCGGGTAAGGCATGAATTCGCTCGCGGTCCATTCCCATACATTGCGTCCCCACTCGATTATCTCCCCAACGGCAGCGGATTCCCATTCCGCTGCGGAGGGCAGGCGGCGGCCCGCCCAGCGGCAATACGCCTCGGCTTCGGTAGCGCTGACGTGGCAAACCGGATGGTCAACAGGCAGCGGCCGCCATTGGCCGAACCAGCGATGCTGCCAGCCGGCATTTCCGCGCCGCCAATGTGCGGGCGCCGCGCCGCCGGCGTCGACAAAGGCGCGGTATTGTTGGTTGGTGACCGGGGCGACATCGATTTCAAATGGCGACAATTGTAATTGGTGACCACATAATTCATTGTCAAAAGCAAAGCCGTTATCCGGCGCCAGGCCGAGGAAGAATTTTCCCCCGTTCAATTTTGCCGTGCCGGCTTTGCCGACGGCGTGGGTATGCCAATTATTCCTGCCGACCATCTGCAGGGTCTGGCGCATATAGGTCAGCGCTTCGCCATGCATGAGTTCGTGAAAAATCCCCAGCCGGAAAAAATATAAACCAGCGTCGGTCCTTGCTGCCGCCGAAAGTTTTTGCAGAACATCCGCCTGCACAGCGCGCCGGTATTCGCGGATGGATTTAAGGTCCGGCAAATCCAGATGCCAGCGGTCGGCATGGGCGATTTTATTCGAATCGAATAACCCGTCCGCGTTTTCCAGCATTGACGGATACGATGGCGTGCTTTGCATGCCCGGCTCGCTGCGCACATCGCGCAGAATCCACCATTCGTAGAACCAGCCGACATGGCCATATTCCCACAGCGGCGGGTTGATGCCCGCCTGATACGGCACCCGCCATTGTTCGGCAGCTAGATCGGACAGCGTGTCCCATGTAAACTCATGCGCATCCTCCAGTGCCATTGCAACGGCGCGTTTATCCATCTGTCTGGCTGCAATGCCTTGATGCCACACTATGCCAACTCCCGGTAACAATATCGTGATTGTCAGTCCAGCGCTGGAAATAGCCAATAACGGTAATTGGCAGACCGCCTACCGTTGGTCGCGATTTCTGGCGCCGCGCTATAAGGTTTCTATTGTGCCCGATTGGCGCCAAGGTGGCGACATTCCGGATGTCATGATCGCCCTGCATGCGCGAAAATCGGCGCGATCCATCGCGAATTTTGCTGCCGCTTTCCCTCGTAGACCGCTGATCGTCGTGCTCACCGGCACGGACCTGTATCAGGATATTCGTATCAATGCAGACGCCAAACACTCTCTCGACCTGGCGACCGGACTCGTCGTTCTACAGGAACAGGGCGTGTGCGAACTTGCGCCGGCACATCGAAAAAAATGTCGCGTAATTTATCAGTCTGCGCGAAAGCTCAAGCCGTTTTCGGCCGGGCCAAGCCATTTCGACGCGGTATTGGTCGGCCACATGCGAGACGTCAAGGATCCTTTAACACCGATGCGTGCGCTCGGGCATACTCCGGCAAGCTCGAAGCTGCGCTTGATTCACATCGGCAATGCGCTGGAACCGAAATTCCGCAAGGCTGCGGAGACGCTTGAACAGAATAATCCGCGCTATATATGGCTTAGGGAATTGTCTCACGCGCAAACGCGTCAGCGCATCAAGCGCGCGCAGTTGATGGTCATTTCCAGTCTGATGGAAGGCGGCGCGAATGTGATTATCGAAGCGATCACGTCCGGCGTGCCGGTGATCGCCAGCAAAGTATCCGGCAATATCGGTATGCTCGGCCGCGATTACGTCGGATATTTTCCCGTCGGCAATAGTAAGACGTTGGCTCAATTACTCGATCAGGCGGAACACGAACCAAACTTCCTGAAATACCTCAAACAGCAATGCGAGCGTCGGATGGTATTATTCAGCCCTGACCGCGAAAATGACGCTGTTAATGCCCTGGTTGATGATTCGCTCGATAAACGGAGACCGCAATGAATGCACCTACCGCTTTGAATATTAAATTAACCTCGCTGTCGCATGGTGGGGGCTGTGGCTGTAAAATTGCTCCAGGAGTGCTGTCAGAAATACTAAAAAAATCAATAGGTTACAAAGCGCCTAAAGAGTTGCTGGTCGGTATCGAGACCAGCGATGACGCCGCGGTGTATCAACTCAATGAACATCAGGCATTGATTGCGACTACCGATTTCTTTATGCCGATCGTCGACGATCCATATGACTTCGGCCGCATCGCCGCCACCAATGCGATCTCCGACGTATATGCCATGGGTGGCACGCCTATCATGGCGCTGGCGCTGGTCGGCATGCCGATCGACAAATTGCCAATCGAGATCATCGGTAAAATCATTCAGGGCGGCGAAGCAGTTTGCGCGAATGCGGGCATACCTATCGCGGGCGGACACACCATCGATTCGGCCGAACCGATTTATGGCCTCGTCGTAATGGGATTGGTGCATCCGTCCAAAGTCAAAAAGAACAGCGGCGCCAAGGCTGGGGACAAACTCATCCTCGGTAAACCTTTAGGTGTTGGCATCCTGTCTGCTGCGATAAAAAAAGACAAGCTCGATGCCGCGGGTTACGCAGAATTGATTGCCAACACCACCAAGCTCAATAAGCCCGGGCGCCTGCTCGCCGACATGCCGGACGTGCACGCATTGACCGACGTTACCGGCTTCGGTCTGCTCGGACATTTGCTCGAGCTATGTAAAGGCGCGAACCTTTCGGCGCAACTCAACATGCAAGACATTCCGCGGCTCGCGCAGGTCGAACAAATGGCGGCGGAGGGTTTTGTCACTGGTGCTTCGGGACGCAACTGGGCCGGCTACGGCGCGTCGGTGGAACTCGGCGCAAATATTTCTGCCGCGCAAAAGGCACTGCTCACCGATCCGCAGACCAGCGGCGGATTATTGGTGTCGTGTTCGCCGGACAGTGTTGATAAAGTCCTCGCGTTGTTCAGGCAGGATGGATTTGATCGGGCTATGGTGATTGGAGAGATGGTGGCGGATGGGTCGGCAAAAGTTACCGTAAAATGAGCCCGGCACATACCACATTCGTATTCCCAGCCATGCCATACGCTCACCCTAACGCCTTGTAAATCACCTCAATAATTTCCAGTTCGCGCTCGCCGCCCGGGGTTTGCAATTTGACCACATCGCCTTCGCGCGCTTTCATCAGCGCTTTGGCTATGGGGGAGATCCAGCTTACGCGTCCGCTTGCGAGGTCGATTTCGTCCATGCCGACGATGCTGTAAGTGTGTTCCTGCCTTTTATCATCAAGCAGTGTGACAGTTGCACCGAAAAAAATCTGCTCGGTGCCTTCACGTGTGGCGGGGTCGATGACCTCTGCAATGTCGAGGCGCTTGGTGAGAAAGCGGATGCGGCGATCTATTTCACGCAGGCGTTTCTTGCCATAGAGATAATCGCCATTTTCCGAACGATCACCGTTTTTTGCCGCCCATGATACGGTCGCGACCATTTCCGGACGCTCGACGTCCATCAATTGCAGGAACTCGGCCTTCATGCGCGCATGGCCTTGCGGTGTGATGTAGTTCTTCACCCCCGCAGGCTGACTTGGTTCGACTTCCGCGTCGTCGTCCGGTTCGTCAATTTCCTTGGTAAAGGCTTTGCTCATGCGCTTACGGATTCAGGCGCCAGATCGTGAAGTTGAGCACCGCAGCGAAGCTGACCCAGCCCAGATACGGAAGGAGCAGTGCGCCGGCGAGCGGGCGCACCCGCCAGAAAAAATAAACCGTCATGGCGATGGCAAGCCATAGAAAAACGATATCCACAAACGCCAGACCGGGATTGTGCAGCCCGAAAAAAAATACTGACCACATCGTGTTCAGCATGAGCTGCACGGCGAAAAAGAACAGCGGCGTGGCGGCGGCAAGCAAGCCCAGCTGACGCCACACCAGCCAGCCTGCCGTTGCCATCATGGCGTAAAGCACTGTCCACACTGGCCCGAATAACCAGCTAGGGGGATTCCATGCGGGTTTGTTCAGCGATGCAAACCAACCCGGAATCGCCGGATACGTGGCGAAGCTGCCGATACCCGCGGCGGTAAAGCAAATCAGCAGGAACGCCGCCAGGCCAAGCCACAAATGCCGTTTGTCACGGATGAATTCCATGATTACCAAATCGCCTTCAGTTTACCCTCGGCTGCGCCGGCGGGCGCCGGACAATTAAACGCACGCAAAAACTCCGGCATATTCTCCAGAGAGCCGCGAATGCGGTATTCCGGCGGCGAATGCGGATCGGTGGTCAGGCGCAGGCGTGTCTGCTCGGGCCGTGTATGGCCGCGCCACACCTGTCCGTAAGCGACGAAAAACTGCTGCTCTGGCGTGAGGCCGTTTACTGTCGCCGCTGCAGGCTTGCCTTGCTGCGATTTTTGCCATGCGAGATAGGCCATTTTTATTCCACCCAGATCGGCAATATTTTCCCCAAGCGTCAGTTTGCCGTTGATCGCCATGTCAGGCAATGGTTTGTACTGGTTATACTGCGCCTCTACTAACGCTGCACGTTCATTGAAGTTCTTCTCCGCCGTGTCGGTCCACCATGTTTTGAGGTTGCCCTGCGCGTCGTATTGACGGCCCTCGTCGTCGAATCCGTGGGTCAATTCATGGCCGATGACCATTCCGATCGCGCCGTAATTGGCGGCGTCGGCGCCGTCGGCGTCGAAGAACGGCGGCTGCAAAATTCCGGCTGGGAATACGATTTCGTTCATTTCCGGGTTGTAATATGCGTTCACCGTAGGCGGCGACATACCCCATTCGTTACGGTCGACAGGCTTGCCGACTTTTGCCAACTGGCGCTTGAATTCAAATTCATTCGCGGCAGCCATGTTTTGTACCAGAGAATCGCGCGACAGTTTCAGCGCGCTGTAATCACGCCACTTGTCCGGGTAGCCGATTTTCACCGCAAACGCGTCAAGCTTTTTTAACGCCATCATGCGCGTCGGTTGGTCCATCCATTCAAGGGCCTGAATTCGTTCACGCATTGCGATACGCAGATTTTTCACCAGGTCGAGCGTGCGCTGTTTGGCGGGGCCGGCGAAATTTTTCTCGACGTATAATTTGCCCAATGCTTCGGGCAGGGCATTATCGGTGACTTGCACCATGCGCTTCCACCGCGGCAGCTGTTCTTTCTGCCCGTTCAGCGTTTTGTTGAAAAATTCGAAATTCTCGTCCGCGAACGCCTTGCTCATCATCGGCGCATTTTCTTTAATGGTGTGCCAGCGCAAATAGGTTTTCCAATCGGCCATTGCCGTCGAATTGATTTCTTTCGCCAGCGCCTTGAAAAACTTCGGCTGCGCAACGTTGAAGCTGCCGGGCTGCGCAAGGCCGATGGAATTAAAATAACGCGGCCAATCGGCGCCCGGCGCATCGCCTGCCAGTTGCGTCAAAGTGCGCGGGTTATAATTTGCCTTCGGGTCGCGCATTTCCACTTTGGTATTCGACGCCTGCGCAAGGCGGGTTTCCAGCGCCATCACGGCCTGGGCATTTTTTTCCGCGGCATCCGGTGCATCGCCCAATAAAACGAACATCTTTTTTACATGGCTCAGGTAGCTGGCGCGAAGTTCTTTGGATTTCTGGTCGTCCTTAAGGTAATAATCGCGGTCCGGCAAGCCAAGTCCGCCTTGTCCGAGCACTGCGATGGTTTGCGTGCTGTCGGTGGCATCCTGCGCGACGAAGAAATTGAAACCTGCATTGACGCCGCGTGCATGCTTGGACGCAATCGATTCAATCAAGTCAGCAGAATTTTTCATCGCGTCGATTCGCGCAAAGTCCGCTTGCAAGGGAGCGGCGCCAGCGGCTTCGATCTTTGCCGTGTCCATGGCACTCATATAAAAGTCGCCCACCAATTTGCTATTAACGTCCGGCGACGGGTTGAGTGCTGCCGCCAAGGCGACCTGGTTCAGCGCGGTGAGATTGCGGTCGCGCAATTCATTAAACGCGCCCCACGAAGATCGGTCAGGCGGGATCGGGTTGTTCTTGATCCAAGTGCCGTTGGCATACTGGAAAAAATTCTCGCAAGGTTTTACGCCGGTATCCATGCTGGCGAAATCGACGCTGTGCCTGGCGGGTGCCGCCAATTTGTTTGCGTTGTCAGGCAAGGCGGCGCAGGCGGAAAGGGCGATGGTCGTTCCGATGACTAACGGCTTGAGGCAGAATGATTTCATGGGTATCCTTAAAAGATTCAATTAAAACATTATGTTACTAATGACAGGATGTGAGTGCGAAGGTCGTCTGCGGCAATCACATCGAATGCTTTGCATTATTAATGCGCGATTATACGACGCTATTGACTCGCTGACGTAGGAGCGATAATTTCCAGCCTGAATCCCATCGTATGGGTCAATATGAATAAGCAAAAGTTGCCGGTCACGCCGGCCATCCGCATGCTGCGCGAATGCCAAGTCGAGTTCACCGACCATCCGTACGATTATGAGGAAAAAGGTGGCACGGCAGTGAGTGCTCGCGAGTTAGGAGTCGCCGAGCACGCGGTGGTGAAAACGCTGGTGATGGAAGACGACGCTGCAAATCCGCTTATCGTTTTAATGCATGGCGACAGGCAGGTTTCGACCAAAGAGCTTGCGCGAGTTATCGGCGTGAAGAAAATTTCCCCATGCAAGCCGGAGGTGGCGATCCGGCATTCCGGTTACCAGGTCGGCGGGACGTCGCCGTTTGGCACACGAAAGCCGATGCCGGTTTATGTTGAAAGAACCATTCTTGATTTGCCGCGGATTTACATCAATGGAGGCGCGAAAGGCTATCTTGTGGGAATGCATCCAACGCAATTGTTGCGGGTGTTGAAGCCCGTACTTACTGCGGTGGGGATTGAGCGCAAAGTCTAGAGACGGACTAATCGCGCCGTTTGGCTTTAATCAGTTTGAACCAGCCGAGCGATTCAAAAACGACGCCCAGCAAAAGCAACGAACCTGCGCCCGGCGCAGAACCCAGCGCGTAAAAAACAACTGCAGCGGCAAACAACGAAAGAATCGCGAGTATTCGCAAGGCTTGCCCGTTATCCATGCAGGTAATGTTCCATCTGTTCGATGGTGAATTTCTGGTCATCGATTTTCGCCTTGACCAGATCGCCGATGGTAATCATGCCGGTGACTTTGCCGTCTTCACCGCATACGGGCAGGTGTCGAATGCGCATTTCAGTCATCAGCGCCATACAGCCGTCGACCGTCTGCTTGGGTGAAATGCAGATGACGTGACTGGTCATGATTTCCCGCACGGGCGTGTCGGTGGAGGACTTTCCCAGCAATATGATTTTGCGCGCGTAATCGCGCTCCGACATTATGCCGACCAGCTCGTTCTTTTCCATAACGACGACAGCGCCGATATCTTTTTCGGCCATTATTTTCAGGGCTTCGAAAACCGTCGAATCAGGGCCGACCGCGTGAACCGTATTGGGCTTGGAGGTCAGGATTTCTCTGATGGTTACCATTGCAGTCTCCCGGAATTTTTGCGACGTGGGTTTACTGTAAACCCATTCGCAGAAATTCTCAATCACATGTTCGGGTAATTCGGCCCGCCGCCGCCTTCAGGCGTCACCCATACAATATTCTGCGTCGGGTCCTTGATGTCGCAGGTCTTGCAATGCACGCAATTCTGCGCATTGATTTGCAGACGCGGATTACTGCCGTCATCGTTGCGCACAATCTCGTACACCCCAGCAGGGCAGTAGCGCTGTTCCGGTGCATCGTATTGCGCCAGGTTGATATTGATCGGCACAGCCGGGTCTTTCAGCGTCAGGTGCGCCGGCTGGTTTTCCTCATGGTTGGTGTTGGAGATGAATACGGACGAAAGTCTGTCGAACGAAACCACGCCGTCGGGCTTGGGATAATCAATCGGTCGCGCATCTTTTTTATTCACCAGTGTTTCATGATCGGCGTGCTTGTGGTGCAAGGTCCAGGGCGCCTTGCCACCGAGGATCGTTTGGTCGATGAACACCATGGGCGAGCCAATATAAAGGTTCTTGCTCATCAGTGGTTTGAAATTGCGCGCCTTCTGCAATTCTTCGTGCAGCCAACTTTGCCTGAATGCTTCCGGGTACGCGGCCAGCTCATCGCTATTGCGATTGGCCCTGAGGGCGTCGAATGCAGAACTGGCCGCAAGCATGCCGGACTTCATCGCCGCGTGGCTACCTTTGATGCGCGAGGCGTTAAGGAAGCCCGCATCGTCGCCAATCAGCACGCCGCCGGGAAAGGTCAATTTGGGCAATGCCTGAATGCCGCCGGCGGTAATCGCCCGCGCGCCGTAAGCAATACGTTTGCCGCCGTCAAAGAAAGGCCGGATTGAGGGATGCGTCTTATAACGCTGAAACTCTTCATAAGGCGAAAGATAGGGATTGGTGTACCCAAGTCCGACGACAAAGCCGACGGCGACCTGGTTATTCTCCATGTGATAGAGGTACGACCCGCCATAGGTTGAAGTATTGAGCGGCCATCCTGCCGTGTGAATTACCAGGCCCGGCTTGTGCATCTCTGGCTTGATATCCCATATTTCCTTCAGGCCAATCCCGTACACCTGCGGGTCGCGGCCATCATTCAGGGAGAATTTTTGCTGCAACTGTTTGCCGAGGTGTCCGCGGCAACCCTCGGCGAAGAAAGTATATTTCGCATGCAGCTCCATGCCGCGCGCGTAATGACTGGTATGCTGCCCATCCTTGCCGATGCCCATGTCGCCGGTCGCAATTCCCTTGACGCTGCCGTCATCGTTGAACAGAACTTCCGCGGCGGCAAAGCCAGGGTAGATTTCCACACCCAGTTCTTCTGCTTGTTTGCCCAGCCAGCGGCACACATTGGCAAGGCTGATGACGTAATTGCCGTGGTTGTGGAAACATTTGGGCAGCAGCCAGGTAGGCGTTTTGATCGAAGATTTTTCTCCGAGGAATAAAAAACGGTCTTCGCTGACGGCGGTGGTAAGCGGCGCGCCTTTGGCTTTCCAGTCGGGAAATAATTCGTCGATGGCGCGTGGATCCATGACGGCCCCGGATAAAATATGCGCGCCGACCTCGGAACCTTTTTCGACAATGCAGACGTTTACATCATGATTATTTTCCGCCGCTAATTGTTTGAGTCGTATTGCCGCTGCCAGCCCCGCCGGGCCGGCGCCCACGATGACGACGTCATATTCCATGGATTCGCGTTCTGTCACGATGATTCCTCGCTATTTTCTTCGGTTATTTACAGGCATTCATTATAATGCAAGGGAAACGGGAAAAAGGATTTTATGAAAACCGATTTTAAACTGGTCTATATGACGACCATTCCAGTGCGTTGGGGCGACATGGATTCCCTGGCGCACGTAAACAACACGGTGTATTTCCGTTACATGGAACAAAGCCGCGTGGAATGGTTCGCGCTTGGCAGCTTCAACAATCATAGCCTTGGCAACGGACCGGTGTTGGCACACGCCGAATGTAATTTCCGCAAGCCGGTGCTCTATCCCTCCACCGTCGAGGTTCGGCTATATTGCGGCATGCCGGGCAACACCAGCCTGCCGCTGTTTCAGGAAATCCGCGTGGTCGGTGACGAGCAAACGATTTATGCTGATGGAAAATCTCGAGTCGTGTGGTTCGATCATCAGCAAGGCAAGACTATTTCCGTGCCGGAAGGCTTGCGCAAGCTGGTGCAGGAAAAATAACTGGAAGCATCCATGGCATATTACGGCGTATTGGCAGTAGGCTTGGGGGCGGCGATCGGCGCCTGGTTACGTTGGACTTTGGCATCGCTCAATCCACTAGTGGCGGGATTGCCGATCGGCACGCTGGTGGCGAATTTGATCGGCGGATATCTGGTCGGTTTGGCAGTCGGTTATTTCGCCGACCATGCCGGGCTCGCGCCGGAATTTCGCTTGTTCGTCATTACCGGTTTTCTCGGCGGCCTGACCACATTTTCCACCTTCTCTGCCGAGACCGTGTATCTGCTCATCCGCGCGCAGTATGGCTGGGCGTTATTACAGGTATTCTCCCATCTTGCGGGATCATTGCTACTGACCGTTCTGGGAATGCAGACCTATAAATGGTTTGCGCAATCGTGAAGTATCAGGGATAGACCCAGCTGTTAAGGAGGTGGCGCGCGCTCTCCGTTACCTCGCTGGCCATCAGGCCAAGCGGACCGATGCCGTTTGTCACGCATGCGTCGGCGGCGGCACCATGCAGGTAAACTGCCAGCAGCAATGCCTGCTCGGCACTGACCCGTTGGGCCATGAACGCGGCGATCATGCCCGACAATACGTCGCCCATCCCTGCGCTGGCCATGCCGGCATTACCGCTCGGGTTGATGAACCAGCGACCATCCGGCGCGGCGCAAACGCTGCCGCATCCTTTCAACACGACATGCGCATTGAATTGCCTGGCCAGCGTCAGTGCTGCCTGCAGCCGATTGTACTGAATATCTATCGTCGATTTTTTCAGCAGCCGCGCAGCTTCAGCGGGGTGCGGCGTGATAATGGTCGGCGCGGTTCTGTTTTTCAGCGTGGTTTGCAACGCGGGGTCGGCGCCGATCGAATTCAATGCGTCCGCATCGATCACCAGCGGCGTGGGCGATTGAATAGCGCGTTGTAAAAGGATGCGGGCAAAATCGCTTTGTCCCATGCCGCATCCGATAGCGAGTACGTTGGCTTCATCGCTCTGTAATAATTCTTCCGGCGCGCGCCACATCAATTCCGGCTGCGCGATATCCAGTTGCGCGACACCCTCGGCGAGCATGCCGATGAAAACTCTGCCTGCTCCGAGTTTTTGCGCCGCTCGCGCCGCGAGTATCGGCGCCCCAACCATCCCAGGTGCGCCGCCGATAATGCCTACGCTGCCATACGTTCCTTTGTGTGAATTTCGCGCTCGCTGCCGGAGAAACGCCCCGACAGTTTTCTGGTCCAGCACGTGCCCGCCCGGCGGCAACTGCTTTTTTGCGTCCAGCCCCAGACCGGCGATCCGTACTTTGCCAGCATGATCCGGCCCGTCGAGCGTGAGCAGGCCCGGCTTGATGGCAATAAATGACATTGTATGGCTGGCGCGAATAGCGGCGCCCTTGACCGAACCGTTATCGGCGTCTATTCCGCTGGGAATATCCAGCGCGAATACGCTTACATTTAACTTATTGATTATATTGAATAAATCAACGTAGTCGGGTGTCACATTGCGCGTCAGTCCGATACCGAAAATACCGTCTATGATTAAATCCGGTTTCGAATTCGTGGGGAGGTTGGTAAGAATTTTTCCGCCGGCGGCAACATATTTTTCTCTCGCGACGGCAGCATCGGGCGGCAATTTTTCTTGCTGGCCGAAAAACACTAGTTCGACTTTAAACCACCAGCCCAGTAGATGCCGGGCAACGACAAAGGCATCGCCACCGTTGTTTCCCGGGCCGGCCAGCACCATAATTTTGCTTGCGCCTTCCGGCAATAATGTTTGCGCGAATTCGGCGGCGGCGAGCCCGGCACGTTCCATCAAGTCGCTCACGCCGTCGGCGACGGCGGCGGATTCTATGCGGCGAATGTCGGCGGTGATGTAAACAGGTTGCATGAATTCGTTAATGCGCGCGGTCCCGGCTCGGCCAGATTCGGAGAAAATTGGCGCCGTTAGTCTGACGTCCAGTCAGTTTCCGGCTGGCGATTATCTTAATATGGGTTAAAAAAATCATCTCGGCGTCAGTACCGTATCCACTGCAATCGGCGACGTCGTCGGGTAATCCAGGCTGTAATGCAATCCGCGACTCTCGTGCCGCAACAATGCCGAGCGCACGATCAGCTCTGCTGTGAGCGTCAGGTTGCGCAATTCAATCAAATCGTTGGTGACGCGGAAACTGCTGTAGAACTCATGTATTTCATCGTTGAGTAATTTGATGCGGTGACTAGCGCGTTCCAGTCGCTTATTTGTGCGCACGATGCCTACGTAGTCCCACATGAATCGGCGCAGTTCGTCCCAGTTGTGCGCAATAACGACTTCTTCATCGACGTCGGTTACGCGGCTGGCATCCCACTCGGGAATTTCCGGAATTTCAAACCGCGTCGCCTTGGCGATATCTTCCGCTGCGCCCTGGCTGAACACCAGGCATTCAAGCAACGAATTGCTTGCCAGCCGGTTCGCACCATGCAGCCCGGTATGCGCAGCTTCGCCGACCGCATAAAGGCCTTCCACGTCGGTGCGGCCGATCAAATCGGTCATGACTCCGCCACAGCTGTAATGCGCGGCCGGAACCACCGGAATGGGTTGTTTGGTGATGTCGATGCCGAATTCGAGGCAACGCTGATAAATATTCGGGAAATGCGATTTGACGAAGTCGGCTGGTTTGTGGGAAATATCGAGAAAGACGCACTCGAGGCCGCGCTTTTTCATTTCATAATCGATGGCGCGCGCGACAACGTCGCGCGGCGCAAGTTCGGCGCGCTCATCATGCTTGGGCATGAAGCGGGTGCCGTCGGGCAACTTGAGCTGGCCGCCTTCGCCGCGCACTGCCTCGGTGATGAGAAACGATTTGGCTTTCGGATGATACAAACAGGTCGGGTGGAATTGAATGAATTCCATGTTCGCCACGCGGCAGCCTGCGCGCCAACCCATGGCCACACCGTCACCCGTGGCGGTATCCGGGTTGGTGGTGTAGAGATAAACCTTGCCGATGCCACCGGCGGCGATGGCGGTGAATTCCGCTCCCAATGTTTCCACCTGGCCGGAATCGCGGTTAAGTACGTAGGCGCCGTAGCAGCGATTATCCTTGCGACCTAACTTTTTTCCGGAAATGAGGTCTACTGCAATATGGCGTTCGAGGACGGTTATGTTGGGATGAGTCTTCACTTTTTCTAAAAGCGTTTGCTGAACGGCGTAGCCGGTCAGATCGTCTGCATGGATAATGCGTCGTTTGCCGTGGCCTCCCTCGCGGGTCAGATGGTAGCCGGTCTTGTTGCTGGCATCTCTGGTGAATTGCACCCCTTGTTCGATCAGCCAGTCGACTGCCTGTTTGCCATGCTCGACCACGTGCCGGGTGGCGCTTTCGCTGCTCAACCCCGCGCCAGCGATTATGGTGTCCTGAATATGGTCACCGGTCGTGTCGTCTTCGCCCATTACAGCAGCAATGCCGCCTTGAGCCCATGCGCTCGCGCCGTCGATCAGTTTTTGTTTGGTGACCAGCGCGACTTTGCGCGTTGCCGCGAGGCGCAATGCCAGGGAAGAGCCGGCGAGGCCGCTGCCAATGACCACGACATCGAATTTTTTCATGGGAATTTTGTGAATAACCGTAAATTTTGATTGCTTTGAATTGAAATCATATCAGACTGAGACGGTCTATGACCTCCATCGGCGAAATGCCGCGCTGCAAAAAACCCGACCATTGGGTCTGTGCCTTGGTTCGCAGGAATAACCCTGACGCAAACTGAACTATTTTTTTGGCGGCCTGTCTTTGACACATATATCAATCGTTTACGCTATCCCGAGGCATATCCATGGGTGTGATAAAATTTGAGCCGGTCCTGGTATGCAAGTTCGCCGATCTCGGCGCGCCTTCGCCACTGCCGCAAAAAGAATTCAGGGAAGCGAGTCGCATGGGCGATCGGGAAATCGATCAGCAATTGGTGGAGCGGGCGCAGCGTGGCGAAAAACGCGCGTTCGAACTGCTGGTAGTCAAATACCAACGCAAGTTGGGTCGTTTGCTGACGCGCTTTATCCGCGATTCCGCGGAAGTCGAAGATGTGACGCAGGAAGCTTTTATCAAGGCTTACCGCGCGTTGCCGTCGTTCCGCGGCGACAGTGCTTTTTACACCTGGCTGTACCGCATCGGCATCAATACCGCCAAAAATCATTTGGTCTCTCGCGGACGCCGTGCGCCGACGTCGACGGAATACAACAGCGAGGAAGCGGAGAATTTCGAAGACGGCGACCAGCTGCGCGATTACAACACCCCGGAAAATGAACTGATCAGCAAACAGATTGTTGCCACGGTCAACTCGGCCATGGATGAGTTGCCGGAAGACTTGCGCACGGCGATAACATTGCGGGAAATCGACGGCATGAGCTATGAGGACATCGCGCAGATCATGAATTGCCCGATTGGCACCGTGCGCTCGAGGATATTCCGTGCGCGCGAGGCGATCGCAGAGAAATTACGCCCCCAATTGGGCACCAGTAAAGACAGGAGATGGTAAGCATGAAAACCGAAGTTTCCGCACTCATGGACGGTGAACTGGATCAGTCCGCCGCCAAGTCATTAATCACCCGCCTGCAAAGCGACCAGGAATTGCAGCGATGCTGGAATGTCTATCACCAGATCGGCGATTGCCTGCGTAGGGAACATATTCCAGATAATAGCCTGCAGCAGAAGATTTTCGCCGGTCTCCAGGCCGAACCCACCGTGCTCGCGCCGCGCCCGCGTAACGCGGGCTTTATTCCAATTATCGCTACCGCGCTGGCAGCGTCGGTTGCTACCGTGGCGGTCGTGTCGTGGCTGGGCTTTCAGTCTTCACAGGCACCGGTTGAGTTGGCGACAACAACGACTGCGCAGCCTCGGCTGGATAATCCCAAATTTGTCCAGGTAAAACCGGACGTCGGGAATCTGCAGGTGCAGTCGGTAGCGCTGATGCCCGCCGTTGCGCCAACCACGACTGCTCCCGAATTTGTGTCGCAGGAATATTTATTCGCTCACCAGGAATTCTCTCCGACGCCTGGCGTGCTGCAAGCTTCATTTGGCGGACGGCGATGAAATTTGCCGTGGCGGCCTTGGTGGCATCATTTGGATGCGCCGGAGGAGTGAGCGCCAATGCGATGGCGGACGATGCACAATTTGCCGATGCGGCTGTCTGGCTCGGCCGCATGTCCGGGGCGGCCAATCAGCTATGTTACATGGGCACGTTTGTGCGTGAGTCAGGCGGCCAGATGGAGTCCCTGCGCATCGCCCACTATGCCGATGGCAAGGACGAATTGGAGAAAGTTGAATTTCTTGACGGCCCGGCGCGCGAAGTGGTGCGTAATAACGATAATGTGGCAGTGTATTTTCCCGCCAGCAAGACCATCAAACTGGTTCACCGCAAGGCGAAAAAATTTTTTCCGGCCCTGTTGAACTCGGCACCGAATACCTACAGTGAAAATTACCGTGTCACGCTTGCCAATGCCGAGCGGGTAGCCGGGCACGAATGTCAGGGAGTGTTGTTCGAGCCGAAGGATAATTTGCGTTTTCCGCGCTGGTTTTGCGCGGAAAAAACAACGGGTCTCATTATCAAAACCAATTTGAAAGATGAGCGCGGCGCCTTGCTGGAGCAAATGGCGTTTACCCAACTCACTCTTGGCAAGTCCCAGGTCAAACGCGACCATACCAAAACGAGTTATCCGGATGCCAAGCAAGCCTGGCGCACGGATGCGTCGGCCTTGGAGGACTTGAAGCCGTCCGAGAGCGGATGGGTGGTGAGCAACCCGCCGACAGGCTTTCGCCGCATTATGGAAGTGCAGCGAAACATGCCGAATAAAGACAAGCCGATTTATCATCAGGTTTTGTCCGACGGCTTGGCCACCGTGTCGATCTTTATCGAGCCGTACTCTGCACAGAGCAAGCCACGCGTCGGCGCCAACCATCAGGGCGCTGTGAACACGTATATCAGTTCGGTAGCGGATCATTTGGTCACGGTAATAGGCGAGGTGCCATTGGCAACGGTCCAGCAGATCGCGCAATCGTTGAAACCGCCGGCAAAGTAAAACACAATGGGCAGTATGGCAAAAATCAATCTTTGGTAAAATTTGCCTTATTTATAACTATTTGATTTTATTTAATATTTTTTTATTATTTCGTGGGGAATTTGCAATGATGAGAAAAGCTTGGCTGGGTATTTTTTTGTTGACCGTCGCGGGCATGGCGAGGGCGGAGAATTTGCCCGATTTTACTGACCTGGTTGAAAAACAGGGCGCCGCAGTGGCAAATATCAGTGTCACGCAAACGCAGAAGGCCGGCGCAATGCCGCAGATTCCCAATCTGTCTGAAGACGATCCCATGTTCGAATTCTTCCGCCGCTTCATGCCGCAGCAGCCACCGGGTGGCGGGCGTGACCGTGAGGCCGTCGGGCAAGGCTCCGGTTTCATCATCAGCCAGGACGGATACATGCTCACCAATGCCCATGTCGTTGCCGGCGCCGATGAGATTATCGTCAAGCTGCGCGACAAACGTGAATTCAAGGCCAAAGTAATCGGCAGCGACAAACGCACCGATGTCGCGTTAATCAAAATTGACGCCAGCGGATTGCCCGCCGTCACGATCGGTAATCCGGACAGGCTAAAAGTGGGCGAATGGGTGGTAGCCATAGGATCGCCATTCGGTTTTGAGAACAGCGTGACCAAAGGCATCGTCAGCGCCAAGGGCCGCGACTTGCCGCAGGAGAGCCTGGTTCCGTTCATCCAGACCGATGCCGCAATCAACCCCGGCAACTCTGGCGGCCCGTTGTTCAATCTCAAAGGCGAAGTCGTCGCGATCAATTCGCAGATCTACAGCCGTAGCGGCGGATTTCAGGGGTTGGCGTTTTCCATCCCGATCGATACGGCAATGAAAGTCGCCGATCAAATTCGCACCACCGGGAAAGTCACGCGCGGCTGGTTGGGCGTGCTGATTCAACCGGTGAACAAGGATCTGGCTGAAACGTTTGGTTTGTCGAAGGCGGAGGGCGCGCTGGTGGCCTCGGTGGAAAAAAACAGCCCGGCTGAAAAGGCTGGTCTCGAAGCGAGCGACATTATTACCCGCTTCGACAACAAGCCGGTCATCTCCTCAACGGATTTGCCGCGCATCGTGACGGAAGTCAAACCAGGCAGCAAGGTGCCTGTGCAGGTTTGGCGCAAGAATGCGAACAAGGATTTGGCCATTACGGTGGGTGAATTACCGGCGAATCTGGCGGCAGGTCCCAGCAGCGGCGGATCGAAGCGTGCGCCGGCGAAGCCCGATATTGCCAATAAACTCGGCCTGAGCCTGAGCGACCTGACGCCCGATCAACGCAAGGAATTCAAAATAACCAACGGCGTATTTGTCGAGGACTCGCTCAATGCAGCCGGTCGGGCGGGTATCCAGAAAGGCGACGTTATTCTGTCGGTCAACAACGTTGAAGTCAAATCGGTGGAGCAGTTCAACAGCATTGTAAACAAGGTGACTGAGGGCAAAACGGTCGCGTTGCTGGTACTGCAGGGCGATAGCCGTCGTTTCATTGTCGTAAAGCCGGACAAGTGAGCGACGATGAGCGGCTGAATCTGACGGTTTTAAGCCGGGACTACTGCCATCTGTGTCACGACATGATCGCCGCGCTCGAGCCCTTACAGGCTGAGCGCGGCTTTTCATTGCAGATAGTCGATGTGGATGCTCATCCTGGGCTGGTGAAAAAATACGATGAGTTGGTTCCGGTCCTGCTGGCGGACGAAACGGAAATTTGCCATTATTTTCTTGATATCGCGGCGCTGGATGCTTATCTGGCAAAAGTCCGGTAAAATCAAAAGCTTGATTTCACCCAAAGAGGGCACTGTCATGTGCCCTTTTTCTATGCGGAAAACATGAATAGGATCAGAAACTTCTCCATTATCGCGCACATCGACCACGGCAAATCGACGCTCGCAGACCGTATTATTCAACTTTGCGGCGGACTGAGTGACCGCGAAATGGAGGCGCAGGTTCTTGATTCCATGGATCTCGAGCGCGAACGCGGCATCACCATCAAAGCGCAAACCGCAGCATTGAACTATAAAGCCCGCGACGGACAGACTTATAACCTCAATCTGATCGACACGCCGGGGCACGTGGATTTTTCTTACGAAGTATCCCGCTCGCTTGCCGCGTGCGAAGGGGCGCTGCTGGTTGTCGATGCTTCGCAAGGAGTGGAAGCACAGACCGTGGCCAACTGCTACACGGCAACCGAACAGGGCGTCGAAGTAATTGCGGTACTGAACAAAATCGACCTGCCCTCGGCCGACCCCGAACGCGTGATTGATGAAATCGAAGATATTATCGGTATCGATGCCAGCGACGCGGTGCGCACGTCGGCGAAAACCGGCCTTGGCGTGCAGGATGTGCTGGAAGCCGTAATTGCGAAAATTCCACCGCCTCGCGGCAAGATCGATGCGCCGCTGAAAGCGTTGATCATCGACTCCTGGTTCGACAATTACGTTGGCGTGGTGATGCTGGTACGGGTAGTCGACGGAGTATTGAAACCCAAAGACCGCATTCTGTTGATGGCAACCAAAGCGGTGCACCTGACCGAGCAGGTTGGCGTGTTTACGCCGAAGTCGCAATCGCGCGAGACTTTGTCGGCGGGGCAGGTAGGTTTCATCATCGCCGGCATCAAGGAACTCAAAGACGCACGCGTTGGCGATACCGTCACCTTGGTGGACAAGCCGGCAGGCGAAGCGTTGCCCGGCTTCAAGGAGATCAAGCCGCAGGTTTTTGCCGGGTTGTACCCGGTTGAATCGAATCAATATGAAGCTTTGCGCGACGCGCTGGAAAAACTCAAGCTAAACGATTCTTCATTGCATTACGAGCCGGAAACGTCGCAGGCGCTGGGTTTCGGGTTCCGCTGCGGCTTTCTCGGGCTGCTGCATATGGAAATCGTGCAGGAGCGGCTGGAGCGCGAATACGACATGGATCTGATTACCACTGCGCCGACGGTGATTTATCAAATCAAAATGCGTGACGGCACGCTTCAGGAAATCGAAAACCCTTCGCGCATGCCCGAGGTTTCGAAGATCGAGGAAATTCGCGAGCCGATCATTATCGCCACCATGCTCATGCCGCAGGAATATGTAGGGCCGGTAATTACCTTGTGTAATCAAAAGCGCGGCGCGCAGATCGATATGCAATATATGGGCCGTCAGGTCATGCTGACGTACGAAATGCCGATGAACGAAGTGGTAATGGATTTTTTCGACAAGCTTAAATCGGTGTCGCGCGGTTATGCTTCGCTGGATTATGAAATCAAGGAATTTCGCGCATCAGATCTGGTGAAGCTGGACATACTCATCAACGGCGAAAAAGTCGATGCGCTCAGTTTGATCGTGCATCGCTCCAATAGTGTCTACCGCGGGCGTGAGCTGGCGTCGAAAATGCGCGAGCTGATTCCGCGCCAGATGTTCGATATCGCCATCCAAGCGGCGATCGGCGCGAATATTATTTCGCGCGAGAGCATAAAGGCGCTGCGAAAAAACGTGTTGGCGAAATGTTATGGCGGCGATATCAGCCGCAAGCGCAAGTTGCTGGAAAAACAAAAGGCCGGTAAAAAACGCATGAAACAGGTCGGCAACGTTGAAATCCCGCAGGAAGCGTTTCTGGCGATACTAAGAGTGGAGGGGAAGTGATGGATTTGGTGACGATTGGCATCGCAGTGCTGGCGACGAGTACGGCAATCGCTTTGTGGGATGTGTTCAGCAGCACGGCGGGTGAAGCGAAAAGCGAGAACCGCCTGCATCTGGTGCAGTTTGCCTATATGGCGATATTCATTTCCGCGCTCGGCTTGATGTTGAAGTTTGTCAGTTTCGCCGGTGTGTTGCTGCTCGCAACGGTCATCACCGGCTTGATTTATGCATGGGATTTTCTCTGGGGCGCGCGCAGACGACCGAAGGGTGCGCATGATCCGATGCCGGTTGAACTGGCCAAAGGATTTTTCCCGGTCATATTGATCGTTTTTTTTGTGCGTTCGTTTATCGCCGAGCCGTTCAAGATACCTTCCGGGTCGATGATCCCCACGCTTGAAGTCGGCGATTTCATTCTGGTCAACAAATTCACTTACGGCATACGCCTGCCGGTTGTGAACAAGAAAATCGTCGAATTGAATCAGCCCAAACGCGGTGACGTGATGGTGTTTCGTTACCCGGAAGATCAAAGCCTCGATTACATCAAACGTGTAGTCGGCTTGCCGGGGGACGAAATTTCCTATATCAATAAACGCTTGATCGTAAATGGCAAACCGGTGCCAACGGTTCCTGATGGCGGTTTCGAGGCATCGGAGCAGGGGCTAAATTTTCAGCGCTATGATCGCCTGCGCGAAAAATTGGGTGACACGCAACATGCGATTATTGTGAATCCGGATACGTCGCCGCTGCAACTGGCCAGCGTCAGTCAATTTCCCCGGCGCGACCAGTGCCGTTACAATGAGCAGGGATTTACCTGCCGCGTTCCGGCCGGGCATTTTCTGATGCTGGGGGACAATCGCGATAACAGTAAAGACAGCCGCTACTGGGGTTTTGTACCAGAGGACAATATTGTCGGCAAAGCTTTCTTTATCTGGTGGAATTTCGGCGAATTCAAGCGTATTGGCAGTGTAATCAACTGAGTGTTTTTATCAATCTGAAAACGGGAGCCGAAGATGAAAAAACAAAGAGGCATGGGATTTTTGGGAAGCCTGCTGGTTTTGATAGCCGGCATTATGATCGTTATAACCGGGCTGCGCGTTGGCCCGGCATATATTGAATTTTTCGCCGTGAAAAACATCCTGCGCACCATGGCCAGCAGCGCCGAGGTACAGGGCGGCAATCCGAAGGAAATTCGCAGCGCATTCGACAAACGCGCGAGCATTGATAACGTCAGCAGCGTCAAAGGCGAAGATCTGGACATCAGCAAAAGCGGAAATAATACTGTGGTCAGCGCCAATTACACAGTAAAAACGTCGCTGGCAGGTAACGTCAGTCTGGTTATCGATTTCAGCGCTTCCACCAAATAGGCGAGCCACGCTTTTGATGGACAGCGACAGGTTCGCCAAAAATCTGGGCTACGATTTTCATCAGCCTGCATTACTGCGTCAGGCGCTGACGCATCGCAGTCATAGCGTGCCGAATAATGAGCGGCTGGAATTCCTCGGCGACAGCGTGCTGAATTTTGTCGTGGCGCTTCGCTTGTATGACAGTTTTCCCAAGCTGTCGGAAGGGGAGCTGTCGCGCCTGCGTGCGAATCTGGTGAATCAGGCATCGTTGTTTGAGGTGGCAGACAAGTTACATATTGGGGGTTTTATAGCGTTCGGCGAGGGCGAGCTGAAAAGCGGCGGCTTCCGTCGGCCATCAATCCTCGCGGATGCATTGGAAGCGGTTTTCGGCGCAGTATTTCTCGATGGCGGATTTGGCGCAGCAGAAAACCTCGTCGGCAATTTATTCGCCGATAAAATCGCCGCCCTCGACCCGAAGGCGGTGGCCAAGGACGCGAAAACCCAACTGCAGGAGTGGCTGCAGGGCCGCAAGATAGCGTTGCCGGCTTACAATGTGTCAAACATTCGCGGCGAAGCGCACGACCAGACATTTTGCGTTGAATGCAGCGTGGCAAGCATGCACGTCAAGGCATCCGGCGAAGGCGCAAGCCGCCGTGCCGCAGAACAGGCAGCCGCAGCAAAGGTGTTCGAACAGATTACCCAGCGCGATAGCAAATGATGAATATAAACAATGAGTTATAAGTGCGGCGCCATTGCCATCGTCGGTCGGCCGAACGTGGGGAAATCCACTTTGCTGAACCACCTGATTGGTCAGAAAATCAGTATCACCTCGCGTAAAGCGCAGACGACCCGCCATCGCGTTACCGGAATCGTCACCCAGCCTGACACACAATTCGTGTTCGTCGATACGCCCGGATTCCAGACGCAGCATGTCAACGCGCTGAATAAAACCATGAACCGCAGCGTCGTGCAAAGCCTGGCGCAGACCGATGTCGTACTGTTCGTTATCGAAGCAAACAAATTCGGCGAGGCAGACCGGCGGCTGATTCCGCTGCTGCCGTCGAACAGGCCGGTGCTGTTGGTGATGAACAAGATCGACCGCGAAAAAGACAGGGATTCGCTGCTGCCGTTCATCGACGACGTCAGTAAGGAATTCGCGTTCTCCGCGCTGGTGCCGGTCAGCGCAAAACAGGGCACGCAACTTGACACGCTGCTGCGAGCCATTGCGCCGCATTTGCCCGAAGGCCCGGCTATGTTCGGCGAGGACGAGATTACCGATCGAAATGAGCGTTTCCTCGCCAGCGAATTCGTGCGGGAAAAACTATTCCGCCTGCTCGGCGAGGAATTGCCCTATTCGGTGAGTGTGGAGGTGGAGAAATTTGAAGTCCTGGGCAATCTGCGCAGGATTTTTGCGTCAATTCTGGTCGACAAGCCCAATCAAAAAGCCATTGTCATCGGGGAGAAAGGCGCCAAGCTCAAGTTGATCGGCACAGATGCGCGGAAGGATATGGAAAAACTCTTTGGCGGCCCGGTATATCTGGAGCTGTACGTGAAAGTGAAAAGCGGCTGGGCCGATGACGAACGCACCTTGAAGCGCCTCGGTTACGAATAAACAGGGTTAGGATACTTTTCGCGCCTGCATAACATCCGCCGGCACCGATTTCAGCGTGCCGGTTTTCGCCGGCTGAAAATTCTGCACCACATATAGCGGGCGTTGCTTGGTTTCATCGTAAATACGGCCGACGTATTCGCCGATGATGCCGATAAAAAATATTTGCAAGCCGCCGAGAAACAGGACGACGACAATCAGCGATGGATAGCCGGGAACCGGATTTCCGAACGCCAGGGTTTGGTAAATGATCCACGAACCGTATAAAAATGAGATGCCCGCGGTCAGCAGGCCGACGTAGGTGGCGATCTTCAGCGGCGCGATGGTAAACGAGGTGATGCCTTCTAACGCAAAATTCCACAACTTCCAGTAGTTGAACTTGGTTTCGCCGGCAATGCGCGGATCGCGCTCGTAGTCGACCGCGATCTGTTTGTAGCCGACCCAGGCAAACAAGCCTTTCATAAACCGATGTTGCTCGCGCAATCGCAACAAGGTGTCGACAGACCGCCGGTTCATCAGCCGAAAATCGCCAGTATCCGCAGGAATCTGCACCCGGCTCACGTTCTGGATCAGCCGATAAAATGCGGATGCGGTCGCTTTCTTCAGCCAGGTTTCTCCCATGCGCGAAGTGCGCCTTGCATACACGACGTCGTAACCTTCGCGCCAGCGCGCGACCAGTTGCGCGATGAGTTCGGGCGGGTCCTGCAGATCGGCGTCGATAATCACCACTGCATCGCCTTGGGCATGATCGAGGCCGGCGGTCATCGCGGCTTCCTTGCCGAAGTTACGACTAAGTTCAACGCATGCCGCGCGCGGGTCGCCAGCGCAAAGCTGATCGATTGATTTTTGCGTCCCATCACTGCTGCCGTCGTTTACATAAATGATTTCGCATCGCAAATCGAGTTGATCCAGCACCGCGGTCACGCGGCGATGGAATTCCGGCAGCGCTGCGGCTTCGTTATAGGCCGGCACGATGATTGAGAGCATATCAGGTGCATTCATTTTTCAGCCTTTGTCAAAGGTCCAGCGTCGGTTGGCGGCGAAATTCCAGACCAGTACGATTATCGTCGCCGTTGCCTGTGCCAGCAAGTAATGCCAATGCATTCGATCCAGCACGAACACGATCACGGTATTCAAGATCAAACCCGCCACGGCTACGGAAAAGAACCGGATAAGCGCCACGCGATGCGGCTGTTCGCTCTTGAAAGTGTAACGGTAATTCAGCCAATAGTTAATCAACGCCCCGACGACAAAGCCTGCCGCACTGGCGGCGGCGACATTGATGCCGAGTTTGACCAGCGCAATAAAAACCGCATAATGCGCGGCAGTGCCAACTGCGCCTACGCTGGCGTAACGCGCGAACTGCCTTGCCGTGGTGTAGGGAATTTTCACTTCAGAATCCACATGCCCACCTTCGTGTTTCCGGATTCATAGAAACTTTTCCAATGGTAGTAACTGCCTATCTGGCTTTGGATGAGTTCTCGCGCCTCCGGTTTTTTTGCCTGGTCCGATCCGCCCCAGATAACGTAACGCACATGGTTTTGCTGCAGCCAGCCGAGCACATCGGATTTTTCGCCGGCATAAAATTTTCGCTGCTCCTCTTGTTGCACGCGGGCGTGAGCTGACGGCCCGCGCCAGGTCACTACATGGTCCGCCCAGCCCTGCATCGCCGGCTTGGCCGAGAATAGGGCAATCGTGGTCGAATTGCTGTACGAACCGCGGTCGCTGCTTTCCAGCACGATACCGTCCGGCGCAGCGCGCAAATAGCGGATCATGTCCTTGATCGTGCCATCGCGCGAGAGCCACTCGTGGCCATGCAATTTCATCGCGCTTTGCTTGCCTGTCAGCAACCAGTCCCGCCCGAGATCCAGCCCATAGGCGCACAGCAACACTAGGATAACAACGGCGGAATAGCGAATATATCTGTTTTTCGCCGCGATAGTGAATGTGCCGAGGCCGACCACGCCCAGTGCAAAAATCCAGCCCCACCATTTCATGGTTGTATTGGTGCGGATAAACTTTCCGCCGCTCGGATCATCGACGTAAATGAATTCAGAAAGGAACAGCATCAGCCCCATGCCCAGCGCAAGATAGATAATCAGCTGGCGCGATTGTCGCAGCAGGCAAGCCAGACCGAACAGCAGCAGCAGCGGCCAATGAAGAGCGATGAACTGTGTCCAGCGCGTGTGGTCCTGCCATTCTACCCAGCGGATCGGCGTATTCTGCGCCTGAGCGGCGAACTCGATCAGGAACGGAAATATGAGTAGAAATCCTCCGACCAGTCCTGCGCCGGCAGCAAGCCAGTCGGTAGGAATTTTTGTACGGTAGCGATAGGCCCCCCAGATCGAAAGCAGCAGCCCCTGCAAGGGAAAAATCCATGTGTTGGTAACCAGCATTGCTGGCAGTGTGACGGCAAGTGCTGCCAGCATCGTCCGTTGCGGCACGATCGCCGCTCCATCCGCGGACGCATTTCTTGTCGACCGTGGTTCCAACGCGGCAAACAGCGCCAGCGTCAGCATGAGCAGGAAATAGCTTCCTAAGGGCGGATGGTAATCGCCGATGAAAAACTGATAACTGAAATTCTCGATCGGTAAATCCCTCGGCTCAAAGCCCGCGGGCAGCGATGTGGGCTTGGGAAACAATGAATTGGCGAGGGGGGTGTTCAGAAACACGTCGTAACTACCGGCGAAGCGCATGCTCGCCCATAAATCCGTGCGGCGTCCGAACTGCTGCTCGTCGATCAGCAGATGCACGAACGGCGAAACGCCTGTACCTCCGACGACGAAAGCCATCAGCACGAGAATTCTTGCACTGCGTTTGTGGCAGAACTGCGCAATAAAAAACCAGGCACAACTGATCGAAAGGGCCATTACGACGCAAAAGCCGAGGTTGTACGCGGTGCCGCCGTCGAGGCCGAAAATCCGCGCCATCAGCGCAGCTGCGTAGTGCTGGAAGGCGTAATAGAAATTGAACTGCTGCGGCGGCAGCCAATAGTCGAGCGGCGGTAAGGTTGAGCCAGGCAGATAATTGGTAATAAAATAAAGGTCGGTCACGCGTTCCGAGCTGGGGTAAATATCCGGGAATGCGCCCCGCCACAACAGCGCATACAAAAAACCCAGAACGAACACAATCTCGGGCGTGTAATATTTTTTCCATTCGGCCTTCTGCCGGTAAACCAGAAACAGCGAGACGGCGCTTGAAATGGGCCACAGCCAGGTCAGTTTGCCGAGGCCAAAAAAATGCTCGACAAAGAAAAGGCTGAGGCAAAAAAACAGCACGCCGACGGCCTTCGCCAATGCGTAGTGGGGTACCCAGCGAATGACCAGCGTTGCCAGCCCGGCAAGGTTAACCAGGATGAGAAATATATTCAGGCTTAGAAGGATCAAATACATCGAATAATACCCATTCGTCTCTGATCGATTTTTTACCAGTGTCAGGATGCCTCAGCGCGGAGTATAACTCAAGCAAACCGGCGCTTTGGCTAGGTAAATCATGCAATAAGGATTAAAATCTCCCATTATGGTAATTCTTCTCTGCAAAGCGTAAAAAGTCGCAGCATTCATTGCATGGTTAGTCCCAATTCTCATCGTATCGAAGCCGAACCATCGCTGGTTTTGCATGCCTATCCGTTCCGCGAAACCAGCTTGATTGTCGAGCTGTTCGCGCGGCACCATGGCCGAGTTGCGCTGGTGGCGCGCGGTGCAAGGCGACCGAAGTCTGCCGTGCGCGGCCTGTTGCTGGCGTTCCAGCCAATGGATTTCTCATGGTTTGGCAAGGGGGAGTTGCGCACTCTGCACAAGGTCGAATGGCAGGCGGTGCAGCGGCAGTTAGCCGGTACCGGGTTGTTGTGCGGGTTTTATCTGAACGAGCTGCTCATGCGCTTCATGCAACGCGACGATGCGCACGAAGATTTGTTTGACTATTATCTGCATGCTCTGCTGGCGTTACGCGACATCGACGCGGCAACGCCAGATGCCATGCGCGCCTACGCTGTGCAGCTGCGCGGTTTTGAGGTGCATTTATTGCGCGAGTTGGGTTACGGTCTTATGCTCGACCGCGAAGCGAAAAACGGCGACGCCATCGACCCCGAGCGGAGCTACGATTATTTTCCCGCGCGCGGCCCGATGGTATCCAACGGCGCGGCCATCGCTGCAAACGTGAATGGAATAAAATTGAGCGGAAAGACGCTCCTGGATATGGCAAACGACGATTATTCGCACCTGCAGACCATCGCACAGTCGAAGCAGCTCATGCGCATGGTAATCAGCCATCATCTCGGCGGCGAGGAATTGAGCACGCGCCAGCTGATGCGCGACTTGCAACAATTATAATTTCATCGAGGAAGTGTAATGATTGAACTCGGCGTCAATATTGACCACATCGCGACACTGCGCCAAGCGCGGGGGACGCGCTACCCTAGCCCGGTTCAGGCGGCGTTGCTGGCGGAATTCGCAGGGGCGGATCTCATCACGCTGCATTTGCGCGAGGACCGCCGCCATATTCAGGACCGCGACCTGGAAATTTTGCGCGAAGTATTGCAGACGCGAATGAACCTCGAATGCGCATTGACCGATGAGATGATCGCGATTGCCATAAAGACCAAACCGCATGATGTGTGCATTGTCCCGGAACGGCGTGAAGAGCGCACGACCGAGGGCGGTCTCGATGTCGTGCAGAATTTCGAACGGGTAAAAACGGCAGTGCAGAAGTTGACCGATGCCGGAATTCGCGTGTCCCTGTTTATCGGCCCGGACAAAGCCCAGCTTGATGCGGCGAGGACGGCAGGGGCGCCGGTGATCGAAATTCATACCGGGCATTATGCCGATGCAGAAACTCCGGCTGCACAGGAGGCAGAATTTTATCAAATAAATCAAATGGTTACATATGGACGCCAACTCGGCTTCCGGGTTAATGCGGGCCATGGCCTGAACATTCATAATGTGAAAAGGATCGCCGCGCTAAGCGGAATATCGGAATTGAATATCGGCCATGCGATCGTCGCCCAGGCGTTGTTTACCGGCTGGGAAAACGCCGTGCGCGAAATGAAATCTTTGATCGTACAGGCGGCCGGGGCGTAACCATGATCATTGGTATCGGCACCGATATCTGTTCGGTCGAGCGCATACGGAATGCAATGACCCGCCACGGTGACCGGTTCGCCCGGCATATTCTGGCCGAAGCCGAATGGGCTGCGTTTAAACGAAACCGAAAACCGGCGAATTATCTGGCACGTCGATTCGCCGCGAAAGAAGCCTTGAGTAAAGCATTGGGGACCGGCCTGGTCAGTCCGGTGCGTTGGCCCAATATCGCGATTGGCCACGACGCGCGCGGCAAACCGCGGATCGACGCCAGCCCCGTGCTGGCGCGATTCATGCAGGCGCAGGGCATTGCCCGTTCGCATATTTCCATCAGCGACGAGCGCGACCTTGCCGTGGCGTTTGTCATATTAGAGTCGTGAACGCTCCGCCATGACGCTGCGATCGTTATATGTGGATTTCAATTCCTACTTCGCTTCGGTAGAGCAGCAACTGCGCCCGGAATTGCGCGGCAAGCCGATCGGCGTGCTGCCGGTGATGGCGGATACCACCTGCTGTATTGCGGCGAGTTACGAGGCGAAAAAATTCGGCGTAAAAACCGGCACCATCGTCGCCGATGCGAAAAAAATGTGTAAGGACATGATCTTCGTCGAAGCGCGTCCGTCGGTGTATGTCGAAATGCACCACAAGTTGATTGAATTGGTCGAATCGTGCACGCCGGTCGAGCGGGTCAATTCAATCGACGAAATGCAGTGCGAGCTCACCGGCAGCCAGCAGCTACGCGAAAAAGCCATCGCGCTGGCGCAGAAAATCAAGCAAACCATCGCCGACAAGGCTGGAAGCGAAATGCGTTGCTCGGTTGGTATCGCGCCGAACCCGTTTCTGGCCAAAACCGCGACTGATATGCACAAGCCCAACGGCCTGGTTGTGATCGAGCAAAAAGACTTGCCGCATTGTCTGCATCGTTTGAAATTGCGCGACTTGTGCGGAGTCGGACGCATGATGGAAGCGCGCCTGAACAGGTCCGGCATTGAGACCGTCGAGCAGCTATGCGCATCCACGAAGCACGAACTATATAAGGCCTGGGGCGGCATCGAGGGTGAGCGTATGTACCAGAAGTTACGCGGCGAAATTGTGTACGCGCCGCCGACGCAGAAAGCCAGTATCGGCCATTCGCATGTCCTGTCGCCCGACATGCGCAGTGAGGCGACGGCTTTTTCCGTGCTCAACAAAATGCTGCAAAAGGCCGCCATGCGCCTGCGCGCATACAGTTACACCACGGCCTGCATGCACGCTTCAATTAAATATACCAACGGCCAGCGCTGGGAAGACGCGGCCAATTTTGATGCCACCGACGACACCCTGCATCTCATCGGCGCCCTCGATGCGCTATGGCAGCGACGCAAAACGATCCGCGCAACGCCGCTGGCCGTCGGCATTACTTTCACCGGACTGAACGAGAAAAAATTCCAGAGCGCATCGCTATTTGCCGAGCTGAAGTCGCATGACGCGTTGAACGCAGCGCTTGATAAACTGAACCTGCGCTATGGCAGCAACACCGTTTATTTCGGCGGCTCG
>JBAVXA010000061.1:0-16075 GCA_049698095.1 Burkholderiales bacterium
TGATAAAGTTAAACAGGTCTTCTTCGTGAAGCGCCGTCATTTTCATGCGCAGCGGACTGGAAATAATTTCAATATTCGGCGCGTGCGGCGTGGCCGCCGACAGCGTGCGCTGCGGACCGAGGTCGTAGTCGAGCGTAACCAAGCGGTGATGTTCGGAAAGTCGCTTGATATTTTCAAACCACTCAAGACGCTTTTGTTCGCTGAACAAGCCGCGTCGCGCCAGCTCGCGATAGTTGTTTGAGTAGATTTGCAGGTTTTTTTCCTCCGCTTGGGTTGTCTGTAATTTGCTGCGCGCCTGTACCAATGAGGCGTTGGCGCTGTTGTAGACGACCGACTGGGAATTGCGGTATTGCACACTCGCAAAAACCGCTGCTGCGACGAGCAGCATGGTGATCAACAATACCAGCAGCGGAATACGCAGCATGGAGATGGTTTCGCGCGTTGGCATGCTCACGCACCCGCCTGAGTGAGCAACAATTGGAGGGCAAAGCTCCCGGTTGCAGGCGCTGCGCCCGAGCCGAGGCGCCCTCGAAGATTGCCGCTCGGGTCGATATTCATCGGCTTGCGCGCAATCGTGGCTTGAGTATTCTTGATGCCGTTCAGTGTCTGTACCAGTCGCTGGATCTCGTTCAGGGCAGGTCTTGGCTCTTCCGGCGTCGGTCGCAAGGCGAATTCAAGCAGCGCTGCCTGGTACGGCTTTATTTTGTGGACAGTCGTTTGATTTTCGTTGCTGGCTGCAGCTTGGCCCGATTGCGCCTCGCCGTCCGTTCCTGTCATCGGCGGCAGGCTTTTTGGATCATCGCTCGACAGCCAGGAGATTTTTTTCAACTCCACATTGGGAAAATTGTCGAGCACCTCGCCGAGGCGCTGCATTATTTGTGTCGGTGAGGGCGAATCTGCCAGCGACAAAGCATAAAGGTTCATCGCATCGCGCATGTCGTCCGGCGCGATCGTGTCTTTCGGAAAACGGTGCAAGATAGTTTGCTGCTGAACCGACAACGCACGTACCTGGCTTTCCAGTTGTGCGGTATCGTTGTTCAGCCCGGTGGCAGAGTACAGGTTGAACAGGGTCCATACTGCCCCCGCGACAAATATACCGGCCGCTGCATAAAAGAGTTTCTGCCTGGCGTTCCAGATGCGCGCGTAGTAGGTGTCCTCCTTTGGCGCGTAATGGTTAACCGGTATTTTCTCCGCCAGCAGATTAAGCATAATCCCCGCGCTGTCGGAGTCTTCCGGCAAGCGCGTCTGTCCCAGCATGGTGGCGACCTGCGTGATATCGAGGAAGCGGTATTGCAGCTGCGGCGAGCCCTGCAATGCACTGGTATACCGCACCTGCTCCGCCGGGTGGCAAATGACATAAACCTGCAGCGCTTCACCGCGCGGCTGGTAGCGCATGCTGTCCAGGTATTGCCACGTCTTGCCGACTTCCTGCGCAATCAATTCCGAGGGGTAGTTCTGCCCGGCATCGCCCAACGGCGTCAGTCGGCTGAACTTGATCATGCCGTCCTGAAAATAATTCTGGCGCACGCCCGCAGCCACCAGCGTGACGACAAGCACATGCTCCAATTGCAGGCGAAGATACTTGAGCAGACGCGTTGCCAGCAGCGGCGCGGAATAAATGCCCATTAAAGGGATCTTGTGGGCTGTTAGCAGATCGATCCACGGCTTGAGCAGATCGGGATTGGTGATCGCAGTATAAAGCACGCGATCGTCGCGCCGTCCGTCCGGCTCGCGCCCCTGCAATGTGGCATGGCGATAAGGGGTGGATCGATATGCCTGGCCGAGTTTTCGTTCCAGCAGCTGCGCGCGGTCGCGCGGCTTGACATGCGGAATGGTGTCACTGCGAAAATCCTCTTCGATCAAATCGGTCAGCAGATAGGCGGGAATGCTTTTTATGCTGCCCAGATAAACGTCGAACTCATTTTTACCTGACTCGTTCAGCGTAAAGACTCTTTGCGCACCGAATTTTTCCGCGCGCGAAATCACCGAGATCAGCTGGTGATTGGTGAGGTAGAGGAAGTGTTTTTCCAGCATGGCTCAGAGTTTCAGCTTGGTGGCGCTGTCGTAAATCGGTCCGAGGACCGACACGATGACCCAGAACAACAGCAGGCCCAGTATCACTGTGAGCATCGGTTGAATCAGGGTTTGCAGTCGTGCAATGGATTCACGCACATCGCGGTTATAGAAATAACTGACATTCGCCATCGCCTTGTCGAGTTCGCCGGTGGTTTCGCCGACGCGCAACATGCGCAGCACCAGCGGCGGGAATATGCCGCTACGCTGGAACGAGTCGGTAATGCCGCGCCCCTCGGTAATATGGCGTCCTACCTGAATGAGGGCATGCTCGATCACGCGATTGCCGGAGGTCTTTTCGGCGATGCGGATGCATTCGAGCACGCTGACGCCGGCCGCGTACATCAATGCGAAATAGGTCGAAAAACGCGCGAGGATGATTTTTTTGACCGTGGGCCCGATGCCGGGCAGCGCCAGCAGCCACGCATCAAGGCGATACTGCATGGAAGGACTGCTTCGCGCCGAATGCCAGAGCAACGCGGCCGCGACGACGGGCAGGCTGATAATCAGGTACCAGTAGTGCACGAACAAGTTCGACACCCACATCAGCACGCGCGTATAGACGGGGATATCCTGTTGCGTGTTTTTCATGAACTGGCCGAGTTGCGGCACCATGTAAATCATGAGGAAGAAAATTACCGCAAAAACAATCAAGCTGACGAACGCCGGATAGAGCAGTATCCGGCGCGTCTGCGTGTGGAGTTCATCCTGCCATTTAAGGTTGTCCTGCAAATTGGCCAGCACATCCGGCAACTTTCCGCTTTGCTCGCCGACTCGGATTAAATTGACAAACACCGGGTCGAATACGTCAGCATGCTGCGCCAGCGCGGTGGATAAATTGCGCCCGCCTTCGATCGATTCGAGCATGCTGCTGATCGTGGAGCGAAAGCGCGGATTGACGATAGAGTCGCGCAGATCGTTCAGCGCCTCCAGAATCGGTACGCCGGCACGCATCAGCTGTTCAAGGTGAAAACAGAACGTAATCAATTCCGCGCGCGATATTTTCCGTTTCGGCATGCGCAAAACCGTCGCGGATGAGCGATGTGCGATGAGGTCGAGGCTCATGCGCTTGAGACGCAACTCGAGGTCGAACGGATTCAATGCGTCGGTCGAGCCGCGCACAATCCTGCCGTCCTGGTTCATTGCCCGATAATAAAACTGCGCCATAGCCGCTAAAAATTATTCCGTATAATCAATTAGTTAATGAATAAGTTATTTCACCCGGCTGGTCAGGTCCACAACGCGCGAAACTTCCTCCAGCGACGTCACGCCCTCGCGCACGCGGCGGATCGCGTCGTCCGCCAATGGCACGAAACCTTTCGACAATGCGGCATGCGTAATCTCCCGCCCGGTTGCGCGCTTGGCGATCAGGTCATCAATGTCCTCATCGATTTTCAGCAATTCCATGATCGCCATACGGCCCTTATAACCTTGCTGGCCGCATTTCTTGCAGCCAACCGCGCGATAGAGTTGGGGCGATACGGCATCGCGCAGGCCGAGCAACTGGCGCAATGCTTCGTCGGGCGAATATTCTTCGCGGCAAAACGGACACAGCTTGCGCACCAGCCGCTGCGCGATCACGCCGATTATATTGCCTGACATGATATCGGGTAACACGCCGAGATCGGACAGGCGCGGGATGGAGCCGATGGCCGAGTTGGTATGCAAGGTGGTGTAAACCTGATGGCCGGTCATCGCGGCGCGGAACGCCATTTCCGCCGTATCGTGGTCGCGCACCTCGCCGACCAGAATCACGTCGGGATCCTGACGCATCATGGAACGGATACCGCTGGCAAAATCCAGCTTTACTGCGTCGTTGACTGACGTTTGGCGTATCAGCGCCATCGGATATTCGACCGGCTCCTCCAGCGTCATGATATTGATGCCTTCAGTATTGATGTGATTCAGAATCGAGTATAAGGTCGTGGTCTTGCCGCTCCCGGTTGGGCCGGTGACCAGAATAATTCCCTCCGGCCGCGCGATCATCAGTCGCAGCGTCGTCAGCGCATCGTCACGCAAGCCCAGTTGGTCCAGCGGCACAATGCCTTTTTGCCGGTCGAGAATACGCAGCACAATATTCTCGCCATGCGAAGTCGGCTGCGACGACACGCGAAAATCCACCGGGTGGTCGGACAGCATCAGCGAAATACGGCCGTCCTGCGGCGCGCGCGTTTCCGCAATATTGAGGCCGCTCATGACTTTCAGGCGTACCACCATCGCAGGCCAGTAGTTCTGATGCAGCGAGCGGATCTGTCGCAGCACGCCGTCGATGCGATAGCGAATTCGCAGAAAACCCTGTTCCGGTTCGAAGTGAATATCCGAAGCATTGCGTTTTACCGCGTCGTAGAGCAGCGCGTCGATCAAGCGCACGACCGGTTGGCTATATTCGTCCAGGTTTTGCGCCAGGCTTTGAAAATCGATTTCGCCGGTTTCTATCTCATGCAGAATTCCGTCGATGGACAATTCAAAACCGTAATGCTGTTCGATGCCGGTGGTGATATCCGATTCACGCGCAAGCAGCGGCGTGATGGTGAATTGGTCACGCAACAATGCGCGGATCTGGTCGAGTGCGACAACGTTGGTGGGGTCGGAAATGGCCAGCGCCAGTTTATGGCTGTCGCGGTCGAGCGCGACCGGCAACACGTGGTAGCGACGCGCGGTTTCTTTCGGAATCAGCGCGATGGCCGACGGGTCGATCAACGTGTTGGACAGGTCGATACTTATCTGACCAAGACTTTCCGACAGCGTATCGCGTACGGTTGCCTCGGTGACAAAGCCGAGCGACACCAGCACTTTGCCGAGCGGCAAGCCGTTTTTTTTCTGTTCGGTAAGCGCAATATGCAGTTGGTCTTCAGTGATGATGCTTTTGGACAAAAGCACTTCACCAAGCGGGCGCAATGAAAGGTGTGCGGTCATGGCAGCGACGCGATTACCTGATTCTGGATAATTCGGCGATGCGTGCTGCGACCGCGTCCTTGCTGAACTGGCCGGGACGCATGTTGGCAAGGGCCAACGCTTTCTGATAATTCTCCAGCGCCAGTTTCGGCTGGTTGATCTGGTCCAGGCTGACGGCCAGATTGAATGCATAATCCGGATGATTCCCGTCGAGGCGGGCGGCATCGAAATAAGCCTGCTGCGCCTCGTTCCAGCGGCCCTGCGCGGCGAAAATATTTCCCAGCGCCGCGATGAGTGGTGCCGACTGCGGTTGTTGGGCGATTTGCGCGCGTAACTGGTTTTCGGTCTGCGGCAGATCATTTACCAGTGCCGCATTTCCAGCGATTGCATACGGATTTTTCGGACTCAGTTCCAACACCCGTTTGTAGCGCCTTGCCGCTTCTGCAGGATTCCCGTTTTTTGCCGCGATCGTCGCCAGCCCTAGTTCGGCGTCGATATTCGCCGGGTCTTTTTGCAATACGCTTTCGTATTTTTGTCGCGCGTCGGCGACATTGCCGGCGACCAGCGCCTGATAAGCGGCGCCCAATTCAGGGCTGATGGCGAAAATCTCTTCGGTAGAGCGGCGCAAGCGAATGCTCTCATCCGCAGCCGGAAGGGGCGAAATGGAGGCCGCCGATTGCGCCAGCATTGGCGGGGCCGGCAAGGGGGTGGCACCTGTAACTTGTCGCGCCGAATTGGCCGGTGGCCTTGGCGCAACTGCGGTTACGACGCGCGGCGGCTTGCCTTTTGTGGTGGTGGCGGGCTTTTTTTGCTGGGGCATTTTTTGCGCAGGCATGGCCGCTGGCGTTTTCGCGCTGTTATCCGCTACGGCCGGAGCAGTTGTCGGCAAAACCTCCGGTGGTTGTGGGGCAGGCGTTGATATGACGGAATCGGGTGTCGGCTGAGTTTGCGCCGGCGCATTTACCGCGGCAACTGGCGGCGTCGCGCCGGCAGGATTCGGGAGCGCACGACTGTTCAACGAGATTTGCGAGCCGGGGCGAACCGAGGTGCTGTACCAGTACCACGCATAAAAACCCGTGGCCCCCAACAACAACGCTGTTCCGCCAAGCAGTGCGATCAGCTTTGCCTTGCTGTAACCGTCGTAGCCTGACAGCTTGGCGTTGAACAGGTTTTTCGCGCCGTTGCGCTGCAAAGCCACCGGATCAATGGCAGAAAAATCGATATCGGGGATCGCGCCCGACAGGTTATCGGTTGCGCCGTCGCCGTGCTTTTTTTTCGACTCGGCACGCTTGAGCGCATCAAGCAACAGGCTCATGGTTTGTTTCCCGAGGTATTGCTGCCGCTGAAAAATTTATTATCCGGCAACAACTCGCGATAGTTTTTAAAATCACCGTCAAACGAGCCGTCTTTAATCACAATCGGGCGCAGGAAAATCACCAGCTCGGTTTTTTTCGACGTGTCGTTACGGTAACTGAAAGCGTCGCCTACTATTGGAATGTCCTTGGCCAGCGGCAAGCCGTCGCGTTTTCTATCCAGCCGGTCTTCCATCAAACCGCCCATGACGACAATTTGCCCGCTGTCCACACGCAACAGGGACTCCAGTTCGCGCGTTTGCACTTCGGGAATCAGATTGTCGAAATTCGCGCCTTGCAGCCTTGGGGTCGGATCGACAGCAAAGCTGGTGATGCGCGAGACCGTCGGGCGAATATTCAGCGACACGCTGTTGCCGTCGCTGATCTGCGGCGTCACGCTCATCACCACGCCGACCGGCACGGTGTGGATGGTGCTGGTAAATTCCGTTGTACGCCCGGTATTGATCGTCGCCTCCGTCACCTTTCGCTCAACCGTGAAATAAACTTTTTCATCGACTACTTTGAGGATAGCAGTCTGGTTATTCAACGCCATGATTTTCGGGCTGGACAGCACGCGCGTGTCGCCGAATGACGATAACAACTTGACCGCGCCGCTGATGTTGCCAAAACGCGAAGTGGGATTGGCGTAGCCGAGGACGAATACCGGCGCCGTCGAAAGATTTCCTCCCGTGACGGTTTGGCTGAGTGAAACGCCACTGCCGCCCTGGGCAATGCGGCTCCAATCGACGCCGCCCTGGTAGTTATCGTTGAGCAGGACTTCGACGATTGTCGCTTCAATTAAAACCTGTCTTTTTGCCGCGCCCATGATCTGGTCGAGGAATTCCTGGATTTTTTCGTGCTGCCGGCCGCTCGCGCGCACGCTGATGAGTCCCGATTCAGGGTTGGCGATCACCGATGCAGCCTCGCGAAAGGAGAATGTGCGGGCGGTAAGTCCGCCTTGCTGCTCCCCTGCGAAGTCCCCGCCTTTGGGCAGGGCGGTTGTAGTGGATTTTTTACCGGATTTTTGCGTAACACTGGCCGGCGCATTGGCCGAAGCCAGCTGATTGCCCGACTGGCTGAACTGGGTTTCAGTACTGCCCTCAGGGAATATCTTGTCGGTTTCCCGCAGCAAATCCTTAATATTTTGAACCAGCGTGGCCCAGAACTGGTTATTGGAGATATTCGACACCGAGGTGGTGGAGTTATTGCCCTGCACGCCAGTGCCAGCGGACGATGCCGTGCTGTCGGAGCCTGCGCCGGTCGTGGCAACCTGTGTAGCAATTCCGACCGAGCTGCGCGAATTGCGCGAAATGTTGGCGTAATCGACGATGTAATTTTTCAGGTACGGCGAATCCGGCATGACCACCAGTGTCGCGCCATCCATTTCGAAACGCATGTCTACCTGTTTTGAGATGCGCGTGAGGATCTGCGCCAGCGTCTGGTCGATTGCGTTCAAGGTTACTTGACCCTCAATGCCGTTGTGAATATCCACATTCACTTTTGCATCGCGCGCGAGCGCAAACAACAGTTGTTGAACCGGAACATTGTTCACCACCACCGAGTATTTCTCCGGCCGCGCTTCTGCTTTCGGCGGCGGCGGCAACGGGACGCTACGTACCGTCTCGGGGATGCTGACGGGACGCGGGGCTTCCGCCTGGATATGGCGGTCCGGCTTGAGCGGGGTTACGGCACAGGCGCTACAAAGTAATACCGAACAGACCACGCAAAAAGGCAATTTTATAAGTGAATTGGGTTCCATTTTGGTCGCTTTACGCGATTTGTTCATCGCCTATTTCCGAACGATCGCATCCGAGCGCAATTATAGGGGTTTTATATGGCTGATGGGCACTCAGGCAGGAAATTTCACCTCATTGCGCAGCAATTCGACGCTGCGTATGTACGGTTTTGATTGCCTGAGTGGCGCGGACAGCTTGCCCATAGCCGCCTGACAGTTCATGCCGGTCATCGCATAAACCACGATGTATTTCCCATGGCCATTGATTTCACTCGGAAAAACATGGATGGATTTTGCCCCCGTCTGGCGCTCGGCCAGATTCAAAAAGTACTCCACATTTCCGTGGTTGTTGATGTCTGCCATAAGCAACTGAATCAGGCATTGGCTGCCAGGTTGGGACTCGAGCCAGTTTTTGCTGGACGCAATTCTCTCTTGCAAAAAAGGAGATGGCGAGCCCGAACCGATGGCCGTGGCAGATACTGGACGCACCTCGGCAGGCTTGTTGGCCGGCTTTATCACGAATGGTTTCGAACTCGTCACCGCCAGTTGCGCCACTTTGGCTGTCGCAAATTCGTCAGAAGAAGTGGATTTTTGAGGTTGGATAATATTTGCTTGATTTTGCCCGGAGTTGTCTGAAATTAATGTCGTTTTGGCAGAAGTTGCCTCGTCAGACTGCTTCGGCGCACTGGCGGTCGGCTGGTTATCCGCTGGTTTTATTTTTGAATCGAGATCAAATCCGGTTAAAGGTTTATTTTTTTCCAAACTGCTAGATAAATCGGCTGACTTAAATGTATTTTCGGCAGAATTAGAGGCTATTGCAGCATTTTCCTGATTTTTAGCCTCACCCGCCTGCGCAGCCACATCTCCATTAATCGATTCGACATATTTAGATAATCTATTGTTTTTATTGATATTTCTCTCATGCCATTCGGGGCTGCCCTCAATCGGGTCTAGGCCGACCCCACTTTCCAATTTGGTTTCGGCAGTCTTGACGGTGCCTGGGTTGGTCTGATTCGATTTGTTCACATCGCTAGCCGGCGGTTTGGACGCGACCGCTTCCGATTGAACCGCGGCTGGCGAAAGCCACCCGCTTTTACTCAATCCGAAGCCAACCAGTCCCGCCGCCGCCAAAGTCGCGGTGGCTATGGCAATTCGATGGCCCCATTGGTTCGGCAGCGGAAAGTCACTGTCGCGAATTGCCGCGCGGACGTGGGCGGGGGTGACGATTTTGGTGTCCTCAGCGTATGCGGCGAGCAGGCTTTTGTCGGCAATAATATTGATCCGGCGCGTCAATCCTTCGGAAGCATCGGCGATCAATTTAATGCACTTGTCAGAAAATAAGGGTGCGCCTTGGTAGCCGGCGCTCTCCAGTCTATGCTCCAGATAGGGTCCTACTTCGGATTTTTGCAACGGACTCAGGTTGAAGCTATGGGTGATGCGCTCTTTCAATTGGCGCATATGCGTAAGGCGCAAATGGTCGTCGAGTTCGGGTTGGCCGAAAAGGATGATTTGCAGCAGCTTGTGGTCGCCGTTTTCCAGATTAGTCAGCAACCGAATCTGTTCCAGCGACTCCAGCGGCATGGCATGCGCCTCGTCGATCAGCGCGACGACCCGACGGTTCGCGGCGTAAAGATCGATCAGCTTGTCCTGCAGCGCCGTCAGCAATTGGTAAGAGTTCCCACCGCCGATGTTGACTCCGAGCTCGATACATAAAGCCTGCAGGATTTCGTCGCGTTTCAGGCTAGGCACCGAGAGGAAAATCGTCTCCACGTTATCTGGCAGGGACTCAAGCAACATGCGGCATAACATCGTCTTGCCGCTGCCGACTTCACCGGTAACTTTGACTATGCCTTCGCCTTGTTGCACCGCATACAGCAGCGCGTCTAATGTCGCGCCGCGCGCCGCCCCATCGAAGAAAAAATCCGTCTGCGAGGTGATATTGAACGGCGCGGAATCGAGGCCGAAATAATCAAGATACATAATTCTGCGTCCGCAGCAATTTAGCCGAACAGGGTGATAGGCAGGGAACCGATTCTAACATGGGGTTCGGCCGGCAAGCGTGCTGCGGGGGTGATCGCACGACCCGCCAAAAATAAATACTAAATAAAATCAAATAGTTAATCCTTTGTAACGATAAATTGGCCGTTTCCCTTGAAACGGGTCGAACGAACTGACGCTAACGTTTGCGGTTATTGCAGAAGAATTATGCTTCCCACCACTTGCTAAGCCTGAAATACGTCCTAGAATGAAATTGTCACTTGATAATTCATATCGATGACGCGGCTTCGGAGCGCGTAAATTCGAAGCTTGAAGCGCGCACTTAATATCATCCAAAAACGGCCTTCGTGGCTTCTTCCTTGCTCCGCTGTCGATTTAATTCGGACAGGAGGAAGACATGAATGCGCAAATTCTTCGTTTCACAATCATTCCATTATTTGGGCTGCTTTTATTGGTGGCACAGCCGTTCGTCTATGCCGAAACCGGCGCACTCGACGGAAAGACGTTTGTCGCCGAGTTGGCGGAAAAAGGCAAATCCGCGCACGAAAAGGCCGATGTCATCTCGTTCAAGGATGGCAAATTCCATTCCAGTTCGTGCGATAAATACGGCTACAACCAAGGCGCCTACACCGCTGTCGCCGCCGGCGACAGCACGACCTTTAACGTGGAAACGGTCAGTGAATCCGACGGAAAACTGCAATGGCATGGGGTGGTGAAAGGATCGGAGATCGAGGGCAAATTTACCCATTACCCCAAGCCGGGATTTTTCCGCCGCAATCCTGCTCCGGTTGAAAACACGTTCAAAGGAACATTGAAATAGACCGGTAAGTTGTTTTAGCAAGCGGAATACCCATTAATTCAAGGAGACTACTATGAAACGCCAATATCTTGATTGCCGCGAATTTCCGAGCGAAACAAAATGCACAGTCGCGATCAGCGCCGATAGTGCCGATGAATTGCTGGAGATAGCAGTGCAGCACGCGGTAGCCACTCATCAGCATCAGGACTCGCCGGAGCTGCGGAAGCAGTTAAGGAAAATGTTCAAATCCGGCATGCCGGGCGAAATGCCTAAGGCCGCATAACGCGATGTCAGATTGAAACAAAGGAGTATGCAAATGGCAAAATGGAAAATGAAAGGCGAATACCTGAAAAACTGTAACTGCCTCGCGAGTTGTCCCTGCGACACCATAGGCTTGCCCGCACCTCACGCCAATTGCGAGGGCATGGCCGCCATGCACATCACTGAAGGGTATTTCGGCGGAATCAATCTCGATGGGCTGCATTGGGCGGCCGCAGTGTGGTGGCCATCGGCGATGCACGAAGGAAACGGCAAATTACAATTCTTCGTCGACGAGAAAGCCGACATTATGCAGCGCGATGCACTCGAGGCGCTCACGAGCGGCAAACACGGCGGCACGTTATTCGAAATCATCGACGCCATTTGCCCGACGCGCTACAAGACCGAGTACGTACCGTTCACCTGGGAATTTGACAAGGAAGCGCGTCGGGCGCGAATGGCAGCGGGGAATTTCATCCGCACCAGTTCGCGTCCGCTGAGCGTTCCCGCGACCGGCGACGAACAGCGTGTGATCGTGCGTCTGCCCGGCGGTTTCGAATACAAGGAAATGGAAGTCGCGTTAGCCGAAACGCTGGAAATATCCGGGCCGATCAATTTCAGCCACAGGAACACACACAGCTCTTTGGCGTTCGTCGAGCACACGGAGCAGGGGTTGGCCGCCTAGCGGTTGCCGAAAGACGCCGCTGTCTGATGCAGTCACAAAACATGCAAGGACCAATATGAATACCCCATGGAAAGTGAGCGGTACCTATTTCGAGGCATGCAATTGCGAAGCGGCTTGCCCGTGCGTGTTTACCAGCGCGCCAACGTCCGGCGAATGCACGGCGCTGGTCGCGTGGCATGTCGACGAAGGCCGCTATGAGGATGTCCAATTGGATGGCCTCAACGCGGCATTATTCGCCCATTCACCAGGCCACATGCTGCAAACCAAATGGAGAGTGGCGTTGTATCTGGATGAACGGGCGGATGAACGTCAGCGCGATGCCTTGGGCAAGATCTTTTCCGGCCAGGCTGGAGGGCCGCTTGGTGCGCTGGGGCCGCTCATTGGCGAAGTGATGGGCGTCAAATCGGCTGCCATTGACTATAAAGTCAACGGCAAACAACGCAGCGTGAACATTGCCGGAATTGCCGACATGGAAATTGCGGCAATGGAAGGGCAAAACGGCGCCGACATCACTATCAGCAATCATCCACTTACGCCTGTTCCGGGCTTTCCGGCGGTGGTGGCGCGGTCGACGCGGCTGAACTACCGCGACCATGGCTTTCAACTGGAGATCAGCCAGAAAAATGGCTTCTATTCGCCGTTTGCTTACCAGCCAGCCTGACTGGAAGATTAAATGGTCGAGAGGAAAAATCGTGAAAGCCAAACAAATGGTCTTATTCGCGGGGGCGTTGATGGTTTTGTTTTCGTTCGCAAATTGCGCTGCGCCGAGGCAGACCGCGCAAGCTCAATCGATGAAAGGCGCCAACCAGATTACGTTGATTTACGATGCCTTCGGCAAAGACGCCGCGATGAAAAAGGATTGGGGTTATTCGGCATTGGTCGAAGCGGGCGGTAAGAGAATACTGTTCGACACGGGCGATGACGCGGCGATTTTCGCCCAGAATATCAAGGCAAAGGGAATCGACCTGCGGCAACTCGATTTTGTCGTATTGTCGCATCGCCACTCCGACCATATGGCCGGTCTCAGTCATGTATTAAGCGTGAATCCGAAGGTAAAAATTTACGCGCCCAAGGAAGGCTTCGGCATTTACGGCTCGTCGCTGCCAAGCAGTTTTTATCGCAAGAATGAATCTTTGCCGCCGGAGATGCGCTACTACGACGGCGCTCCGCCAGCGGTGATGAAATTCGGCGCGGCGTGGCCTGGGGCTAATATCGAGGCGCTCGACAAAACGACCGAAGTCGCCCCCGGTGTGTGGCTGATTGCACTGGTGTCCGATGCGGTCGGAACCAAGGAGTTGCGCGAATTATCTCTTGCTATCGATACACCCGAAGGCATCATTCTGGTGGTTGGCTGCTCACACCCTGGTATCGAGGCAATCGTCGAAGCTGCGAGCAAAATCAACAAGAAAATCCATCTGCTTGCCGGCGGTTTTCATCTGGTAGTGGCGCAGGACGATGTTATTGCTAAAATCAGCACGTCGCTGCGCGATACCTGGCAAGTGGCAAATATCGCCCCTGGCCATTGCACCGGCGAGCCGACCTTTGCGGCGTTGAGGCAAACCTTTGGTGATCGCTACTGGTACGCTGGGCTTGGCAGCGTGCTGCAGATGAACATCGGTTCTTCCACCAGCGGATTGCGCGGCCCGGCCGCCGCCTTGGCTGCGGATGAACTGACGACGTATCAAAACCTGGCGGCACTGAGTCACGACGTGCGGCCGGCGCAGTTAACCCATGCGGGTGAAAGCCGTGGGCAGGAATAAGCAGCCGCATTTTCGTCTGGCAATAATGCTTTCAGGTATACGCAATCATGCAGCCAATCCCGCACGTGCTCAGCAGGTTGCATAGCGTCAGGTGCTTGACGCGAGACAGGGTGGTGGCGGCCCTTGCTTTCATCGTGGCGGCAGCTTGGCTGTATCTGTTTTATCTCCATACATCCATGCAACCCATGACCTTGGCGGAAATGGCCGTGCCCAGCCAGGCTATATGGACCTGGTCGGACTTCATCATGATGCTAATCATGTGGGCGGTGATGATGCTGGCCATGATGCTGCCTTCAGCGCTGCCGATGATTCTGCTTTTCGACAAACTCGGCCAGAGCCGCGGAACGCAGCCCCGTACGCAGCTGTTTATCGCTGGTTATATGGTTCAATGGTTCGCCTTCAGTGTTGCGGCAACCGTACTGCAGTGGATATTGCATGCTGAAGGATTTCTCTCCGCCATGGACTCGACCAGCAGCCCGAAGCTCGGCGGCGCGGTCTTGATTACGGCGGGAATCTACCAATGGACATCGATCAAGCTCCAATGCCTGAGCCAATGCCGTTCGCCGCTTTCCTTCCTGCTCACCCATTGGCGCGATGGCGCCTCAGGCGCCTGGATCATGGGTTTACAACACGGCGCTTATTGCGTCGGCTGCTGCTGGGCGCTGATGCTGGTGCTGTTCGTCGTTGGCGTCATGAATCTGTTTTGGATCGTGATCATCAGCGTTTTTGTATTGCTGGAAAAGCTGCTTTTGAGAGGCAAAACCGGCATGCGCGCGGCAGGGGCAATGCTCATTTTGTGGGGAGCCGGGTTAATTTTTTTTCATTAAAAAATTATAATAAAAACAACAGGTTACTAATCGATACAGTTGAGAAAAGCGCGCTCAAGATCGTCTGCGGAAAAAGCGGCGCGAAACGCCTGTGGCGTGCCGGTAAATCGAACCTCTCCTTCATGCAACACAGTCAGTTTGTCGCACAACGCTTCGACGTCGGGCAACGAATGCGAGCTGAAGAGCAAGGTGGCGCCTTGCTCACGCATCGACAGTAATTTCTGTTTGAGCAACAAGCGCGCTTTCGGATCAAGCCCCGTCATCGGTTCATCCAGCACGTACAAGGATTTACGCGCCAGCAGGCAGGCCGCGAGACCGAGTTTTTGCGTCATGCCTTTTGAATATTCGCGCACCGGAAGCGCTAAGGCAGCGCGATCCAGATCCAGTTCCGTCAGCAGGGAACCGACTGCAACAGGGTCATACGGGAGGCGGTGCAGGTTGCGCGAATAATTAATGAACTCGCGTCCGGTAAGGTAATAAGGCGGATTGAATTTTTCCGGCAAAAACGCCAAGCATGAACGCGATGCCGGCGATAAATGCGAAACGCCGAAAATTTCAATGCGCCCGCCCTGCAAGGCGCAGAAATCCAGCAGACATTTGAACAAAGTGGTTTTGCCTGCCCCGTTCACACCAACGATGGCGTGAAATTCGCCGGCTGTCACGCTGAGCGTGACCGCTTTTAACGCAGTGCGCCTGCCGTAGGCCTGAGTTATCGCGGAAAAAAACAGCGCGTTTTGGGTCATGAACGGAGGGAAAATATGAGCCGATTGAAATAGTAGCATAGCCCCGGTTCGCGTCCTTGTGCGAAGTGGTTTAGAATGCGGCTTTATTATTCAACAAGATAAGCACGTGCCCACAGACAATCTGGTCGAAATTGCCGATCTGAATTTTTCCTACGACTCGCGCAAGATTCTCAAGGGAATCAACCTGACATTGCCGCGCGGCAAGGTTGTGGCGATTATGGGCGGCAGCGGCTGCGGCAAAACCACGCTGCTGCGGCTCATTGGTGGGCAAATCAGACCCTCGACCGGGTATGTAAAAGTAGCAGGACAGACTATTCACGAGCTCGACGCGAAGGGACTTTACAACATGCGGCGCAAAATGGGCATGTTGTTTCAGTTCGGCGCGCTGTTCACGGACATGTCCGTTTTCGATAACGTCGCGTTCCAGATACGCGAACATACCGATTTGCCCGAGCCGGTAATCCGCGATCTTGTGTTGATGAAACTGCATGCGGTTGGATTGCGCGGCGCGGCGCACCTCATGCCGTCAGAATTATCCGGCGGTATGGCGCGCCGTGTCGCTTTGGCGCGCACAGTCGCTTTGGACCCCATGCTGATTTTGTACGACGAGCCGTTCGCTGGTCTCGACCCGATTTCCCTCGGCATCACTGGCAGCATTATCCGCAATCTGAATGACGCGCTGGGCGTGACTTCAGTCGTGGTGACGCACGATATTCAGGAATCATTGAAGATCGTCGATTACGTCTATTTTGTTTCCGAGGGTGTCATCGTTGCTCACGGCACACCAGATGAAATGCGCCACTCCAAAGATGCGTTCGTGCATCAGTTCGTCCACGGCGAGCCGGATGGCCCGGTGCGTTTTCATTACCCGAGCAAGGACTATGCGCAGGACCTGAGTTTAAGTGGCGGCCCCAATGCTTGATCGCCTTCCTGCTACGTTGCGCAGCATA
>JBAVXA010000062.1:0-4865 GCA_049698095.1 Burkholderiales bacterium
AGTCGCGAGCAGCGCATCATCCTTGCGATGCACGACGGCGTCGATTTCGTGGCGGCGTTTCTCGGCGCGATCAAGGCCGGGATTGTGCCGATTCCCATCAACACCCTGTTGCCGACCAAGGATTATGATTTTATGTTGCGCGACAGCAGGGCCAGCGCGCTGGTTTTGTCGGAAGCGTTGTTTGCGACATTTGAACCTGCATTTCGCGGCAAGCCGGAATTGCGCCATGTGATTGTGTCGGGCCGCGATGCCAAGGGGCATTTGTTGTTCGCCAACCTTTGCGCACAAGCTGCACCCGAGTTCCAAACCGTGCAGACGAGCTGCGACGAAATCTGCTTCTGGCTGTATTCGTCCGGTTCCACCGGCCCGCCCAAGGGCGCGGTGCATTTGCATTCGCATTTGATACAGACTGCCGAGCTTTATGCCCGTGCGGTATTGGGAATCAAATCATCCGACGTGGTATTTTCGGCCGCCAAACTGTTTTTTGCCTATGGACTCGGCAACGGGCTGACTTTTCCGTTCTCGGTCGGCGCGACAACGGTGTTAATGGCAGAACGTCCCTCGCCGCAGGCGGTGGCGCGGATACTCAAACAGCATCAGCCAACGGTTTTTTATGCTGTCCCGACCCTGTTCGGTGCCATGCTCGCCAGCGCGGATTTACCGTCAAAAAGTGAAGTGTCCCTGCGCGTGTGCACATCGGCAGGGGAGGCGCTGCCGGCGGATATCGGCAAACGATGGACGGAAAAATTCGGCGTGGAAATTCTCGACGGCATCGGGTCGACCGAAATGTTGCATATATTTCTTTCCAACCGGCCCGGCGACGTTCGCTATGGCACGACCGGACGAGCAGTACCGGGTTACACGTTGAGACTGGTCGACGACGAGGGGCACGAAGTCGAGCGGGGCGAGCTTGGCGAACTGCAGATTTCCGGACCGAGCGCGGCGATAATGTACTGGAACAACCGCGAGCGCAGCCGCCAGACTTTCATGGGCCCGTGGACGCGCAGCGGGGACAAATATATGCAGGACGCCGACGGATACTATGTATATAGTGGCCGGACCGACGATATGCTTAAAGTCAGCGGGCAATACGTGTCACCTTTTGAGGTGGAGAGTGCGTTATTAACTCACCCGGCGGTGCTGGAAGCCGCTGTCATTGGCACGACGGACGAACAGGGGTTAATCAAACCGAAGGCCTACGTCGTGATTAAACCCGGCGTTGCGCAAGGAAATGGGCTGGCGGAAGAACTCAAACTACACGTAAAATCCAGCCTGACGCCGCATAAATATCCGCGCTGGTTTGAGTTTGTCGATGAGTTGCCGAAAACCGCCACGGGAAAAATTCAGCGTTTTAAATTGCGCGCGCTGGATCAAAGCAAACAGTAAATGTATTCAATGTGTTTACAACTTTCGAGGAGAATCCAGAATATGCAAACCAGACAAAAATTTATTCAACTGAGCTTGATTGCAGCCTGCATGTTGGCCGGCGGCGGCGCCGGCGCGCAGGAGGCAAAGGTCAAAGTCGGCCTGATGCTGCCTTACAGCGGTACCTATGCGCAGTTGGGGAAAGACATCACTGACGGCTTTAAGTTGGCCATTAACGAAAAAGGCGGAAAGCTCGGCGGAAAAGAAATCGAATATTTCACCGTCGATGATGAATCCGACCCTGCCAAAGCGACCGATAACGCTAACAAACTGGTGAGCCGGGACAAAGTCGACGTGCTTATCGGCACCGTCCATTCCGGCGTCGCAATGGGCATGATCAAAGTCGCCAAGGAAAACAATACCATCACCATTATTCCGAACGCCGGCGCAGCCGCGGCGACCGGGCCGTTATGCGCACCGAATATCTTCCGCGCGTCTTTCACTAATTGGCAGCCGGCGTTCCCGATGGGCAAAGTGGTGTTCGACAAAGGACACAAACGCGCAGTAACCGTTACCTGGAAGTACGCTGCAGGCGACGAATCTGTCGGCGGATTCAAGGAAGGCTTCGAGAAAGCCGGCGGTAAGGTCGAAAAGGAGCTGAATCTGCCGTTTCCAAACGTCGAGTTCCAACCGCTGTTGACGGAAATCGCCGCCATCAAACCGGACGCAGTATATGTATTTTTCTCAGGTGCCGGCGCGGTCAAATTCGTGAAGGACTACGCCGCCGCCGGGCTGAAAGACAAAATTCCGCTCTACGGCCCTGGCTTTTTGACCGACGGAACGCTTGAAGCACAGGGCGAAGCCGCCAATGGTATCGAGACCACGTTGTTTTATGCGGACAATCTGGACAACCCGAAAAACAAATCCTTCCGCGAAGCGTTCAAAAAAGCCTATGGCCGCGACCCCGATGTGTTCGCTGTGCAAGGATACGATAGCGGCACGCTGTTGATGACCGGGATGGATGCGGTCAAGGGTGATGTCAGCAACAAAAAAGGGTTGATTGCCGCCATGGAGTCCGCGACGGTCGATAGCCCGCGCGGCAAGTTCACGATGTCTAAAGCGCATAATCCGGTGCAGGATATCTATTTACGTAAAGTGGTGAACGGGCAAAACCAGGTGGTCGCTGTTGTCGCCAAGGCACTGGCGGATCCGGCTCGCGGCTGCCCCATGAACTGATCGGTCAACGGCGCATTTCGTGACGCCGCCTGCTTGACGCTGTAGACTCCGAATTGCCTGCGTGCATGCACGCAGGCAATTTTTATCCTTAAAATATATTAATAAAATCAATGGATTACGTTTCTTTTCTCATCCAGCTTCTGAATGGCGTCCAGTTTGGCTTGCTGCTGTTTCTGGTGGCGAGCGGCCTGACGCTGATTTTCGGCATCATGGGTGTCATCAACCTGGCGCATGGCAGCTTTTACATGATCGGTGCCTATCTGGCGTTTTCGCTGTCGCAAAAGATCGGCAATTTGTGGCTGGCGATGCTGGTCGGGGTTGCACTCAGCATCCTGCTTGGCTTGCTGATCGAGAAAATTTTCATCGCCCGCCTGTATAAGCGCGATCATTTGTATCAGGTCCTGTTTACTTACGGCCTGATTTTGATATTTGAAGAGTCGCGCAGCATATTGGTCGGCGACGATGTACATAGCGTGGCCATCCCCAAGCTGCTGGATTTTTCCATTCCCCTCAGCCAAAACCTCAGTTATCCGGTTTATCGCTTATTTATTTCCCTTGTCTGTCTCGCGCTGGCGGGTTTGATGTACTGGCTGATCCAGAAAACCCGCCTCGGCATGATGATCCGCGCCGGCGCGTCAAACCGCGAAATGGCGCAATCCCTCGGCGTCGACATCAACCGGTTGTTTGCGCTGGTGTTCGCGGCGGGCGTGGCGATGGCGGCCCTTGCAGGAATGATTGCCTCGCCGGTCTCCACCGTCTTTCCCGGCATGGGCAATCAGGTGCTGATTATTTGTTTTGTCGCCGTCGTCACCGGCGGCATCGGCTCGGTCAAGGGCGCATTTTTTTCCGCCCTCATCATCGGCCTTGTCGATACTTTCGGCAAAGTGCTGGTGCCGCAGCTCGCCGGCATCGCCGTGTATCTGCTGATGGCCATCGTGTTGCTGTGGCGGCCCGAAGGCTTGTTCAAACGCGGATGAAAGTATGAAGCGGATGAAAATGATCAAGCTTGGAATTGCCGGCGCGGTCGGCTTGATCTTCCTCACGCTCCCCCTGTACGCGGGTAATTTCTACCTCCAGTTCGTCACTAAAATGTGCATCATGGCGATTTTTGCCATGAGCCTGAATCTGCTGGTCGGCGTCACCGGACTGGTGAGCCTGGGACACGCGGCATTTTTCGGCGTTGCCGGTTATGCGCTGGCGATGGTGTCGCCGGAATCTTCCGCCGCCAGCATCTGGTGGACGCTTCCTTTTGCGCTCGGCGTGTCCGCTTTGTCCGCGCTGGCCATCGGCTTTCTGGTCCTGCGCACCAGCGGAGCATATTTCATCATGGCGACATTGGCTTTCGCGCAAATGCTGTACTTTTTCATTCACGATTCGCCCTATGCCGGCGGTTCAGATGGCAAATACATTTATTTCAAACCCAGCGCGGCAATCGGCAGCCTGGCGCCGTTTAACCTGGAAAACAAAATTCACTTCTATTACGTCGCGCTGGTCTGCCTCGTGCTGGTGTTCGTCGGCCTGATGTTCATGCTGCGCTCGACCTTTGGCCATGCGCTGCGCGGCATCAAGGTCAACGAACATCGGATGCGCTCGCTCGGGTTTCACACTTTCCGTTACAAGCTCGCCTGTTTTGTTATCGCCGGCACGCTCGCCGGTCTTGCCGGATATTTATCCGCCAGCCAATTCGGTTTTGTGAACCCCGAAATGCTCGCCTGGCACCAGTCGGGCAATGTGCTGATGATGGTGATACTCGGCGGCATCAGCAGCATGAACGGCGCGATCATCGGCGCGTTTACGCTGCTGGCACTGGAAGAAGTCCTGTCGCAGCTGACCGAACACTGGTTGCTCTACCTAGGCATGATCATTGTCGCCGTGGTCATGCTGTTGCCGAACGGACTGCTCGGCCTGCTGCAACGCCGCCGCAAAGACGGGGCAGGGCATGAGTGAAGTGATATTGCAGACGCAAGGCGTGACCAAACAATTCGGCGGCCTGACGGCGGTGAATAACGTTTCTCTGACGTTACGGCTGGGCGAAATCCATGCCGTCATCGGCCCTAACGGCGCGGGCAAATCGACGCTGACTAATTTATTGTCCGGCGATTTTGCGCCGACGGCTGGCGAAATATTGCTGCGCGGAAAAAATATTGCCGGCTTGGCGAGCGACAAGATTGCGCTCATGGGCGTCGGCCGCAGCTACCAGAAAACCAATATCTTTCCGTCATTCAGCGCATTCGAAAATTGCCGCATGGCGGCGCAGTCGCGCA
>JBAVXA010000063.1:0-5258 GCA_049698095.1 Burkholderiales bacterium
CTCGAGAAGGAAGAAATCGCCCGCCTCGACAAAAAAATTCCCGTTTTCGCCCCAGGCGACACCGTGGTCGTTAGCGTGAAAGTCGTCGAAGGCGAACGCAAACGCGTGCAGGCATTCGAAGGCGTCGTCATCGCCAAGCGCAACAAAGGCCTCAACAGCTCCTTTATCGTGCGCAAAATTTCCAGCGGCGAAGGCGTCGAGCGTACTTTCCAGCTCTATTCACCGCTGCTCGCCAGCATCGAAGTGAAACGCAAAGGTAGCGTGCGCCGTGCCAAGCTCTACTATCAGCGCGACCGCTCCGGCAAATCCGCGCGTATCCGCGAAAAACTCACGGTGGCCCGCGAAGTGTTGCCAGAAATTACCGAAACAAAATAAACGTTTCCGCGTCTCAAAAAAAGAGCGCTTCGGCGCTCTTTTTTTTTCGCCTATCGGGATATTCCATCCTCCAAATTATCAACCTACCAAAATTAGGCAAGAAGTGGACGAGTCTGCTAAATTAGATTGGAACAACACTATTTAGCGCAATTTGCCTTGTGCATCGCACCTTACGCGAGCTAATAATGAAAGAATCACAATTCGGATTTTCATATTCATGGGCTGACCTCAAACCCATTCGAGCGCTTCCCATTACAGTATTTGCGGCGCAATTAATCGGCAGCTTAGTTGGCTACGAAATGCATCTACATTCTGGCTGGTTTGAAAGTCTGTGGACTGGCGGTGCATTAGCAACATTTCCATCTTTTCTGGCAGGCTTGCTTGTTCAAGCTCGACTTCGTCCAGGGTCACTACATGAGAATGCCGTGATGGTCCGCCGCTTAGGACTCATAACGCTTTCTCTTACGCTCATGGCTGTCTTTATTTTTATGTTCGGCTTCGGCCATGCACGGTAACCTGCGCAACAACTTCTATCGCATCAAGGGTTCAGTAGGTAAACCCATTCTCTGGATAGTCGCTGCCATATGTTTTGGAGTGACCATGGCGATAAAAACATACAATTCAGGCGCATCAAATTTTGGCTATATATTATGCATGTCTATCGCGGCCGTTGTCGCTATTGCACTAGTAGATCCGGATAAATTTTCTGGAGAACGTAGAGAGCCGGGTGACTATTCGAAAGAGCTAAAGGAATTGCGGGAGAGACAAAAAATGTTTAAAAAAGTAGAAAGTCTTGAGACTAAGCAAAATAAGCCTGAGTCAGCCGAAAAATAAGAGCAAGGAAATTATGAAAGTAATTGGCACGGCATTATCCTTAGCGTTTCTTTACGCACTGTTAATTTGTACAGTTGTTGGGGTTTTGCTATCTTTTACGCCATTTACAGACGTTTTTGATTGGTGGAGCGTTTTTGCATTCCCAATGTTATTCGTCCTACTTATTTGGCCATGCATAAACTTTTCAAAAAAATTGAAGCATGATTAATAGCGCTTGTAGGGCGCAATGTACAACGTGAATTGCGCCGCACGAAACTCGTAGGGGAGCAAAAAATGTTGGAATAAAATTAATTGCTCAAATTTACGTTCGGTGCAATTCGTTTTACTCATTGCGACCTACAAATCGTGATGCGAAGAAATAATCGCTCACCCATCTGCGCCGCCGCTATTTCTGCTGCCTATCGGGGGCCGTCGGCGACCACATGTTTGAGCTACGCGGTGATGCGGATATCAATTGAAGGTTCCAGCGAGTTTGTGCTCGCCGCCGGATAGGCAGCAGAAATAGCGCGACAACAAAAACCTAAAAAACAAAAAGCAGCGCAGCGGGTTCGCCTTTTTTGGTTACTTTTTTGGCGAAGCAAAAAAGTGACTGGCGGCCGGGCTACCTCCGGCATAGGTTCATTTGAGATTTACGTTCGGGTACGGCACAAACATCTCCACCCCTTTCCCACCCTTCCCCCGTCAAGGGGGAAGGAGCTTGTCATCCTGAGCCCTAGCGAAGGATCTGCTTTTCGCTTTTGATTTGACGCATGTAACAGCAGATCCTTCCCCTTCGACAAGCTCAGGGTCAGGATGACAGCAATGTAGGCTGGCGCTGATAAGCCTAGCGTCACGCCATCGCGATTGATGCGCTTCATGCCTCTGCACATCCTACAAAAATACAATCAACCAAACACCAATATCCAAAGCGGTATCGTCAACATCGACAACAAGGTTCCCCAGGTAATCAACTTTGCCACCGGCACCGGATCGCCGCCCATGCGCGCCGCGAGTATGTAAGCTGACGATGCGGGTGGTAGCGCGGCGAACAGGATTAGCATTTGCGCGTACAACGCAGGCAACTGCAATGCGCGCCCTATGAGCCATGCGATCACTGGCAGCGCGAGCAACTTCACCGCAAGCCAATAATACATCACCGGATTATTGCGCGGCATATTGTCATTGTCTGCTGTGACGGCCTCCTGCATTTTCAAACCCGCGCCGACAGACAGCAATCCCATCGGCAGCGCCGCGTCGCCAATCGGCGAGAGCGTGCCGGAAATCCATGCGGGTAGCGACAGGCCGCTCAGCGAAAACGCCATGCCGCCGAGAGTCGCGATGATCAGCGGGTTTCGAATCAGCTCACGCAGCGCATTACCTTCGCCGTGTTTTGCCAGCGCCCATACCGATGCGATATTGGCGGGTGGGATCATGGTGCCAACGAGCAGTGCGAGTGCGGCGATGCCCGGCTGCCCGCCCCAGCCTGATGCGATTGCCAGCCCAACGTAGCTGTTAAAACGAAACGCGCACTGAAAGCCGGAGGCAAAAAGCGGCGGCGATGGCTTGAATAAATATTTCGCCAGGTAACTGAGGAGCATTCCTAAACACATTGTGAGCAAACCGGCGAGCACTAGAGGCGCGGCGGTGCCGAGATCGATTGGCGTTTTGGCCAGGGCGCGGAACAGCAAGGCGGGAAACAGCAAAAAATATATCAGCCGCTCGACCTGCGACCAGAACGGGCGAGTGAAGCCGCCCCAGCGATGCAGAGTAAAACCGAGCACAATCAGCAAAAAATTCGGCAGGATAATCAGCGCGATCGGCATGCAATATTTCTGTCAAAATCAAGACGCAATTATACCTGTCGCGCGCCTTTGCTTCGCAGTAGAATATTGTCTTGGCAGTCGCTGTTAATGCGGCAAGCTCTCAATTCATTTTATTTTGGAAATCATTCCTATGTCGGCGACACCGCTATTCCACCTGGCTTTCCCCGTCAGCGACCTTGACAAGGCACGCGGGTTTTACGGGGGTCTGCTCGGCTGCGCGGAGGGTCGCTCGTCGCCGGAATGGGTCGACTTCGATTTTTACGGGCATCAAATCGTTGCGCACCTTGCGCCGCATGAAACGAGCAGCGCCGACACCAACGCTGTCGACGGCGACAATGTTCCGGTGCGGCATTTCGGCGTGATTCTGACGTTGGCGGAATGGGAAAAGCTCGCGGCAAAACTGCGCGCAGCAAAAATAAATTTTATCATCGAGCCGCACATTCGCTTCAAAGGCGAAATCGGCGAACAAGCGACGATGTTTTTTCTCGATCCGTGCGGCAATGCGTTGGAGTTCAAAGCATTTGCCGATATGAGTCGGGTGTTTGCGAAATAATTTTCAACGATGACGGAAGCTGTTTATCAAGCCAAAATCCGCGCGCCCTTCGGCGTATTAGGCATCCGCACGCTTGATGATAAGTATGTGATTAATATTAGTTTTTTAAGCGGCCGAGAACCTATCATCGCGCCGAAAAAAAATTCCGTTGCGCATTTAGTCGCCGTACAACTGCAACATTATTTCGACAACCCCCAATACCAATTCGATTTGCCTATCAGATTTTCCGGCACGGCCCATCAAATCCAAGTGTGGGAAACGCTGCAAAGAATTCCTCCCGGCAAACCCTGGACCTACGGCGAATTGTCGCAACGCATAGGCTCGTCGCCGCGCGCCGTTGGAACCGCGTGCGGGCATAATCCGGTTGCGGTGGTGATTCCGTGTCATCGGGTAATCGCCGCCAACGGACAACTCGGCGGGTTCATGGGCGGAAAGCTCGATGATCCGCTGTCGATCAAGAAATGGTTGCTGCGGCATGAGGCACATGAAGCCAGCCTGTTCGCCTGACCCGTTGCTCGATCGCTTCAACGATGTGCTGTGGCTGGAAGACGGCTTGGCGAAAAATACGCTTTCGAGCTATCGACGCGACCTGAATCAGCTGGCCGAATGGCTGCAAAGAAACCGTCGCACAGGATTGGAATCCGCTACGGAAGAAAATCTGCAGGCCTATCTCGCCTACCAATTCAGTTTTAAAAAAACGAAACCCGCCACCGCCAGCCGGCAATTGTCGTCGTTCAAGCGATTTTACCAATTTGCATTGCGCGAAAATCTGGTCAATGCCGACCCGACGCTGAATATCGATGCCCCGAAATTGCCGCGTTCGCTGCCGAAAAGCCTGACGGAAAAGGATGTTGAACGACTGCTCAACGCACCGGACGTGAACACGTCGCTCGGCCTGCGCGACCGCGCGATGCTGGAATTGCTCTACGCCAGCGGCTTGCGCGTAACCGAGTTGGTCACACTGAAAACTATGCAGGTTGATCGCAACGTCGGCGTGGCGCGCGTCATGGGTAAAGGCTCGAAAGAGCGGCTGGTGCCGGTAGGCGAAGAAGCGTTGGCCTGGATCAGCAAATATCTCGACATCGCGCGGCCAGACATATTGAAACAACAGATTTCCGATGCGCTGTTCGTCACCTCGCGCGGCAGCGCGATGACGCGCGAATCGTTCTGGCATATCGTCAAACGCCACGCGAAAACCGCGAATATCACCCAACCCCTGTCGCCGCACACATTACGTCATGCCTTCGCTACGCATCTGGTCAACCACGGTGCCGATTTGCGCGTGGTGCAGATGTTACTGGGCCATGCGGATATTACGACCACGCAAATCTATACCCATGTCGCGCGAGAACGCTTGAAAGCTTTACACGCCAAGCATCATCCGCGCGGTTGATCCTGTGCATGCAAAGAATGGGAAGATATCCGTCAGCGCCATTCATGCGTGTTGCTGCACGATTATTTTACTGCGGTTCGTTCGATTTCCACACCAACCTGTTTCACGCCTTTAATCACCGCCAATTTTGCCACGCGCACTTTGACCCTCGGCGCCTTGAATTCATCCAGCAGCAATTTCGCGACTGCTTCAGCTAAAGTTTCAATGAGGTTGAAATGTTTCGCCAGCACGGCTTCGCAGATGCGCGACACAACCACGCTATAATCAACGGTGTCGCGGATCTTGTCGCTGGAAAAAGCTT
>JBAVXA010000064.1:0-1929 GCA_049698095.1 Burkholderiales bacterium
CGATGTAAAAGAACTTGAAGTCCGCATAAGCAAGCAAGCGAAGAGCTAAGCCGCAACGTGCGCTGCAAATTGCGCCGCATGATAGAGCAAGCGTAGGGTGGGCAAAGCGTAGCGTGCCCACGCCGACGATGCCAAACACCCACACAACCATTTTCAACCCAACAAAATCCATTCGCCAACTTCACGCGATGTTATATTAATTGGTGGGCACGCTGCGCTTTGCCCACCCTACGACACAGTGCCGCTGTGAAGTCAAAACCGAAAAGCAGATCCTTCGCTATCGCTCAGGATGACAGACGAATGAGGATGAAACCCTGATGTCGGATGTGCTGAGGCACGAAGCGCATCGTTGGCGATCGATGCGCATCCTAGGTCAGTGCAATCTACAAAACGACTGGAGAAACGATATGCTGCTCAATTCCTTGTTTGCCTTTTTACACTTTGTCGCGGCGTTCGGCATCGTCACCACGCTGTTTTACGAATGGCTGACGTTCAAGAAAAATATTTCCCTCGCGGAAGCGAGGAACATCCAGAAATGCGACATGTGGTATGGAATTCTGGCTGGGGTTATTCTGGCCGCGGGTTTTCTCCGGGTTTTGTATTTCGAGAAAGGCGCCGTGTTTTATTTTTCCAGTCCGTTTTTCCTGATCAAACTGGGCCTGTTCCTCGCCGTCGGCCTGCTTTCCATTTACCCGACGGTAAAGTTTATTGCCTGGCGCAAGGAAACCAGGGCAAATCAGCCGCCCGTGATGAATGAACAGGATTTTTCCCGCATTGCGCTGACGCTGAATATTGAAATGGTTTTGCTCGTGGCGCTGTTGCTTTCTGCTTCTCTGATGGCGAAAGGCGTTTGGCGTTGATATGAAGACGATGAATTCAATCAGGGTCGCTTTCGCAGCGCTTGCCAGTCTGCTCGCCGCCTGCGTCGCGACAGCGCCGCGACTTCCCGTCGCCGAGGCGAGGCAGCAGGTCTTCGCCGCTGAACGCGCGTTCGCCCAAACCATGGCGGACCGCGATCACCGTGCCTTTACATCATTCATCGCCGACGACTCCGTGTTCTTTTCCGGACCGAAACCGATTCGCGGAAAGCAGCAGATTGCCGTTGCCTGGGCACGATTTTATGCAACCCCAACGGCGCCATTTTCCTGGGAGCCGGAGGAAGTGGAAGTGCTCGAATCCGGCACGCTCGCATTGAGCTCGGGTCCGGTGCGCGATGCGCAGGGCAAAGTTTTTGCAAGGTTCAATTCAATCTGGCAACGCGATGCGTCGGGTACGTGGCGCGTCATATTCGACAAAGGCGGCGATGTCTGCGATTGCCCGGGAAAATAGCCGTTAGCAAACTGTTGCGCTCGGGATAGTTGCTGCACGGGAGCCACGCCTGGGCAAACGACTTCCACTACCCGGCGCGCGGGGCTTTGCTGGTTTTCCCTTGGGCTTTTGATTATGCTTGGCAGGTCGACTCCGCCAGAGCTTACTCCTGCTTATCGTGAAATCGTTGTTTCTTTCAGCATTCATGCAGCGCCCTTCCACGCGCAAGGCGCTGGTTGGCATCGGCGCGGTGATGTTCACCCTGCTGCTCAGCCAGACTTCGCTGTTCCACCGCTTCGACAACGACGCCGCGGACATGCAGGCGCGCCTGCTCGCGCGGCCGCAAAATCTCGAACAAGTCGTCATCGTCGACGTGGACGAGGAATCAATGGCACTGCTGCAGCCTCTGCTCGGCGCATGGCCTTACCGGCGCGATGTGTATGCAGCGGTCACGGATTTTTTGTATTCCAGCGGCGCGAAAAGCATTACTTACGATATTCTGTTTTCCGAGCCGCGCGCGGGCGACGCGGATTTTGCTCAATCTCTGAGCAAGGCAACCAACGTGGTCATGGCGGCTTCGGCGCTGGATTACCCGCCGGAGCGCAGCGCGGAATACCTCGC
>JBAVXA010000065.1:0-4361 GCA_049698095.1 Burkholderiales bacterium
CGCACGCCAGCAACGCGCCGCAAGCGACAAAAACAAACACGCTACATGCAATGCGTTTAATCATTTTGCTCTCCCGAAAATTTTTCCGAGGTTCATTTGGAGAAAACATTGCCGCCAGTTCTATCAGTCGCGCTTGCGAACTAATGGGCACCCGGCCTTCGCTTTTATTATAGTAAATGCATTGGGCGATCTATTGTCGAAATGCTGTCCATTACCCTTGTCCGCGAAGTGGGTGCTTTTATGAATTAGCGCAAAAACATAACATATTGATTTTATTGAACAATGCCTTAGGCGCTGCCCAGCATCTTAATCGCCAGTTCAGCCTCGGAAACGGTGATGACGCGCGTCTTGCGCGTCGCCGGATGAATGCAGGTCGCGGCAAGTGTCGGTTGATGGATGCCGGCGAGCCCGCGATAACGCTGGCTGCGAATGTCATTGAAATTTTTTTCGCGCAGGCGTTTGCATAGCGTGAGGTAGTGATCGTCGGAAAATGCATACACCGGCTGGAATTTTTCACCGCAGGTAATTTCGTATAGTGGCGCGCGCACGCATTCCAGCGCGCCCGACTGCAGCAGCGGGCGCATCCAGCGATGAAAAAAAATCTGCATCAGCGCGCTGCAGTGAATGCCGTCGGCATCCGGGTCGAACAAAAGAATGATGCGCTGGTAACGCATTTTTTCCAGATCGAATGAGGCGCCGAAGCCTGCGCCTAATGCTTCGATGAGAGCCTGGTATAAGGGAAAATCCGCAACTTTTGCCGCGGTCGCTTTGTTGGCATTCAGCGGTTTGCCCTGCATCGGCAATACTGCCTGCAATTTTCTATCGCGCAAGGTCGTGACTGCGCCCGATGCCGAATCGCCTTCGACGATGAAAAGTTCAGCGCCTGATTGTGCACCGTGAATAATGGAATCTTCGAGACGGACGGGGCCGGAGGGGTAAACGGACATGTTATATTATCCATTTTGCTTCAATAAATAAAAAGCCTGTCATCCCGAGCAGCGCGAAGGATCTGCTTTTCGCTTTTCCAAAACCAAACAGCAGATTCTTCACTTCGTTCAGAATGACCGATACTTTTTTGCTGCCAGATTGCCGTTTGCATGGAAACGAAGATACTTATCACCCGTTTTTTTCCGCTTCGAGGTGTAAAATTATTTCTTCACATCGACCGCTCCGGGGGACACTATGTTGAACTTTTTACTCATCATCGCCATCGTCGTTGCCGCCATCTTGATTTACGCTTCGACGCGGCCGGACAGTTTTCGTGTTGAGCGTTCCACCATCATCAACGCTCCACCGGAAAAGGTTTTCCCGATTATCAACGAGTTTCATGCTTGGGAAGCTTGGTCACCGTGGGAGAAAGCCGACCCGAATGTGAAACGCATGTACGACGGCCCTAAGAGTGGCGTCGGCTCCAAGTATGCATGGGAAGGCAACAAACAATTAGGCTCAGGTGAAATGGAATTGGTGGAATCGGTTCCTAATTCGCACGTCGGCATCAACATCCATTTCATCAAACCATTTGAAGCAAGAAATAAAGTTGATTTTGATTTGGTTGCGCACGGAAGCGGCACCAAAGTCACCCACGCGATGCACGGGCGGAGCCCGTTTATTTCCAAGCTGATGAGTTTGGTGTTCAATATGGAGAAAATGGTCGGACCGAAATTTGAAGAGGGTTTAGCTAGTATAAAAGCGATTGCGGAAAAATAAGGATTTTTCGCGCAAATAAAAAAGACAGCCTCGGCTGTCTTTTTTTCATTTCACTAACAATTCAATTTGGATGATTAATACGTGAGTTGATTTTGTATTTCTATAAAATCTAAGGCGCTTTAGGCGCTGGAGGTAACGGCCTTAACGATACAGCCGCACTTACTTTGGTACTTTCAAATATCTTCGCATATCCATTAACACCACAATCATATTGATACATTGTTCGAAGTAACCAAATTTTTTGCCACAATGGATCGGTGATTAAATGCTCAGTTACTGAAAGTCCTAGCTCCTTAGCTTCTTTAGTATCAATAACAGAGCCGTGTGATGGATAATGGTTTCGAGTCGCAATTTTTTCAATTACATCATCAATATCTTTAATCTGCCTGCTCATCATTCCAGTAGACAGCAAATATTTAGCCAATTTTCTCGTTTGTTCTCTTGCAGAGTTTGCAATTTGAATATCTAGCGGTGTAAATCCAGATGGCGCATTTAATACGAACTCAACAGGTATTCCATTAATTGATGGGTCGATTGGCCCAAGCTCTGATTCGGGCCCCATCATTATAGATGAGCCACATAGAGCAATTACAGTTCCGTTACTTTTTGCTTTACGCGGAACAATTACACGCAAGTCATTAATATTTTGCCTTAGTAGCGCACAGATTTTTTCTGTTGCATCAGTTACTCCACCATTTGTTTCAATCAACAAATCAACGGGTTTACCGGCGCAGGCTCGTAGTAATTCTGCAATATATACATCATCGCCTGAATCAATTACTGCGGTAGTCCGATCACAGTCTGTGAAATAGACTACTAGGTCTCGTTTAGTATCTTCTTGAATATCAGATATTAAGAGTTGTCGTAGATATCTGTCTTTGTGCGTGACCCAAAATAAAGGGGACTGCGCCGGAAGATCGCGCGATCTGGGGAAGAAGTCAGCCAAGTTATGTTACTTGTCAGATTTTGACTGAAGGGAGTCATGCTTAGCGCTCTCGCTGAACAAACTACGTCCAGCCCTAATATTCTCGTTCGCTCGATTTAATGCGATGTTTGGGTCAAGAGGAGGAGCAAATACAACATCATCTTTTACCAAAACCTGGTTAGATGTTGATCGAAAATATTCGGAGGCAGAAAATAAACCTTCATTTTTTACCATATCACCCTCGCAAAGTAATTATATTCTGTCTTCGACTATAACAGTTTATTTAATTAAATCAATCAGTTCAATCACTACTTTTCAATATTTACCTCAATTACTACTGTAAATTATAAATAGGTTGGCTGCTTAATTGACACTCTTTTTCGATTGCTAACCCATTGATATTATTGGTTTTTTGTATGAGTTGGAATCCTGACTACGTCGAAGAAAAAGACAGCCTCGGCCGTCTTTTTTGTTTTGCATGAAATGCGAAATTACTTTTTCTTACGCAGATTTTTAATGGCTGCAAGTTGTGCAACTGCCTGCGCGAGTTCGGCTTGGGCTTGGGCAATTTCCATTTTGCCGCTGCGGTTTTTAATCGCTTCTTCGGCTTTCTGTTTGGCGTCGTTCGCCTTGGCTTCATCCAAGTCTGCGCCACGCACGGCAGTATCGGCGAGGATGGTCAGGACCGTCGGCTGTACTTCGAGCATGCCGCCGGAAACGTAAATCCACTCTTCTTCCGCCTGGTCCTGCACTTTGATGCGCACGGTGCCGGGCTTGATGCGGGTAAGCAGCGGCGCGTGGTGAGGCAGGATGCCGAGCTCGCCCGCTTCGCCCGGAACCACGACGAACTCGGCGATACCGGAGAATATCGACGCTTCTGCACTTACGATATCAACATGCATGGTCATTGCCATTGGTGCCTCAATAATATTCGGGTGTTAATGTCGGCAACACGCTGTGCTGCCGTGAATCATTACAAAGTCTTGGCTTTTTCGACCGCCTCTTCGATGCCGCCCACCATGTAAAACGCCTGCTCCGGCAGATGATCGTAATCGCCGTTCACAATGCCTTTGAAGCCTTTGATGGTTTCTTTCAGCGTGACGTATTTGCCCGGCGCGCCGGTGAAGGTCTCGGCAACGTGGAACGGCTGCGACAGGAAGCGCTGGATTTTACGCGCGCGATACACAACCAGTTTATCTTCGGCGGAGAGTTCGTCCATGCCCAGAATCGCGATAATGTCGCGCAATTCCTTGTAGCGCTGCAGCGTGTTTTGTACACCGCGTGCCGTGTTGTAATGTTCTTCGCCCACCACCAGCGGATCGAGCTGGCGCGAGGTAGAGTCGAGCGGATCCACCGCCGGATAAATACCCAGCGAAGCGATGTCGCGCGACAACACGACGGTGGAGTCGAGGTGGCCGAACGTCGTAGCAGGTGATGGGTCGGTCAAATCGTCCGCGGGTACGTACACGGCCTGAATCGACGTGATGGAGCCGGTTTTAGTGGAAGTGATGCGCTCCTGCAGGCGACCCATTTCTTCAGCCAGCGTCGGTTGATAACCTACGGCGGAAGGCATACGGCCCAGCAGCGCGGATACTTCGGTACCGGCCAATGTGAAACGATAAATGTTATCGACAAAGAACAATACGTCGCGGCCTTCGTCGCGGAAATATTCGGCCATGGTCAATCCGGTTAACGCAACGCGCAGACGGTTGCCCGGCGGTTCGTTCAT
>JBAVXA010000066.1:0-2351 GCA_049698095.1 Burkholderiales bacterium
GATTTGCCATTGGTAGGCAGTGGTGAAGCTGCCGTCGTTATCGCTGATGCCGCTGATATTGGCGCTGATCGTCGCGCCTTCTTCCACGGTGCCGCTGATGGCCAGGGTGCCGGTGGCTTCGTCTTCTTTGCCGGTAACTTTTATTGTTAAAGTAGTAGGGGTATTTGTAATGCCGTCACTGGCGGAATAGGTGAATAAGTCATTGACAACTTGTCCTTGACCCAGCGCCTGGACATTTCCGTCGCCATTGCGAAGGGTGTAGGTATAGCTGCCGTTGCTATTGATGGTCAGATTGCCGTAGGTGCCAACATACGTGCCGGGGGCGGTTACTACCAATGTTGTACCGGCGTCAGGGTCGGAATCGTTTGTCAGGACGTTGCCGCTGACTGTTTGCAAGCCGTCTTCGACAGTCGATGTCGGGTTCGTGTCGGCGACTGAGACGGGCCCGGTGTTCTTAACACCACAAAAATCCGCGTTGGACAGGTTATAGAGGCCGGTGAGTTTGATCGCCAGTTCAACAGTATTAGGGTTGCCGTCGATGTCGGCATAAACATAGGTATTCCCACCGATTTGCTTGTACCAGACGCCGTTGGCGGTCGGTGTGGTGTTTCCCCAATTCAGGTCGGTAGCGCCGAGGAGGGAGGTGAGGTCGATTTTGTCTTCGCCGCGGGTGAAGTCGGTGATGGTGTCCGTGTGGCACAGCGCCGAGTCCGAATGCAGTTCGCGGTCGTCGTTGTCATTGTCGTCATCGTCGTCTTCATCATCATCATGATCGTTGTCGATCTCATAGAATGCGTTGAAAACAAACTTATCGCTGCCGGCGCCGCCGGTCAATATGTCAGCACCCTGGCCGCCGGTGATTTTGTCGTTGCCGAAACCGCCGCTTATCGTGTCGTCGCCCCGCTCGCCGTTTAGTTCGTCGTTTCCGCCGTTACCGAAAATTTTGTCATTGCCATTGCCGCCGAAGATCTTATCGGCGCCGCCGGCCATTCCTGCAGCACCAACGTCGTCGCCGTTGTCGCCGTAAATCGTGTCGGCGCCGTTACCGCCGTAAATGGTATCGTTACCGAGTTCCCCAGCGGCGGTTTTCCCGTTCGCCATCATAAAGTCTGCATAGCTGTTGTAGCCGTCACCGTAAAGCGTATCGCCGCCGTTGTCGCTGGCAGACTTGGAACCGGCGACCGGTCCGCCGATTACGTCATCGCCCGCGCCGCCGTAAACTTTGTCTGTACCGTTTCCGCCGGAAATCCAGTCTTTGCCGCGTCCGCCGAACAGCGTGTCCTTGCCTTCACCGCCCAATATCGTGTCGTCGCCGTCGCCGCCGTCGACGATGTCGTCGCCTTTGCCCGCGTCGACGTAATCTGCTCCAGCGCCTGCATTGACGTAGTCGTTGCCGTTGGTGCCGATAAGCGTGTTGCTGCCGCTTGTGCCGTTAATGGTGGTATTGGAATCAGGCATTTCTTTCCCCTATTATTTGCATTGAGATGATTTTTGCGCTTGTTTAACTGCTTGCCGCCCGCACTGTTTTCATTGGCGAACGGTTCTGTAGTTGCTAAACAATGTAATATTTTGTGCAGGGAATTACATCGTACTTTGGTACAGGTAGGTGGAGTGTGTAATAGATGGATAACTTATTGATTATAATAAGAATATTTTCAGCAAGGAATTCGCGCTAAAAATAATTTTCCAGCAGAAAAATTTGCCCGAGGGGAATGGGGCGGGGGAAGAAAAAAAGTCTGTGGCGGAAGATTCGGCGACGATCAGCTGTAGGCTTCGACGTCGGACGACAGCAGAACCGCCAGTTTGAGCCGGTCGGACACGCTGAGTTTGCGGAATACTTCAGTCAGATGCGCCTTGACGGTGCGCTCAGTGATCGCCAGTTTGCGCGCGATGGATTTGTTGCTTTCACCGATGGCAACCAGGCTGGCGATTTCGCGTTCGCGTTTGGTGAGATTGTCGAAAATTCTATCCTCTGGCTCTTTCGACTGTGCTTCGGCGCGCAGCCGCTCGCGGAGTTGTTTGAGCAATTGCGTCGTCAGTGACCGGCGAATCCAGATTTCACCGTTCAACACAGCGACAATGACGCGCTGATAATGCTCGTCGCTGCTATTGATCGGACAGCAGCCGCGCACGCCGTAATGGAACAGCTCCAGTTCGGCTTCATCGCTATCCGCCTCGCCCAGCAGCACAATGGGAATATCCGTGCCAAGGCGCAGTAGCGCGGAAATGCCTTCAGGTGGATCGATACCGGGCAAGTCGATGTCGAGCAGAATAATGCGCGGCCTGAACTTCTCCAGGGCGGTGCACAGACCGGCAAGATCGGTTACCGTTTGGACAACGGCCAAAGACGC
>JBAVXA010000067.1:0-4226 GCA_049698095.1 Burkholderiales bacterium
GCGCGCGCTCGAGCTGGCAGTTTTCCAGCAGCAGGCCGAACTCGTCGCCTCCGACCCGCGCCAGCGTGTCGCCTTCGCGGATCTTATATTTAAGCAGACTGGCAACCTGGCGCAGCAGCTCGTCGCCGGCATCGTGTCCGCAGGTGTCGTTGACGATTTTGAAATGATCCAGATCCATGAAGCACAATGCATGCACTCCGCCGTTCTGGCGCGCCGACAGCAACGCCTGGCCCATGCGATCCTCAAACTCGCGCCGGTTGACTAGCCCGGTCAGGCTGTCGTGGGTGGCGTAATAGGTCAGTTGCACGGTGGCGCGATCGACTTTTTCCTGCAGACCTTCGCGCGACGCCTTGATCGAGGCCGCCATGCTGTTCACGCCTTTAGCCAGTACAGCCAGCTCGCCGCCGGAGGCCGGCGTCAGATTGACATCGAGTTCGCCTGCTTCGATGCTCTCCACTGCGCGGACGAGGTGACCGATGGGACGCGTAATATTGCGCGTCAAACGCAGGGCAAACACTGCCGTAGCGCCGAGCACCACCACCGCGATAAACATGCTGATGCGCAATAGCGCCTCGGTACGGCTGATCGTGCTGGCTTTACTCATGGTCACATTGACCCAGCCGAGTATCACCAGCCCTCTTTGCGGCGGGGTGGCAACGGCGCCGCCGAGTTCAGGTATTTCACCTGGTTTTGCGTCGGACTGATAGACCGGCGAACTGAAATAGAGCATGTCGGCAAAATCGAGCACGCCGAGCGAAACGCCCTTGGGTTTTTCATTGCTGCGGCTCAGCAATGACCGGTCGCCGCTGGCGGCCAACACCATGCCGGCGGAATCGGAAATCGACACCAGCAATACGTCCGCTTCTTTTTTGGCGGAATCCGTCAAGGCCTGCAAATTTTCGTTGTTGCGCGTGAACAGCCCGTATTCACTTGCCGGCGCGAGCTGGCGGGCAATAGCGGAACCACGTTCGCTCAGGGAAAGATTGATATCCTTAATGCGGCTGTTGGTGAAATAGCCCACCAGCAGTATCAGGATGCTGACTGCTGGCACAAACGCTAGCAGCAACAGGCGCCATTTTATGCTCCAGTCCTTCATTGTTCGTTCCTGCCATTCCGTTTAAGTTTTTCCTGCAGCACGATGTCCTCGTCGATTTGCAAACCCAATGAACGGCTCAGTTCGCGATTAATGGCGATATTGAAATAGCGCGGATACTGCGGCGGCGGAAAATTCCACTTATTGCCTTCGCCCGCCTTCAGCAGCAATTCCGCGGCATGGGTACCGATTTGCTCCGGTGTGGAATACACGGCAGCAAGCGCGCCGGCCTTTACCTGCGCGGCGGAAAAACCGAACACCGGCTGGCCGCTACGATACGCATTGAGCAATATTCCCTGTAACGTACTCTGGTTATACACCTGCACATCGGGCAGCGCCAGCAAAGCGTCGCTGCGTGCCAACACGCGTTTCAGGGATGATGGTAATTCCTCCGGCGACTTGAGCGTCTCCATTTCTACCTGCAGGCCCAGCGGCTTCGCTGCTTGCTCCAAGGCACGGGATATGGCCGACGTGTCGTTACCAAGCAGCGTCCCTACCCGGGTAACTTTCGGTACTGTCAGCCTCACCAACTCGAGCTGCCTCGAAACCGGCTGGTCGATAAACACGGCGGAAATATTTCTTCCGGCGACAGGTTTTGCATTCAGTAATTGTTCGTAGGAGGCGCGCGGCACGAGGGTATGCAGCACCGGCACGCGCAAATCCAGATTATTGATCAGCGTTGCGGCCCGCACACCGACCGTGACCACCACTTGATAATTCGCCAGCGCATCGGGATTCTTTACATCGATCGACTGCGCGGGAATGGTAATAAAACGCGCGCGTTCCGGATTGTCCAATTCAAAGCGAACCCGCAGACGTTCGCCAACCTGCGTATAGGCGTCAGTGGTTTCACTGACAACAATGACTATGCTATCCGTTTGCGCGGCATTTGCAGTCAAGCAGATCACACCCAGCGCCAGAATTGACACCAGGAAACGAAGCGACCGCCAGTTCGCGCGACGGAATGGTTGGAACACCAGAAACAAATTATAACCTATTGATTTAATTATTATTTTTAGTGTTAATCGGATTGGCGCATATTACGCTCACTACCAACGCAATTCGAGCGAGGCGTATGCGCGCTGCTGTGCAATATTGGCGCGCTCGAAATCGGCGTATTTTCCCAGCAGGTTCTGCAGCACCAGCGCCGCTTCGCCCTCGCGGAAATAACCGTCGCTTCGTTCCAGCCGGTAAGCCAGGCGCAAGTCCAGCCGGCGCGCAAGCGGGATCAGGTTGCCTTCGCTTAACGGCTCGACGCAGCTCATCTGGTAATAACCGACGCTCCCCTGCATGCGGTCGGGCAACTGGCGCGTTGCCAGCAGACTGAAAGTATTGCGCGGCATGGTGCGTTCCAGTGCAGGGTCATCGCTGCTGATGCGCGTGCTGGCGTAACTCATAAAAACATCGATGCTCGCGTCGGGCCGATAGCGCACGTGGGTTTCGTAGCCTTTGATTTTTGCCTCGCTCTTGTTTACCGACGAAAAAGTGGTGTTATTCAGGACAAAGTAGCCGGGCGCGCTGAAGGGAGAAATGACGCTGGTTCCAACCAGATGACCGAGCTTGTCGTAATACGCGCGCAAGTCCAGCATAATGCCCTGATCGACGAAATGACCGACATAACCAAGCTCGTGGCTGACGATATGTTCCGACATCAAGCCGCCGGTGGCCTTGTTCTGCTGCACGCGGATTTTTGGACCGGTCGGCGGCACCAGATCAAAATGATTGTCCGCTTTTTCCTCGTAAATAGTCGGCGTGCGGTGCGCGCGTGACCTGCTCGCGCGCAAAGCATGGTTCGGCATGAGGCGATAATTCAACGCCACGCGCGGCGAGAATTCGCGGCCGGTGTACGAGGTGTCTTCCAGCATGGCGCCGAAATTCAAGTTCAACTTAGGCGTTGCGCTCCACTCGCCATGGGCAAACACGCGCGAAGTATCGTTGACCTCGCGCTTCGTTGTGCCCAGATAGTAATCTGACAGTGCGCTGTCGCGCCTGAATCCGCCACCGGCCACGAGGCGCCAGTCGGCAGTCGGGGCGAAACGAAACTGCACCTCGAAATCCGATCGCGCCAGATCCAGCTCGCCACCGATGGCAAAGCGCAGATTTCCCAGCTGCGGCACCGGCAAGGAGGTCGTGCGCCCCTCGAGATAATATTTGTTGTGATATAGCTGCGCGCTGATCTCGCGATCAGCGCCGAGTACGCGCGACCAGCGCAGCTGGCCGTAGCTGCTTTGGATATTGTCCGGATGCGGCTGGTCGAATTGTGCGGTATTGCTGCCGCGGTCGCGCCGGCTGTCGTTATGCCCCAAACCGATTGCCAGGGTATCGCGGCTGTTGGGCCGGTAGTCGGCGCGCAGGTCGACTATTTTCTGCGCCTGGCTGTCATAGACATCGCTTATTCCGTCATCGGCCCGATAGCCGGCGGAGAGACGGTAATTCCAGGCGCCGCCGTGTCCCGAATAACGGCCCATCAGCCTGCGCTGGCCGTTGTCACCCAGCGCCAGTTTGGCCGAGGTGCTGGTCAACGAAGCATCGCGACTGATTATGTTGATCACCCCCATGAAGGCGTTAGCGCCGAACGCCGCTGCGTTGGGACCGCGGACGACCTCGATCCGCTCGATGTCTTCCAGCAATAACGGGATGTCATTCCACTCGACACTGCCGATCAGGCTGTTGTATACCGAGCGTCCGTCGATCAGAACCTGCATGCGTGAGGAGTACTCCCCGGTCAAGCCGTGCAGGGCAACGGTCGGCGCATGGCCTTTAAAATATCCCACATACATGCCGGGAACCAGACGCATGACGTCGGCGACGTTGGTAACCCCGGACGCTTCGATCGTCTGGCGATCAATAACGATCGTCGCCGCTGGCGCATCCTGGGCGCGTTGCGGCAGGCGCGACGCGCCCAGGACCATCGGCAGGTCGGCGAGAAAATCTTCCTCGGTCAAATAAGCCGCCCGCGCTTGCGCCAGTTCCGCCTGCGCAAAACCGAATGGAAATAATGCCGCCGAAAAACTCAGCACCATCATTCTGCCGTAATTCCGCTTGCCATCCTGCCGCCAGCCAAGCTTCATAAATTTTCGAGCTGCTGCCATAAACACACTCCTTTGTTTTCTTTTTTCATTTTGTCCAGATA
>JBAVXA010000068.1:0-2138 GCA_049698095.1 Burkholderiales bacterium
GAGTTATTGGACCCCAAAAAATTAACAAATTTTATCCGCATGGCGCTGATTATTTTGAGCTTTATGGTATTGAAAGCAAAAAAATTGTTTTTTATTATTCAAACGATATTGAAAAAACTGATTTTAATCAGTTTAGAACTTCGAATGCTTTGCGGGAAGTAAAAATCCCTAATAAAAAATAAAACTTATCAAGCTTAATTGCCAGCGTGGCCCGCACCAATTAAGGCGTCAAAAAGTGTGGTGAACTGCGCCGCATGCAATGATTAAATCAACAATAAATTTTGGAAACAACTTGGTTTCTGGAATTACCATACGGTGCAATTCGCATTACTCATTGCTCCCTACAACGGCAGAATTTTTTCAAATTACAGATGATCATTGATTCAGACATTCTTATTGTTGGCGGCGGGCCCATCGGTTCAGCGTTTGCGCTGGCGTTGCGGGCCAGCGGACTTGACGTCACCTTGCTTGAAGCACGTGATGCGCCTTCGACCGAAACTCGCACCCTGGCGTTGTCATACGGCAGCCGGTTGTTGCTGGAGAAACTCGGTGCGTGGCCGGATTCTGCGACCCCGATTACGGCTATTCATGTTTCTGAGCGCGAAGCGTTTGGGCGGACTTTGCTCATGGCAGATGAGCTTGATGTGCCTGCATTGGGTTATGTGCTGACTTATTCGGCTCTGCAGGCTGCGCTGGATAATGCGTTGAAGGCGAGGGGCATAAAGGTGTTGCGCGGCGCGCGGGCGGAAAAAATTTCTACTGATCTTAATCAAGCGACTGTCACCTTTACGCAAAATAATTCTGCGCAAACTATTCACAGCAAACTCTTGGTTCTCGCCGACGGCGGAAATTTGTTGGCGATGATTCCTGATATTGAACTGGAAGAAAAAGATTACGGCCAGCAGGCGATATTGGCGCGAGTTCAAACGGAGTTGCCGCACCATCATCTCGCCTACGAACGCTTCACCCCCAACGGCCCGGCGGCGCTGTTGCCGTTTGAGGATCGTTATTCCTTGGTGTGGACGGAATCGCCGGAGGAAGTGGTGCGTTTGCTGACGCTGAACGACGCCGATTTTCTGGTTGAGTTGCATCAACATTTTGGCGATCGCCAAGGTCGCTTCACGGAAGTGTCGGCACGAAAAAGTTTTCCGTTGAAATTACGTTACGCCAAATCGGCTACCGCGCAACGCGTCGCGCTGATCGGAAATGCGGCGCAGGCTTTGCACCCAGTGGCGGGTCAGGGTTTTAATTTGGGTATGCGTGATGCGAATGCGTTGGCGAAAATAATTCTTGTAACAGCAAAAAATGATTTGGGTAGTGATGCGATGCTCGCTCAATTTGCCGATGCGCGTAAACAAGATAAGGCTCGTGGCATTGATTTTACTGATAAGCTGGTTAACATTTTTTCTAATAAAAACAATATGTTACGTGTGGCGCGTTCTGGTGGCTTGGCGCTGATGGATTTGCTGCCGCCCGCGCGAAAACTGCTCACGCGCAAAATGATATTCGGCGCAAGTTCAAAATGAGTGAACCGATAAAAGCGGATGTCATTATCGTCGGAGCTGGCTTCGTCGGCGCTTCACTCGCGTTAGCGTTGAAAGATGCGCGCGTGTCATTGGTATTGATTGAAGCGAAACCACCTGCGCCAGCTCCTGCAGATAACAGTTGGGACAATCGTGTGTATGCGATCAATCCCGGCAGCGAACATTTTTTGCGTGAGCTAGGCGTGTGGCAAATGTTGGATGAATCACGTTGCGCGCTGATTGAAGCGATGCAAGTGTGGGGCGACGATGGTGCGGCAGAAATTGATTTTACTGCGCAGGACGCGAACCAAACCTGGCTCGGCCATATCGTCGAAAATCGGCAACTGCAAAATGTGTTGTGGCACACGCTGCAGCAGCATGCGCACGTGCGCTTGATTTCTCCAGCGCAATGCGCATCGTTGGAATTGGCCGACAAGCTAAGCAAATTAAAACTCACCGACGGAACCGAAATTCATGCATCACTCATCGTCGGCGCCGATGGCGCCGACTCGTGGGTGCGCCAACAAGCGGGAATTGAATCGACTGGCAAGCCGTATTTTCATTCCGGCGTGGTGGCGAATTTTTCCGCTGAAAAACATCACGGCAATATTGCCC
>JBAVXA010000069.1:0-3200 GCA_049698095.1 Burkholderiales bacterium
CAGGAAGGCGTTGATTCGCGATTTTCCAGCGACCTTTATAAATTATAATCTGTTGATTTTATTAAGAAAAATTACCGCTTCACTTTCTTGTTACCTTCTTTTTCCTCTGCTTCGAGCTGACTTTTCAGTTGTCTGATGCGCGCCTCTGCGGCGGAAATCTGATAGAAATCTCCGTCTGCGGATTTCACCGCCAGCTGTAATTGTTCCAACGCGGCCTGCAATTTGTCCTGCCGAATATACGCCTCCGCTTGTGCCTGGTGCTCCGGCAATTTTTTCCCCAGTCCCGCGTAGGATTTTGCCTGCAATTCATACAATCGGTAGTCGTCCTGCACAATTGCCAGTCGCTCGTTGACCGCCTTGAGCGCCAGATTATTTTGCTTTGCCGCGAGCAGGGTATCGATGTACGCGTAGTTGAGCGCGCGGTTTTGCGGCGCGGCTTTCAATCCTGCGCGCAGGATTTCCGTCGCAGAGGCAAGATCGCCGCTGTCGCGCTTAATCTGTGCGGCAAGGTTGTCGAGCATCGGGTGGCTGGCAAATTTTCGCGCCGCCGCGATTTCCTTATCTGCACGATCAAAATCGCGCAGGCGTAGCAATGCGAAGGCGGTGCCGTATGATTGTGCCGCGCTTTTAGTATTCGCCGTTGCGTCAAAAAACGTCAGGGCTTCGCGCGGCGAATCATTCTGCGCCTGGATTTTCGCTCGTACCAATTGGAAGTCGAGGCTATCGGCGACAATTTTTGGCGGGGTTTTCTGCACGCGATTTTGTACGTCGGCTATCCGCTCGGTATTCAACGGATGCGTACGCAAATAAGACGGCGCGCTGCTTTCCTGAAAGCGCGTGCTCTTCTGCATCCGGTCAAAAAAGCTGGCCATGCCGCGGGTATCAAATCCGGACCTCTCCAGCAACTGAAGTCCGATTCGATCTGCCTCGCGCTCGTGTTCGCGCGTGTAATCGAGCTGATTCTGGATCGCCAGTCCCTGACTGGTAGCAACCGCAGCTTGTCCGGCTTGTGCGTTGGTCCGGCTTGCGATGATAAGTGCGGCAAGCATCGCAACCGAGGCAACCAGGTTGGAATTTTCGGTGCCGGCAATCTGCCGGGCGATGTGGCGCTGGGTGACGTGGGTTATCTCATGCGCCAGCACGGATGCCAGTTCGGACTCGGTCTGGGCTGCCAATATCAAGCCGGTATGCACGCCGACGAAGCCGCCGGGAAGGGCGAAGGCGTTAATGGAATTATCGCGCACGAAGAAGAATTCGAACTGGTCGCGCGCGGACTGGGCGTTCAAAACCAGCCGCCCGCCCAGGTTATTGAGATATTCACCGAGTTCCGCGTCGTCAAGATAATCACGGTCGACGCGGATTTCACGCATGATTTTCTGGCCCAGCATGCGCTCCTGCGATGAGTTGAAAGCAGCCTCGGAATTGTCGCCGAGATCAGGCAGCCCGGCGGGGAAAGCGGGAAAGGCCAGGCCGGCACAGAGGAGAAATACTGTGAGTTTCTTCATGGTGATATCATAACCGCATTAGTTATATGGCACTAAACTCTTGCGCCGCGCGTTTTTTCCGCGGCCAGGTGGTACAACGAATAGCTATGGAGCCGGGTTGTCCTCTGCACTCATATATATGGTTGGATTATGAACAAAACCTTCACGCATTTTGACGCCAAAGGCGACGCCCATATGGTCGACGTCGCCGACAAAGCAGAAACTCACCGTGTCGCGCGGGCGGCGGGCAAGATCGTGATGCGGCCAGAGACACTGCGCATGATCATGGACGGCAGCGCGAAAAAGGGCGACGTACTGGGCGTGGCGCGCGTCGCCGCGATCCAGGCAGCCAAGCGCACTTCCGACCTGATTCCCCTCTGTCATCCTCTGGCACTCACGCGGGTCGCCGTCGAGTTTCGCGCGGACGAAGCCGACCATTCGGTTACCTGCGAGGTGACGGTGGAAACGGTAGGCAAAACCGGCGTCGAGATGGAGGCGCTAACAGCGCTCAACATCGGCCTGCTGACTATATATGACATGTGTAAAGCCGTAGATCGCGGCATGCGCATGGAAAATATCCATTTACAGGAGAAACAAGGCGGCAAGTCGGGACACTGGCGAGCCGAGTGATTCGGCTGTTTCCCAAAATTAAACCGCCAAATGGCGGTTTTTTTTCGCCCGCTCCACGAGTTAGTCCAACCCAGTCCCTGCATTTTGCACCAACCTGGTGCGGAAAATGGCGGGTTTCATCCCTCAAACAACATTCAATCCGCGACGGATTACGGGTTTTTTTGCCGTTCTTTTCATTTATTTCATAAATAATGGGAAAAAATCCCATTTATTTGTTATTTGAATTCAATAAGTTAGCCGAAGTATAAAATAAAAACACGTTAAAACAATATGTTATAAAAAATAAAAATTTACATTTTTTATCGTGGGAAGTTTTTACATTTTATTTTCATGTGATACAGTTCACTTCACTAAATCGCGGGAATTATTCACTCGTGATAATAAAGTTAGGACATAGCGCTACCACGCTGAACTGAACCTTGATTTTTTAGGAGCTTCACATGAAAAAAGCCATTCTATTATTTGTTCTGCCCGTCCTGGGAGCTTGTGGGACGCAAGAATTCAACGTGCCGCAGCCAGTTGCTGCCGCTTCAGTTACGTCGCCCGACACCTCGACACCGGTCTCGGAAAGTGTCGGCTCCCAGACGGTATTGGCGGAACAAGCCAGGCTAATGGGAAATGTCGTATTGAGTACCGCGCTGCCTGGATATATGGGAAATGGATTTGCCGCGAATTTTTGGGGTACAGGCGATGCCACCGAGTTTTCGATAACCGTACCTGCTGCAGGCGAGTATGAGGTTGCACTGCGCTATTTGAATGGTCGTGGCGTGACCCACACTCTAAGTGCTTATGTGAATAATCAATATGCCTTGCAAACTGGGCTTCCCTCGTTGGCTGACTGGAATACCTGGGGTGAAAAGACTGAAACGGTAACCTTGGCCGCCGGGACTAATTTGATTAGATACGAGGTTAGTTCAAAGGATTCGGGGAATGTGAATATTAATCAGATCCGCGTGAAACCGAATAACGGTAATTCCAACAAACCGACGCCGACGCCTGCGCCGACGCCTGCGCCAATTGCGGCACCAACCCCGGCGCCCACGCCAGCGCCCACTCCAGCGCCCACACCGGCGCCCACACCGGCGC
>JBAVXA010000070.1:0-5196 GCA_049698095.1 Burkholderiales bacterium
TTTTTCTGGCAGAAGACATTGACGAGGCGGTAAGCGTAGTTGGCCATGCTGAATATCCTTGGTGGATTCAAAAATGTTGCTGGTTCAAATTGTCAGTAAGTCGTATATTAATCTCGTCCCTTCCCCTTCAGGGGGAAGGCTAGGATGGGGGTGGGTGTCTTTCCAGGTATCGTTCATATTCTTACAACACCCATCCCCACCCTAACCCTCCCCTTGAAGGGGAGGGGATGTCAGGGAAATAAATTTCATTTGGTGGTTTTCAATTTCGTCAGCAATTTATCATGTATGCTGCCGAAGCCGCCGTTGCTCATGACGAGGATGTGATCGCCAGTTTTCGCGGCAGCAACTATCCCCGCGGTCATTGGCGTGAGGTCATTATACGTTTTTGCTTTCGCGCCTAAGGGCGCCAGCGCTTCGGCGGGGTCCCAGCCGAGATTGTTGCCGTAGCAGAAAACCAGGTCGGCGTGCTGCAGGCTGCCGGGCAGCGCGGCTTTCATGACGCCGAGTTTCATGGTGTTGGAGCGCGGCTCGAGCACAGCGATGATGCGCGCGTTGCCCACTTTGGCACGCAGGCCGGCGAGCGTCGTGTCGATCGCGGTCGGGTGATGGGCGAAGTCGTCGTACACAGTAACGCCACGTTCGACGCCGCGTATCTCCATGCGGCGTTTGACGTTGTGAAATTCCGCCAGCGCCGCGATGCTGTGCGCCACCGGAACGCCGACATGGCGCGCGGCGGCGATCGCGGCAAGCGCATTCATGCGGTTGTGATCGCCGAGCAAATCCCATTTCACTATTCCCTGCGCTTTGCCATTGAGTAGGACTTCAAAGCTGCCGTCTTTATTTACGCCGCCGATATTCCAACCTTCATCGACGCCGAATTTTTCCACTGCGCTCCAGCAGCCGCGCGCAAGCGTTTGTTCCATGCTGGCTTCGCGGCCGTTGGCGACAATCAGGCCGTTACCGGGAATGGTGCGCACCAGATGATGGAATTGCGTCTGGATCGCGGCGAGGTCGGGGAAAATATCGGCATGGTCGAATTCAAGATTATTCAGAATCGCCGTGCGCGGGTGGTAATGCACGAACTTGGAACGCTTGTCGAAAAATGCGGTGTCGTATTCGTCGGCTTCGATCACGAAAAACGGCGACACATCCTTTAGCCCCGGATTTTTAGTCGCAATGGTTTTCGGCACAGCCTGCGGCAGGCGCGCCGAGACGCCGAAATTCTGCGGCACACCGCCGATTAAAAAACCCGGCGCGAGCTGCGCATGCTGCAGGAGCCACGCCAGCATCGACGCTGTCGTGGTCTTGCCGTGCGTGCCTGCGACGGCGAGCACCCATTTGTCGTGCAAAACATTTTCCGCCAGCCACTGCGGGCCGGAAATATACGGCAGACCGCGATTCAAAATTTCTTCCATCAGCGCGTTGCCGCGCGAGACAACATTGCCGACAACGAACACATCCGGCTTGAGATCGATTTGTTTCGCGTCGAAGCCTTCAATGAGCTGTATGCCCATGGCTTCGAGTTGTGTGCTCATTGGTGGGTATACGTTGGCATCGCAACCGGTAACGGTGTGGCCAGCGTCGCGCGCAATCGCCGCGATGCCGCCCATGAAGGTGCCACAAATGCCAAGTATATGTATCTTCATAAGTATTTGATTATATTGAATTATTTATGAACGGAATATAAAATAAACCGCACCGAGCAGACAGATGCCGGCGTAAAGAAAATCCAGTTTGATTTCCTGGTTCATGTACAACACAGCGAAGGGAATGAACACTGAAAGGGTGATAACTTCCTGCATGATTTTGAGCTGCGCGAGATTGAGCGTAGTGAAGCCGATCCGATTGGCCGGCACCATCAACAGGTATTCGAAAAAAGCGATGCCCCAACTCGCGAGCACGGCGATGTACCACGCGCTGTTGCTCTGGTTTCTCAAATGCCCATACCACGCGTAGGTCATGAAACAATTCGACGCGATCAGCATCAGCGCCGTCAATACGACAGGCGAAATCGGCAGGGAAGGCATGGAAAATTTCCGCGAATACAAAGGTTGATATTGTACCCGTTCGCCCGCGGCGAACGAAATTACAGCTTGCGCAGCCAGTCGAGGCGCTCGGCGATACGCGCGCGCATGTCCTCGTTCAGGCCAGGCGTGGTGCCGATACGCTGAAGCTGCGCGGGCTCGGGCCGGGGCTGCAAAAAAACGCGCCAGAATTCCCGCAGAGAAACAGGATCGGGATTGCGCTCAAGCAGCGCAAATTCGTCGCCGGCCGCGATCATGCCGGTTTGCAGCACGCGGTAATACCAGCCAGCGATGCCGCGCTCCTCGACCAATCTGGAAATATCCTCCATGCCATAACGCGCATTGATTTTCCAGCACGGGCTGCGCGGCTGGCTCACTTGCACCTTGCATGCGCCGATGGCAAACACATCGCCGATACACGCCGCGCTTTCATCCCAACCGACGGTTGAAATATTTTCACCGATGCTGCCGGGCACGAAGGCGTCCTCGATTTCCGGAAAATATTCCTTGAGCAACGCGTAATTTTCCGCGGCGTAATGATGCACGGCTTTCTCCGCGCCGCCATGAAATCGCCGATCCGCCTGCACATCGCCGACAATGCCTTCGCGCGTCAATTCCACCGCGCCATCAACAGGGAGCTTGATAATCCCACTCGCATGGCCGCCGGGCAGAAATTGCGATTTTCCTGTAAATATTTGATTTATATGAGTTTTTTTCAATGTTTGGGAAGAGCCGCGCATACGCAATGAAAATAGAATCAAACGTCATTGTACTCACTTCGCAAAAGCACAATCGCCTACGAAAACTATGCGAGCAATCATCACAGGTGGTTGGATCAGATATTTAGATGACGGTTTTTAAAAATCATCATCGGCGGGAATCGGCCAAGAGCAGCCAGTTGATTATGTCCCCCAAAGGGGATCTTCACTCTTTTTTGCGTAATATATACTTCATTTTTAAAGTCGCAATAGACAGGCAAGTTTATTTTTCAAAGATAATAAAAAACCACTTACAATATTTGCACTTCAAAGTTGATTCGCCTTTGGCTGAAGAAACATATTGGTTAAAATATGATAATGAGAGGCTTGCCCCCATGGTTTTGGACGCCGTGCGCCATACATTACATTTGCAGTGCGGCGGTCTGCACTCAAAAGAAGCCGCATAATGCAGAGCGTCTGCCACAAGCGCATGGGGAAAAATGAAAAAAAGTCATCCACCCATTCACCAGATCGAGATGCGCATCGCCGAGCTCCCGCAGCTCTTCAACTCGATGGATCCAACGCCTTTTCATCACCGCGACCTCGATACCAATGCTGAGAAATTCCTGGAAAGTTGGGCGCTGGAGTTCCCGCAGGACAGCCACTTTCGCATCATCGTGCATATCGAAAAGATGCCGCAAGATGATCCTGTCGCACTGGTGTCTGAAGCGATCCACAACCACTTCGAATACAAATCAGTGATGGCCAGGCGCAATTTGCGCGTGCTGCTTCTGGAAGGGCGCACCAGTCTGATGATCGGACTCGGCTTCCTGGCGCTGTGTCTGCTTGGCGCTGACCTCCTGTCCAGCTTCGCGGACAACGCGTTTTTCAAGGTGCTGAGAGAAAGCCTGCTTATTGGCGGTTGGGTCGCTATGTGGCGCCCGATGCAGATTTTTCTCTACGAGTGGTGGCCCATCGTTCGGAGAGGCAATATCTACCGTAACTTGGGTCGCGCGATCGTGCATGTGACACCTGTGAAAGCCTAGTCCGCGTAGGTCGCAATGAGTTTACGAATTGCGACGCATGAAACTTGAACGGCCGCTTTCAAGATATTCAACTGACAGCTTTGGGGCGATTGCCGCCTTCCGTCGTTTATCTTAATAGCAGCCATTCACGCTATTCTGAGTTCGAACACTATTTGGTATCGGCGCCTTGAACGCCAGGTAAACGGATTTCCACCCGGCTCGTTGATTAATCCCACGCTCGTGGTATGATTTTCGGGCTTAACTCCCCCATTCCATAGGAAACGACCATGAAAAAAACCAGTCTGTTGTTAGCTGCACTGTTCGCCGCTTTTACCCTTTCCGTTCAAGCCAAAGATGAGCCGAAGGTCGACGCGAAACCGGCCGTTGAGAAAAAAGCTGAGGGCGCAGAGAAAAAAGCTGAAGGCACCGCTAAAGCAGCGGACAAGAAAATGGATGCCACTGAAAAAAAAGCCGCAGCCAAAACCAAGGCCGATGACAAAAAGGCGGCAGCCGCCAAAGTTGTCGACATCAATACCGCCACCGAGGCAGAAATGTCGGCCTTGCCGGTGATCGGCGATGCGATCGCGAAAAAGATCGTCGCCGGCCGGCCGTATAAAGGCAAAGACGATCTGGTGAAAAACAAAGTCCTGACAGCCAAGGAATACGCCAAGATCAAAAACAAGATCATCGCTAAGCAAAGCTGAAATAGATTCAACGTAGCAGCAAAGGGCGCAGAACATGCGCCCTTTTGTTTTTGTGCCGGAACGTCGTTAATTATATAACTATTTGATTATATTAAATAATTATTAATCACTACGATTCAGCGATTTGCCCGGATTGATAGCAGCCTTGCGCTGACGCGTGCCTGTAACCTACTTATGGCAGAATGCCACAGGCTTTTTTGTTTGATTTTTTCTGCACCATTCCCTTGGCAAAAAATAATTCCCTGATTATCCGAGCCGGTCCACGCGCGCTTGCACACATCCGCGAGCACGGCTTGCGCGCGCAGGATATCGAGATCATTCCCGGCGCGGCCGGCGGTCCGAAAGCGCTGGGGCTGCACGGTCTCGATGTCGCGCTGTTCGGCGAATGGCTGCCCGCTGCGCCGCGCGTGAGGCATCTGATCGGTTCTTCCATCGGTGCCTGGCGCTTTGCATCGGCCATGCGGAACGACGCAGCCGAGGCATTGCGACACTTCAGCGCAGTCTACGCGGCCCAGCACTATCCGCCGCCGATCAACAAAAAATATGTCACGCAATATTGCCGCGGCATGATGCATGAATTATTCGACGGCGCGGCGGACGAGATTCTCGGTAATTCGCACTTTCGGCTCAGCATCATCGCGGCGCGCGGGCGCGGCATGCTGGCGCGGGAAACACCGCGCACGGCGGCAAATTTTGTCGCCGCCGCGTTGGCCAACAGCGTGAGCCGCAGTCATCTCAACCGCTT
>JBAVXA010000071.1:0-1703 GCA_049698095.1 Burkholderiales bacterium
CAAAAGACGCAGCAAGCACTGCTGCCACTGCCGCTAAAGACGCAGCTGGTGCCGCTGCCGATGCTGCGAAAAATGCTGCCGGTGCTTCCGTTGACGCTGCCAAATCCGCTGCCGCTGCCGCAACCGCAAGCGCCGCTAGCAGCACCGCCGGCGCAGCCGATGCAGCCAAGAACGCTGCTGGTGCCGCTGCTGACGCTGCCAAAGACGCTGCAAAAGACGCCGCTGCCAAGGCTGTCGATGCTGCTAAGGACGCCGCCAGCAAAGCTGCTGATGCCGCAAAAGACGCTACCAAGAAGTGATTACTGCTCCAGTAGTTGTTGCAAAAAAGAAGCCGACCCAAGGGTCGGCTTTTTTATTTGCTGATTTACATCTACAAAGCTTATTTGGCGAGATTGTTTGATCGAAAATTCAATTCAACCCGCGCCATGCAAACCCATCTTTCTGTCCTGCCACGCCAATCCAGTTGCTTTCGCATCCCAACGCCGCAGCCAACGCTGCGCACGCCAGCTCCGGCGTATTGTTTTTCCTGCTCAAATGCGCGGCAATTACGTGCTTCATTCTGTCGTGAGAAATTTTTCCCAACAACGCCGCTGCGGTTTGATTATCCAGATGTCCCAGACGCCCGGCGACCCGCTGTTTCAGGCCTTGCGGATAGGGGCCGCCCATCAACAGGTCGAGATCGTGATTGCATTCGAGTACCAGCGCATCCAAACCGGAAAGACTGGCTTCGATATGCGGCGTGGAACAACCGGTATCAGTGAGCACGCCAAGACGGCGAGCGCCGTCGGTGAACACGAACTGCGTCGGCTCGCGCGCATCATGCGGAACTGGGTACGGCAGCACCTCAATATCGCCGATGTGAAACGGCGTATGACTATCGATGATGTTCACACCGTTTTCTGGCCATTGCGACGGGTCGGTCATGGTGTAAGTGCCATGGGTGAAATAAACCGGGATATCATAGCGCCGCGCCAGACGCGCGACGCCGCCGATATGGTCGGAATGTTCGTGCGTCACCACAATTCCGTCGAGTTGCTCCGCCTCTATCCCAAGGCGTTGCAAGCGGAAGAGCGTCTCGCTGACACTGAAACCGCAGTCGAGCATCACGCGCGACTGGGCAACTTCGACGATCAGTGCGTTGCCTTCCGAGCCGCTGCCGAGCGACGCGAAACGCATGCCTATTTCAACTCCGCCAGCAGCAGGTTAAGAATTCGCTCAGCCGTCGCAGATTTTTCCGCTGCTCCATCGGCATTTTCAACAACGACCTGGGTCATATTGGTTTCGCCGCTCAGGTGAATGCGATACGGTTTCGCTTTGGTTTTTTCATCCGGGCGCCAGAATGCCAGGCTGTCAAGCAGGCCTTTTTTCGCCGCTAGAGCCTCTGCTTCCGGATCTGTATAACGCACGAAATAAACTCCTTTGGAACGGTCGCGATCTTCCACAGTGAATCCGACGCGGTCGAGCGAGAGGCCGACGCGACGCCAAGCGCGGTCAAAGTTATCGTTTATTGCGAGCAAACTGACGCCGTCCGGGCTTTTCCGCAAGACGGCGCGTTCTTCTGCTTTTGCAACTGCGCCAGATGCGCCGGATACAGCGGCTACTGAAGTTGGCTGCGGCGTGCCCAGTTTAGCCATCAGCAGGTTGAGCATTTCCGCTTCCTTTTCCGGATTGGGCGGCCGCGGCTGCCAAGCCGTACGGTCTTT
>JBAVXA010000072.1:0-16801 GCA_049698095.1 Burkholderiales bacterium
GCGAATACGCAGGCTGCAGAATCCCGCGCGGACAGCGCGGGGCGAATTGCCCATGCGCCGATCCTGAAGGAAAAATCTCTCGGAACGGGCCACGGGCGCACCGTTGATTCATCGGTGCAAGCGGTGAAGTTCGAGCGCGCGTCGTCGACTCCGGATGAAATCATCAGTATTTATTACGACAGTCACCGCAATCTCATTTCGCGCGGGGTGATTCCCTATACGCCGCCAATCGCCGTGAACCCGTTTCCCAATCAGTTCGTTCCGGATCCACCGCGCCGCTGGTAGCCGCGGTCGTGCCACGTTCTGCAATATTCGCGATGGGCAAAATGTCCGCTACACTGGCGGCAATGAGCCCGGCCGACGATACCGATGAAGCGTTGATGTTGCGTTACCGCGACGGTGAAGCGGCTGCGTTCGAAATATTGTATGCACGGCACAAAGGGGGCGTATTTCGCTACTTGCTGAGGCAATGCCGCACCCGCGCTATCGCAGAGGAGCTTTTCCAGGAAGTGTGGTTGAACTTGATCAAGGCTCGCGCGTCTTATGCTGTGCGTGCCAGGTTTTCCACTTATTTATACAGCGTCGCACACAACCGACTGATCGACCATTATCGCGAAACGGGCCGCGAAGTGCCGAAGTCCTACACGCAACAGACCGAAGACGGCGACAATATGGATAACCTCACGGCGACTGACGGCAATCAGCCGGATGCCCTGCTTTCCGCCCGACAGGGCGCGATGGCATTCCTGCGTTTGCTTGAAGGCCTGCCGGAGGCGCAGCGCGAGGCGTTCCTGTTACACGAAGAAGCCGATATGAGTGTCGAACAAATCGCGGCGGCCACCAGCGTGAGCGTAGAAACGGCGAAAAGCCGTTTGCGTTATGCGTTGGGTAAATTGCGCCAGGGTTTGCAGGAGGTGGTATGAAGGCTCCGAAAATGAATCATGCAGAGGATAAGATCCTCGATGAGTACCTTGCTGGTAAATCGCATTTATCCGCTTCTTATAAAAGTATCGGTATGGATCTGCCGGGAATCGAGGTAGATTCGGCAATCCTGGCTGCTTCACGCCGCGAAGTCCATGCCCGCCCTTACGCCTCCGGCACGAACGGCTGGCGCAAATGGCAAATACCTTTTTCCATTGCAGCCGTGTTAGTGGTGAGCGCATCGCTGACGCTGACCATGGTGGATTATCAAAAGAATGCCGACCAGGCATCGTTGGCTCCCGCGCCGATGATCGTCGCCGAAGAAAGCAAGACTTCACGCGGCGACAGCCTTGAGCCGCCGAAATCGGTGGATATCCAGGCAGACGAATTACCCGCAGCCGCCGCGCCGCCGCGCGTGCGCAAATTGGAGCCGGTGGAACGAAATAAACAGAAAATGTTGCCAGTCCCTTCGCCCGATGGAAAAGCCGCAAAAGCTGATTCTGCCGCACGCGATAGTGCTAAGCCCGCGTCTCCCTCGCTTGAGAGCCGGACCGGAGCGGAACCGCCTTCGACAATTCCCCAATCGTTTCCGGCGACCGCGCAGGGCCGGAGAAGCGTGGAACCCGCAGCCGAGATCAACATGCCGGCGCAAAGCGAGCTATCGCGCATCGATAAAACTGAAAATGTTGCCCGAAAAGAAGGTGGCCCGGCTTCAGTGACACGGCTGCCAAATGGCGATAATACCGTTGGAGAAAGACCCAGGATTGCCACTGCGTCGGCGCCTTCCGCCGCGCCCGCAAAAGGTACCGTGATGGCCGACTCAATTCAGCCGCCGCCCGCGCGTCCGTCTGCCAGCGCAGCAAAAAAATCGGTGGCAGCAGACGCGACAACGGATAACCGCCGAAATTCAGTTACCGCGCAGGAAGAAATGCGCAAATCCGGGCAGCTGGGGGACTCTGCCACGGTTGCTGCCTACGGTGCGGCGCAAACTTTGCTGGCGAAAATTGAAGCGCTGTTGCGCGAAGGTAAAACCGAGGAGGCGGAAAGAAATCTCGCCGAGTTTAAAAACCGTTTTCCGAATTACGTCACGCCGGAATCGATCACAGAAGAATTGTCAAAACAGCGCGCCGCACTAAACGCCGAGCCAAAATAAAAAAATCTCTTTTAGAACGAAGTGAGGAATTCGCGTTAGCGATTTGTCACGAAAATAGCGAACCTCTCGCGTTGCTCAGAGCAATAAAAGTCCAGCAGAAATGTTTGAGCTCCGGTTATTTAACCAATTGAATAATATAAGTTATTAATCATAAGTCAATTCTCTTGCTTTGCCCCAGAACACTCGATAGGCAAATACCGAATAAGCGAAGATCGCGGGAAGCACGACGAGTGCGCCGATCAAAATAACCATCAGCGATTCGGGTGCACTGGCGGCTTGCCAGATGTCGATCCTGTCGACGACGAGATACGGAAATAAACTGTACGCCAGGCCGAGAAAGGCTAGGACGAAAATGCCGACCGTTCCGGCGAACGGCAGCCAGCACCACTTATCATTGCCTGCCGTTTGCTGTTGCGGAAGGCGATGCAGGATACGATCGGTGGCGACGAACAGAATAAGCGTGAGCGCAGGTATCGGCGCTAGATAAAAAATGTTCGGCAGGGTAAACCATTTGTCGAAAATGCGCTGGCTTACCAGCGGGGTGATGATCGAGATGGCCGCCACGCCCAACGCGGTGAGCCACAAGGTTCGCCGCGCCCAATAAACCGATCGTTGCTGCAACGCGCCTTCTGTTTTCATGATCAGCCAGCCCGCTCCGAGAAGCGCATATCCAGCCAGCAGGCTGAGCCCGGTGAAGAGCGCGAACAGTAACGACAGCCAGTCGTATTTGAAGCCCACTATGTATAGTCCGAGCATGACCCCTTGTGCGAATGATGCGAGAAGGGATCCAGCGTAAAATGCAAGGTTCCACCACGGCCTGTGATGGGCGCGCGCTTTGACACGGAAATCAAATGCCACACCGCGAAACGTCAGGCCGATGAGCATCAGCGCAACGGGCAGGTAAAGCGACGTCAGGATGACGCCGTGCGCCAGCGGAAAAGCGACCAGCAGTATCCCTATTCCTAAAACCAACCAGGTTTCGTTGGCGTCCCAGAACGGGCCGATGGAAGAAATCATGATGTCCTTCTGCTCGTCGGTCGCGCGGCGTAGCAGGATGCCTACTCCCAGGTCGTAGCCGTCGAGCAGCACGTAGGCGAGCATGGAAACACCCATGAGCAGCAGAAAAATAAAAGGTAGCAACCCTTCGGCCTGGAAAATCTGATTCATGACAGGCTCTCCTTCGGTAACGGTCCGGAATTGATTATGTTCGCGCCCTCGACCTCATTTTTTACATACCCAGCTTTTCGCGCCAGATGAAAGACCACCGAAACGTAAGCGATAGTGAGCGCGACATACATGACGAGATACATTGCGAGCGTGGTGGCGATAAGGGAACTCGGGACATTCGACGCTGCTTTGGCTGTGGTCAGCACCCCGTAAACGAGATAAGGCTGGCGGCCTATTTCTGTCACGTACCAGCCTGCGACCGTCGCGACCCAGCCGGAGAAGGTCATCGCCACCAAAGCTCGGGTCGCCCATACTGATGGTCCCGCCGGATTGCGCAGCTGCCATGCCGCAAACCACGATACCGCGAGCATTAGCGTACCTACACCGACCATGATGCGAAACGCCCAGAATAGCGGAGCTACGGGCGGGTGCTTATCCTTGAATTCATTCAGGCCTATTATTTCGCCATCCATTTCATGCGTCAGGATCATGCTTGCAAGTTTGGGGATGGCAATTTCAAAATGGTTTTTGCGCTCGGACTCGTCAGGCAGCGCGAACAGGAGAAGCGGCGCGCCCCGCTCGGTTTCCCATACGGCTTCGATGGCAGCGATTTTCGCCGGCTGGTATTTCAGCGTATTTAACCCATGCATATCGCCGAGGAGAATTTGCAACGGAATGAACAGCGCGGCGACGTATACCGCGGTTTTGAGTGCAGCCATAACACTCGGCGCTTTGTCGCCGCGTTGCCATCGGTAGGCGGAAATACCCGCAACCAGAAATGCTCCGGATAGCGCGCAGGCGGTCATCATGTGCGAAAAGCGGTAGGGGAACGATGGATTGAAAATAATCGCCAGCCAACTCACGGCGTGGGCTTTGCCGTTGATCATTTCATGTCCGGCAGGGGTTTGCATCCACGAGTTCAGCGCGAGTATCCAGAAAGCCGACAGCGATGTGCCCAATGTCACCAGGATAGTTGCCATGGTGTGGATGCGATTCGACACGCGTTTCATGCCGAACAGCATGACCCCCAGAAAAGTCGCCTCGAGAAAAAATGCGGTCATGACTTCGTAGGCTAACAAGGGCCCGGCGATATTGCCGACGGTTTCCATGTAGCCCGGCCAATTGGTGCCGAACTGAAAACTCATGGTGATTCCGCTCACGACGCCGAGTGCAAACGTCAGCGCGAAAATTTTTACCCAGAATGCGTAAGCCTCCATCCATTTCGTATCGCCGGTGCGGTTAAAGCGTAGTTTGAACAGCAATAACATCCACGCCAACGAGATGGTCAGCGTTGGAAATAAAATATGGAAGGTGATATTGGCACCAAACTGCACGCGCGCAAGGATAAGTGGGTCCATAAAGGGTTTTCTGTTATTTCAGCGTTATTTTCAAGGGCACTCTGCTATTAATAACCATTTGATTTTATTAAATATTTTTATCTTAATTGGCGTCCTACTTGATCGTGCCATGAACGCAGGACCCGCCAAGTCACATCATACGCCATCATTGTTGCCAGACAATAAATCCGCCTTCATCGTTGCTGTTATCTGGCGCCAATATATCGAATAAGGTATGGTGCGGTTTATTTGCAAAGGAATCGCCATGTCGTTCGGCGCAATCATCATTGGTGATGAAATACTTTCAGGCAAGCGACAGGATAAACATCTTGCCAAAGTCATCGACACGCTGAAGTTGCGCGGATTGGAATTAAGCTGGGCAGAGTATATTGGCGACGAACCCGCGCGCATCGCTGCAACGCTGCAACGAACGTTCGCCACAGACGACATCGTATTTTCGTTTGGCGGTATCGGCGCAACGCCCGACGATTACACGCGCCAAAGTGCGGCGGCAGCGCTGGGCGTGCCGGTCGTGCGACACGCCGGCGCTGAAGCGGAGATTGTTGCACGCTTCGGCGCAGACAGTTACCCCAAGCGCGTCATCATGGCGGATTTTCCGCAAGGCGCGGAGATGATCCCGAATCCGTTCAATCGGATCGCGGGGTTCAGTATCGGCAAGCATTATTTCCTGCCAGGATTTCCCGAAATGTCCTGGCCGATGATGGAGTGGGTGCTCGAAACGAATTACAAACACCTGTTTCATCCGGCGCCGCGCGATGAAAAAATCATCGTCATTGAAAATGTCAATGAAAGCGATTTGCTCGACCTGATGAATCACGTCGTGACAAACTACGATCAGCTCAAACTCTCCAGTCTGCCGCAATTTGTACGGGGCGGCGGCCGCATTATCGAGCTTTCCGTGCGCGGGGAGCCTGGCCAGGTAGCTGACGCCATGGCGCATATAAAACAAGCAGTTAACAAAATGGGACTGAGGTTCTCTGACAAGCAGAATATGTGAAAAATTGTGCGCAGTGCCTATTCGTCTTGAATTCCGTACCTGGGGGGAGAATAATGCTGATGGTGCCGATTGCGTCGGCGGGGTTCCAACACAATTCATCTGGAGGGAGCATATGACCAGCATTGTTGATATTGAAGGCGTAGGCGATTCCTACGCCCAGAAACTGAAGGCAGCCGGCATCGGCACGGTCGAAGCGCTGCTTGAAAAAGGCGCGACACCGGCTGGCCGCAAAGACATTGAAGGTAAAACCGGCATCAGCGGGAAATATATTCTCAAATGGGTAAATCATGCCGACTTGTTTCGCATCAAAGGCGTTGGGGGGCAATATGCCGAATTACTCGAAGCGGCTGGCGTTGACACCATCGCGGAACTGGCGCAGCGTAAACCGGAAAATCTGCATCCGGCGATGGTAAAGGCCAACGAAGAAAAGAAGTTGGTACGCGTGGTGGCCGCGCTCAGCAAGGTAAGTGACTGGGTGGCACAGGCAAAAAAACTGCCGCGAAAAGTTTCTTATTGATGGCTTAATTTTTTTCAGGAGGCAAGTATGGGATTACTCGACGGATTGATTGGACAAGTGATTGGCAAAGCTATGGGCGGTGGCGGCCAGGCGGCGGGTCAAGCTGCGGGCCAGGCGAGCGGCACGGGTAATCCGATGCTCGACTTGGTGATGGGCATGATGACGAATCCTCAGTCCGGCGGTTTACAAGGCCTGCTCGGGACGCTATCCAAAGGTGGCTTGGGAGAGTCGGTGAAATCGTGGGTCGGTACTGGGTCTAATATTCCGGTAAATGGCGACCAGATTCAGGCCGCGTTAGGCTCGGACCAGATTGCAGCAATTGCACAGAAATTCGGCATCGACCCGCAGGACGTGGCGGGTCAACTCGCGAAGATCCTGCCTCAAGCGGTGGATAAAGTAACTCCGACCGGTGAATTGCCCGACAGCGCTGGACTCGAGCAGGGCCTTGCCATGTTACGAAAAATCATGGGCTGATTATTCGTCTGACCGTGGTTGCAATACGAGGCAAACGCAACTCACGGTGTCTGTGCCAACAGACACCGTTTTTTTTGCCCTGCCGGCATTATTCTTCCGAAATGAACTTGATGATTTGCCGCCTCGCTTTTTTGGTCGGGCGGCCCTTGAATACTGGTTCAGGCTGCGCGCGTAACTGCTCGGCGAGGATCGCGCGTGCTGCGATGCTCTCGGGCGTTTCTTCGTACAGTTTTTGCGCGATATTGGCCGAACCTCGCTGGTCGGATAATCCGCGCACAATCAGATGCCGCTCGAAAGGCACTTGGCGCAGTGAAATTCGATCACCCGGTTTGAGTAATTTTGCCGGCTTGGCGCGTTCTCCATTTAACGTGGCTTTGCCGCCATCAACCGCCGTGGCGGCGAGCGCGCGGGTTTTGTAGAAGCGCGCCGCCCACAGCCATTTATCGATGCGAACGCCTGAGTTCAATTCATCGCTGGACATGCGGGTATTTATTTCGCCAATCTTATTTTGTAAACGCTCATCGGCATGCAGGAACTGGTGTCAAATTGGCAGCCCGCTTCGACGCCTGCCCGGGCCACTTCTTCTGCAGTTTTGAGTTTGTCGTATTGCGAAAACATGGCACCCAGGGCGAACTCGCGGCCCGAGCCGATGGACCAGAAACGGTCGAATTCGAAAACCTCTCGCATGGAATACACACCGAAGATGCCCGCCCTGTTCGCGATCAGAGAGGTCAGCTGGCTTGATTCATACGGGTCGTCCTCTTCTTCCTTCGGGTTGAGGAAATGCTCTTCCTTCAGCACGGGATGGAGTTTGCGAAAGGTCTCAAAAATTTCCATCTTGCTGCCGAATTTCATCTCGCCGCCTTTGCTGAGGATGCTCTCCATCACCAGATGATGCGCCGCGCTGCCGGCGATGCCGAAATAGCTGCCGTGTGCATGCAGAATCTTGTCATGCGATTTATCATACTCAGGCAATAGTTTCACTCCGCCAAAAGTGGTGAGCGAATCGCCAGCGATAGCAACGTAGCCCGCTTTTTTTACCACTACCAAGGTCGTCATTTTCTGCTCCGTTAGATATTCGAGTAACTCATATGATTATATTGATATTTTTCGCCAACAGGCAGGGGCAACGCGGGGATTAAACTGCGCTTTTACGCATTACCAGGGCTACCCCGAGCGCGCATATTGCCATGCCGGATAGAGACGAAAATGTCAGCGCTTCGTCGAACAGAAAAAACGCCAACAGCGCCGTCACTGGAGGCACCAGGTAAAACAGACTCGCAGTCCTACCGGCCGCGCCGCGCCGTATAAGCAAATACAGGAGACTGATCGCCCCCAATGACAGGACGATACACAGCCAGGCCAGTGCAAAAATAAATTCTGGTTGCCAATCAATGTGCATGGATTCCGTCATTCTCGCCAGAACGCCTAGCACGAAACCTGATGTGCCGTATTGAATCACGCCGCCCGTACGCAAATCCATATTACCGCCATGTCGTTTTTGGTACAGCGTGCCGGCGGTAATAGACAACAATGCAAATACGGATTGGGCCATTCCGAGCAGAGTTGGCGCATGAGTTGATTGCAGCTTGCTGCCGACGACCAACCCTACACCAAGTAATCCGAGCAGCAATCCCCACCATTGGCGCGCGGTGATCTTTTCGCCGAATAGCGGTCCGGCGGCCAAAGCGGTGAGTATCGGTTGCAGGCAGGTAATCAAAGCGACCAGTCCCACCGGCATACCATTCTTCAGTGCGCACATCACGCCGCCGAGATAACCGGCATGAACCAATAGGCCGGCAACCATCGCATTGCGGGCGTCGACAATATTGTCCGGCCAGGGTGCCCCGGTTAGCTTTACCGTAAGCAGCAAAACCAAGGTCACAATTGCCATGCGCAAGGCGAGAAAAGTGAGAGGCTCGGCATATGGCGTGGCGTAACGGCTGCCGATGAAACCGGTGCTCCATAACAGGACGAACAACATGGGCATCGCCATCAGCCAAAATGAAGCGTGGCGTTTTGGCTGATTCATTTCAGTCGGTATCTGCATGAATTTTCAGCAGCGCGTTGCTGCCGCTAAATCAACGTGCCTTGGCTACCAGGATTTTTGCCGGCTCCACCAGCAATTGGTCGAGCAACATTGGTCTGGCAATATGATAACCCTGTGCATAATTTACGCCGAGTTCCTCCAGCATCTCCAGCGTTTCCTTATTTTCCACAGACTCGGCGATGGTGGGAATATTCATTACATGGCCGATACGGTTGATAGCTTCGGTCATGGCGAGATCAACCACATCTTCATGCATTTCGCGCACGAAATTGCCATCGATCTTAATGAAGTCCACCGGCAGGTTCTTCAGGTAAGCAAACGACGACATGCCGCTACCGAAATCGTCCAGCGCGAAACGGCACCCGGTTTCGCGCAGTTCGTTCATAAACCGTACGGCACGTTTCATATGGGTAATCGCGGCAGTTTCGGTTATTTCAAAACAAAGTGCGCGGGCCGGGACATCGCGCGCCTTAAGCGTAGTACGAATAAACTCGAGAAAACCCGCGTCGCTCACGCTGGCGCCGGACAAATTAATTCCCAAAGTAGGCAGTTTGACATGGCGCTTGCTATGTAATTGCTCGGCATACCAGGCAACGGCGTTGCTCACCACCCAGCGATCAAGCAGCGGCATCTGATTGTATCGCTCGGCAGCCGGGATAAAAGCCCCGGGGGAAATCAACTGACCGTCCTCGCCGTTCATGCGCACCAGTACTTCGACATACGCATCATCCGCCGTGCTTTTCGACAGCGCACGTATCGGCTGACCGTGCAGGACAAAACGGTTTTCCTCCAACGCCTGCCCAATCCGCGTGAACCACTGCATATCGCCGGTGCGGCGCGCAAGAAAGGCGTCGTTTGGCTGGAATTGCTGAACGCGATTGCGGCCGCGGTCCTTCGCCACGTAACATGCCGCATCGGCAGAACGCATGATTTCAGTATGCGATTCGGAATCGCTGGTGATGGCGACCATACCGATACTGACGCCGATTGGGAACACCCGCCCGTTCCAGGTGAAGCGTAAATCCCGCGCTGCATTTAGAAGTTGGTCGGCGATTTGCAGCGCCTGTTCCGTCGGGCAATGCTGCAGCAGCACGCCGAATTCGTCGCCGCCGAGACGAGCCAGCGTATCGCTGTGGCGCAATTCGTGCTCGAATGCAGCGCTGATCTGGCGCAGCAACGCATCGCCGGCGACGTGGCCGCAGGTATCGTTTACGACTTTGAATTGATCAAGATCCATAAAGAACAAAACATGCTGGAGCTTGCCACCGCGCACTTCTGCGATTGCGCGCTTCAGTCTTTCTTCAAATTCGCGCCGGTTTATCAGACCGGTTAACGGGTCGTGAGAAGCCTGGTGCGAAAGCTGGCGCGATAAAAAGCGCTGCTGTGACACGTCGCTGAACACCAGGACTGCGCCCATGATTTGGCCTGAGTTATCAAGGATCGGCGCGGTCGAATCATCAATCGGATATTCCGTGCCGTCGAGCCGTAACAAAACGGATTGATCGTCGAGCCCAACCACCTGCTTCTCGCGGATGCAGCGCAGCAATGGATTTTCCAGCGGCTCGCGCTCACGTTCGCTGATCAAACTGAACACCTGATTAACCGGTTTGCCGCGCACGTTGTCGAGATTAGTGCCGATCAATTCTTCTGCCACGGGGTTCATGTAAACAAGGTTGCCGGCGGCGTCAGCCGTGACCACACCCTCGCCGATCGAGGCCAGCGTGACCTGCGCGCGCTCTTTTTCGGCGGCCAACTCGTCTTCCATTTTCTTGCGGGCACTGATGTCGGTTGTCATGGAGAAGACGCCGGCTACCTGATTTTCCTCATCGAAATGCGGAATCAGGTTAATCATTGCGTGCATCGGAGGCGTGCCGTCGTTTTGATAAACGGTGCGCTCATAATCCTGCCGCTTGCCATGGAACGCGGAGTTGATATGCGGAATCAGGGAGGCGAAATCCGCAGGCCGCAGGACTTCTTCGAGTTGCCGGCCAGTAATCTCCGCGTCCGTCTTGCCGATCCAGCGGCTGAATGCCTTATTATGAAATCGCACTCGCGATTCTTTGTCGATATACGAAATGACAGCAGGCATTGCATTGGTAACCAGACGCAACTGGTTTTCACTTTCTGCCAGCGCGTGCTGCGCATGTCTGCGCTCGCCGATTTCAGTCGATAATTTGTCGTTGGTTCGCCAAAGCGCGAACGAACGCTGCGTCACCATGCTGAACAAAGCGGTGAATAGCAGCCCGGTCAACAGACTTGCATAGGTCAGCCAACTGGATTGAGTGCCATATTTTCCGGCGGCAGGGGTAGCGATGATTCGCCAATCGCGTCCCGCGATGTTAATCGGTTGTTCAACGCGCAACACGTTTTCGTCGGACAGTAAGGTGCTCTGCGCGGGTGGTCCGGCGGCGTCCTCGGAAGCTGCCAGTTGTTGCTCACCCAGCGCGGCGGAGCGGTCAATCAACTGTAGAATTATATCTTTCGGAGCATCGCCCGACGCAGCGACGATGTCGTTCGCGCGGACCACGCCGACAGCAAACCCGACAAATCGATTTGTCGACGCGTCCGCAGGGACATCCTTGGCAAATAAGGGACTAAAAATCAAGAAGCCGAATTGGTCTGGCCGCGCAAGCTGCACCAGTTTGATTCTCCCGGTTGCGAAAGTCCGGCCGGAACTCCGCGCTTCGGTAATGGCCTGCCGTCGCACGGGATCAGAAAAAATATCATAACCCAATGCCTGTTCATTTCCCGCCACCGGTTCAATCTGAACGACCGGAATATATTCCGGGCGCTTCGCTGCGGCGATCAGCTTTCCCTCTGCATCGCGCTCGGTAATGCGGAATCCCGCAATGGCAATCTGCATCGTTTTTTCGAAGTTTGCTCGTTGGTCATCGCTTATCAGCCGATTAAAACTCAAAGCGTGTAACCAGCGGTGTCGGGCGAGGGTCGGGGCGGTGAACGCGTGTACCGCGTCGCGGCTCGGTTCGAAACCGGTAGCAACAAAAAAATCACGCAAACTTTCCACGTCGTCGATCGCTACCCTCAAATTGTCCTGCGCTGCACGCATTCGTACCGAGGCGGCCTCTCTGAAACTGTGCCGCGTGCGCTCATTTTCCCAATCTCGTACCATAAGGAACAATAATGCAGTCAGCATGAGCCCGGCCGTTAGCGCGAGAATCAGCGGCAGATAAGGCACCACCCCGGACGACTGGGGATGGAGCGACGGAACAGAGGGTTTGTCGAATGCCATATAATGGATATTTTTTGAATCCTGTCGGGTCCGGAATGGGCGCACAGGAATCCGGACGACATTAATCTTCCATTATCACAGCAACAGGCGGCTGAGCCAAGCAATAACGGCCGATTTTCCCACGGCAATTTTGCCCGCGGGGATGGGAAAATGGCCGCCCCAGCTGATATTCAGGTTTGAGGAACCGTGGCGCCTGGTTTCCTGCGGCTAATTCGCGCCGCGATACGCCGGCCCCAGGTGTCGAGGTACGAGTAGACGACTGGAACCACCACCAGTGTTAACAATGTTGAGGTGATCACGCCGCCAATTACCGCGCGCCCCATCGAGGTCTGCAATTCGGCGCCTTCGCTGAGGCCGATTGCCATCGGCAGCATGCCGAAAATCATCGCCATAGTCGTCATCATGATTGGGCGCAGTCGGACCTGACCGGCAGTCATGATGGCGTCGTATTGTGTCTTGCCTTCCCGTTGTGCCTGATTCGTGAAATCGACCAGCAGGATGGCATTCTTGGTAACGAGACCCATGAGCATGATGAAGCCGATAATGGAAAAAACGTTCAGCGTGCTGCCAGTAACCAGCAATGCGAGAAATACCCCGATGAGCGAAAGCGGCAGCGAGGCCATGATTGCAATGGGTTGCAGGAAGCTGCCGAATTGGGAGGCAAGAATCAAATAAATGAATATTACCGCCATACCCAGGGCGGCAACGGCGGCCGAAAAAGATTCCTGCATTTCCTGTGTCTGGCCGCCGATATCGAAGCGGTAACCGGGTGGTAATTGAATGGTCTTTACCAGTTTGTCGACTTCGGTGCCGACGTCGCCAGCAGGTCTGCCTTCGACATTGGCATAAATGCTGACGCGGCGTTGCAGGTCCTGACGTTTAATTACCTGTGGGCTGGAAGACGGTACCAATTCAACCACTTGCCGCAATGGCACCATGCGCGGCGTGCCGTCGGCATTTGGCCGGCTGCTGGTGATATACAATTCCCCGAGGTCGCTCGATTTTTGCCGCTCCGATTTCGGCAACTGGACGTTGACATCGTAGTTTTGCCCGTCGGGCGCAAGCCAGCGGCTGACGACGTCGCCGGCGATAAACGGCCTCACCGCACTTCCGATCTGCGCTACCGATAACCCCATATCGCTCGCCAACTCATTGTTGACGCGAATGGAAATTGCCGGATTCTGTGCTTTGAGGCTGCTCTCCAAATCGATGATACCCTTGATTTTCCCAATTCTTTCCATCGTATCGCGGGTGATTTCCGTAAGTTTTTCCGGCGATGGGCCGAGCATGCTGACGAAAATCGGCGTTCCCCAGCCCACCGTCAATTCGATCCCGGCAACCGATTTGAGGCGTGTGCGAACGGCACTCTCGAAATCTTTTTGCGAACGGCGCACATGTTTTCTCTTATCCAGCAATTTGACTTCGATTCGAGAAGTGTTTCTTCCCTCCCCGCCACCAACGTTGGCGCTGATGGTGTCGATTTCCGGAAACTCGCTGCGTAAAATATTTTCCACCTGCTGCGTTTTTGCATCGGCGTATGCAAGGCCGGAGCCGACCGGCATGGTGAATTTGAACGATACCTGCCCTTGATCGGTTTCCGGGACGAATTCGGTGCCGATCAAGGGAACCAGCAACAGGCTGCCGACAAAGGTCAGCAACGCTATCAGCAAAGTTGTTTTGCGCCATTGCAGCGCGCGGGCAAGCAGGCGACCGTAGACATGGTGCAGCCATTCGATGGCACTTTCAATCCTCTGCATGATGGCGCCCAGCCATGGCATTCTGTTGAATCGGTTCTCGGTCGGGTCATGCCATTTCGATGAAAGCATCGGATCGAGGGTAAAGCTGACAAACAACGAAACCAACACTGCAACTGTGACGGTGATGCCGAATTGCAGGAAGAAACGCCCAATCACGCCGCTCATGAACGCGACCGGAATGAATACGGCAACGATGGCGAAGGTGGTTGCCATTACGGCAAGTCCGATTTCGTCGGTGCCGTCACGCGCCGCAGTGTCGTGGTCTTTGCCCATCGCGAGATGCCGAACGATGTTCTCCCTCACGACAATGGCATCGTCAATCAACAGGCCGATACAAAGCGACAGCGCCATCAAGGTCATGAAATTCAGGGTAAACCCCAGCGCGTACATGGCGATAAACGACGAAACGACCGCAATCGGCAAAGTCAGTCCGGTGATAATTGTGCTGCGCCATGAATGCAGGAACAGAAATACGATGAACACCGTGAGCAGCGCGCCCTCGATAATCGTTTCTTTCACACCATCAACCGACTGTTTGATCCAGTCGACGTTGGCCTGCATGATTTTCAACTCAGTCCCGGCGGGCAGTGATTTATTCAGTTCTTCTGTTGCTTTTTTGATGCCTTCACCGACGTCGACGATGTTCGCGTCCTGGATTTTTTGTATGTCTATGCTTATCGCTGGCTGGCCGTTGATTCTGGAAATGGAGTTTTGCTCGGCCTGGCCGTCGATAACGTCGGCGATTTGCTCAAGATACACCGGTCCGTTGGCGCGACGCGCGACGATGATACGGTTAAAACCCTTGGGATCCTTAATCTTTCCGTCCAGCCGCACCAGTTGTTCGTTGGCATTGCTAATAATGTTGCCGGCGGGCATGTCCTGGTTGGCGCTCTGGATCGCAGCTATCACCTGATCGATACCGATACTTTGCGCCTGCATTTGCGCCGGCTTGACGCTGATGATAATTTGCCTTGGCACGCCGCCCCATACCTGGACCTGGCCCACACCCGGCACGTTCTGGAATCGCTTGACAATCATCTGTTCGGTTAAGGTGGTGAGATCGCGCAGGCTCAGGTTGCTCGACTTCGCCGCCAGCGAAACGACAGGTTGGGCGTTATCATTATTGAAGCGTCCAATCAGCGGGTCTTTCGCATCCTTGGGAAAGCTCGGGCGAATGAGCGCCATTTTGTCGCGCACATCCTGCACCCCTTTATTGATATCTGCTTCGAGACGAAACTCGACGTAGGTTTCGCTGCGCCCCTCATAGGAATTGGAGCGCATGCGTTTCACGCCGTTGATGGTGTTGAGTTCGTTTTCGATCGGCTTGGTAATGTCATTTTCAACTGCTTCAGGCGCCGCGCCCGGATAACTTACATTGATGAATACGCCAGGCAGGGCAACGTCAGGCATTTGCTCGATGCGTAAACGCTGATAAGAAAACAAGCCCATCACCATTAGCGCGGCCATGACCATGGTGGCAAATACCGGGTGGTTAATGCTGACGCGTGTGATCCACATGGCTAATAAGCGCTTTCAGTAACTATATGATTAAATTTAATAATTTAATTGATGGCGGCTGCCGGTTTTTTGTCTTCGGATGCTACGGCATCGATTCTGGGTAGACTCACCAGCGTCCCCGGTTTGATGCTATCGAGTTTTGCCGCTATGACAACGGCGCCCAAATTCACGCCGGATTTGATTTCCGCCACGCCTTCATCTTCATTGCGCACCCCGACGCTTACCGGCTGCGCAACGATCTTTCCGTCGACGACTTGATGCAGCACGGTTTGCCCTTTTTCCTCGCGCAACGCGGAAAGCGGCACCACCGGAACAGCAATGGATTTTTCCAGCGTGATATTTCCCTTGGCGAACATGCCTCCCTTGAGCGCGTTGTCGTCATTGTTGACGGTTACATAGACAACAATCGAACGGCTACCGTTTTCCGCTGCAGGATTGATACGTGCCACTTTGCCGACGAAAGTTCGACCGGCGAAGCCGTCGACGTTGAACTCCACTGACTGCCCGGTTTTTACGCGCGGAATCTCGCTCGCCGGTACCGGCGCCTCAAGCTCCATTTGATCGAGACTGACTATCGAGGCCAGCGGTGAATCGAAATTTATTTTTTCGCCGGGCTGCACAAAACGTTTGCTGATAATCCCGTCCATCGGTGCGCGCACTACGGCGTCGTCCATGGCGCGTCGGGCGATCTGCCACTGCGCTTCGGCCGCACGTACCGTCGCCTGGCCGACATCGGCGCTGCTGGCAATGCCGTCGTATGCATTCTGAGAAATGAATTTCTGGTTCAGCAGGGCTAGGTTGGTCTGGCGGTTCTTTTCAGCCAGCGCCAGCCGTGCACGCGCTTCATCAAGCGATGCCTGTTGCGCGGCCAGTTTTGCTTTCAGGTCGGCGACATCAAGTTGCGCGATGACTTGCCCGCGCGCCACTTTATCGCCTTCCTGGACCGTCATCTGGCGTACTTCTGCCGCGACCTTGGATTTCACGGTAGTCTGGTTGAGCGGCGTGAGCGTACCGGAAAAGGTCAGGTTCGAGCGAAGCTCTTTGCTGGTCACGGTGGCGATATCCCGCGACGCGAGTTCCATGACCAGAGGTTTGTCCGCAGGCTTGGCTTCGGCCGCGCTGCTTTTATTTTTATTCTTCACCATCCATGCCGCGCCACTGGCCAACAAAATGGCCAGCATGATCAGGGGGATTAGCCAACGCGCGGCCGATTTGGTTTTGATAATGGCGATTTCAGGTTTCATGGTATCGGGGGTCGGGTAAAGATAAGGTTATCATCGCGGACAGGTTCGGACTGAACAAGCCCTGAGCGACGGAATGCAGATAGTCTACGACGAAACGCGAATTTCAGGCAGTTGGCTGCGTAAATGGGGAATGTTTTCCCTCGCCCAATGGTTTTCCGCCCAACTCCACAATTCACCAAGGTTTAGCGACGTATCTGGTTGCTTCTGGCCGAGGAAGTTCAGCGCCGCGAGTAACGATGCCACCGGGTTGCCGGCGCTTTCCGCGGCCGCAAGGGTTTGTTTGCTCAGCTTTTCTCCTCGTTCATTCACCGCAACGGGCAGATGTAAATAATGCGGCGTCGGCAAATCGAGCAACCGTTGTAGATAAACCTGGCGCGGCGTCGAAGCAAGTAGAT
>JBAVXA010000073.1:0-4445 GCA_049698095.1 Burkholderiales bacterium
CGAAGACGACCGTCCGAGGGAAAAACTGTTGAGCAAAGGTGCGGCCAGTTTGTCCGACGCTGAGCTGTTGGCGATCTTCCTGCGCACCGGCGTGGTGGGCAAAAGCGCGGTCGATCTGGCGCGCGAGTTGCTCAAACGCTTTGATAATTTATCCGGCATCTTCAGCGCGTCGCAAGCCGCGTTCACCGAGGTGAACGGCATGGGCCCGGCGAAATACGTACAGTTCCAGGCCGTGCTGGAAATGGCCAGTCGCGCGCTGCAAGAAAAAATGCGCGAACCGCATTTACTCAACTCGCCGCAAGCCGTGCGCGATTATTTGCGCCTGACTCTGCAATCCAAACATCATGAAGTCTTCCTCGGTATCTTTCTCGACGCGCAACATCGCGTGGTCGAAGTGGAAGAACTGTCTTCCGGCACGCTCACCCAAACCAGCGTTTATCCGCGTGAAGTAGTGAAGCGTGCCCTGTACCATAACGCTGCCGCCGTCATCTTCGCGCACAACCATCCCTCCGGTGTCGCCGAAGCCTCGCGCGCGGATGAAGACCTGACGCGTGCGCTCAAACAAGCATTGAGGCTTATCGATGTCAGCGTGCTCGATCATTTTATTGTTGGGGTCGGAGGTGTTCTCTCATTTGCAGAGAGGGGTTTACTTTAATTTAGGGGTCGAGCCATCTTTGAATATTAGAGATTTTTAATAAAAATATATCTAAATCAAATAGATATGATCATTTCTGGGTTTGGGCTAGACAAACTAAAAACCATAGACTACAGTTAAATTACGGTAAGCGCTGCCGTAAAGCCATCGTAGAAATATCAATTGAATCGCCTAAAATCTTAGCTTGAAATTTAATACAAGGAGGGAAAAATGTTCGAAACTAAAATGTTTGCTTCAATCCTCGTGTTTATCCTGTACTTTTTCCCTATTAGTAGTATCAATGCTCAGCAACTTCTGATTGTTGAGTCCATTGAAACCAGATTGCTAGGTGGATTAAACCCGAAACACATAAATGATATTAGGCAATTAAAATTAAATGGACTAACTCCGCAAGCGCACATCCCCCCCCCTCCAGGATTTGAATTCGAGAGGCCGGTGCTATTGGCTGCAGAACCGAGCAACAAGCGATTAGGCCGAGAAGTCAAGACAAAAGTGACAATCTACGCAGCAGATTATCAAACCGGCTTGGTAATTAGCGATGTCCAATTTGAATTGCAACCTCTCCGGCGTGATCCAAATTCAGGTGGACACGACCACGACACTGATGATCGTCCGTTAGGCAATCTATTCCCATTAATCGGTAATACTGGGCCGACAGCTAATGGCTTTGTCGTAGAATATACTTCGCCCGAAGTTTCAGGGAAAGTTTTTTCCGATGCTAGTTGTTCAAACCAATATCATACTTTTAGTTGCTTTGCAGGGCAGTATTTTTCATTTACTACAAAGGTTCCCGACTTAGTCAATCTAGATGGGAATATTTACTACGATTCGGTTGGCGCTACTGGAGAACATTCTTCAAATCGCTGGGGATCTGCTTCGTTCCTTGAAAAATTAAAAAGCACAGCTTATGGTTACTATCTCAAATATTTTGGGTCAACCTTAGCGCCGAAACTCGCTATAAATGACATAAGCCTAAAATGGGGTGGGTTGTTTGATATATATGGTAATTGGTCACCGCCGCACCTCGAACATCGCATTGGGGTGGTTGCCGATATAAGGACACCACCTAGCACTCGCGCAACATTCCTTAGAGAAGCGTTGCTGGTGTCAGGAATTATTGGACCACTATTGATCCATGGACCGCCGGCGCCGCACTGGCATGTAAGGGAATTTCCTACTAATGAATAGTCCTAAAACTAACTAAGGGAAAGATCATGAATATATTGCGAATGAGTGTAATTTTAGGTATGAGCCTATTTACTTTGCTAGTTCACGGCCAGACTTTTATATCGGCTGATGTTAACGCTGTGTTGACTGGAACTACTTCGCTGGACGCCAATACAGGTCTTTATACATACAAATATTCTGTTACTAACTATGGTGATTCAAAAAAATAGGCTGATACGTTTTACATTCCACTTAAAGGTGCAAATATAATAAATTTAATGGTACCTAAGGGTTGGTCAGGTTCGATCTTTCGTGACGAGAGCATGGTCAGTTTTTGTGCCTGTGAGGAGGAAGGATTTGAATTACCTTCTGGCTTCGTTGATTATGGGCAAGGGGTGCCAAGTAAATTCGCAGTGGCGCCGGGAACAACATTGACCGGATTCAGTTTTCAGAGCGCTTATCCACCGTCTCCCAGCATTTACTATGTTGGCGGGTGGGTGCCAATACCGATTGAAGGCATAGACTTCCCAGAAGGGCAAGAGCCTGTAATACCCCCTTTCCCCAAAAACAAGAAAATCGGCAATGTGGCTGGACCATCAAAGGATGATGCGATTGCTACCGGTGGGCGAAGGCCTGCTGTCGACGGTTTTTTGGTGTTTGCCAACTTCAAAGATGGCGGGCTTTATTCAAGGCCGGTCGTCGTTGATATTATTTTTTCTCAGAATGGCGAAAACGTTATCCAATCCACATTCAAAGCAACCCTCAACGGTGCAGATGTCACGCCGAATTTTAAGAGCCTTGAACCGAATCGGCGTCGGGCCGTGTTCGATACTGCTGGATCATCGCTTATTGTCGGAAAAAATATATTGCAAACCTCTGTGCTGGGTACTGTAGGTAGCTCATCAAGAAAGGCGACTGATGTCGATAAAGCGACATTTTTGGTGCAGTAGTGTTGGACTGCTTGCTGCAAAATTGCGTATTTGTTTTCAGCATCGAATCCTTGAGTCGGACGGGAAAAATCAGCTATAATCGCGGTCTTGTTTCGGCTTTAGGTCGAAGTGTTTTATAAATTATTCAATTAAATCAACGAGTTACGGAGTTGCATCATGGCACGAGTCTGTCTGATTACCGGCAAAAAGCCGATGGTAGGGAACAATGTTTCTCACGCCAACAACAAAACCAAGCGTCGTTTTTTGCCTAACCTGCAATATCGCAAGTTCTGGGTTGAGAGCGAAAACCGCTGGGTGAGCATGCGCCTAAGCAACGCCGGCCTGCGCACCATCGACAAAAACGGCATTGACTCCGTGCTCGCAGACCTGCGCGCCCGTGGCGAAAAGCTTTAAGGAGAACCGACCATGGCAAGCAAACGCGACAAAATCAAATTGGAATCCAGCGCCGGCACCGGCCATTTCTACACCACCAGCAAAAACAAAAAAACCATGCCGGAAAAAATGGAGATCAGCAAATTCGATCCCGTCGCCCGTAAGCATGTGATGTACAAAGAGACCAAGCTAAAATAATTTTTGGCTGAGTCAAAACAAAAAACCCGCTTAGGCGGGTTTTTTCTTGGCAGTAAAAAGATTAAGATAAGTATTGTTAGAGTGCTGCACCTTCTGAACAAGTAACCGTGAACATGGATATCTTTAGATAGGAGAAATTCTGCATGCAGCAAAAACGCGCTTCCAAAATAATCCCATCAGAATCGAGAAGACACTTTCTCATTGCTGTGCCCGCACTGTTCGTCGCTTTACCATCGACTGCTGGAATTAAGCGCGAGTTCGTAGGCACTTATAGTGATGAGCAAATTGTGGCAATAAAGAGGCTCACTTTTCCACGCTTACATCTCTACGACAATACGGGCAAGCTGATCGACAGAATAAACTGGCCGCGAGATTTGCGCGAGGTCAAGAAACTTGCAGGCGAGGCTTTCTGCTGTGTATCAGACACGCCTTCAGCTCCTGGCTCGCTAGGTCCTCCGCCTGATTGTAAGGTCAAGGTCTACGGGGAGGATATGCAAGAACACTTCAGTGGGTTGCACTACACTTCAGGGTCACCAATTCACTACCGGGATCTCCCGCGTCACAAGTATTTAATAGTTGAGTACTTTGCGGACTGGTGTTCTCCATGCGCTCCGACCAAGCGGGCACTGCAGGCCTTCCTGAAGAGCCCATCTGGAAAAGATTTTGTCGTTGTCGTTGTTGACTTCAGTCGATTACCTAAAGCACAAGAACTCTTGCAACAACGCGCGCAAAATAGGCAACGTATGTAGTGATAAATACGGGGCGCAATTAACATGCGTTGCGTGCGCAAAAAAAGCCCGCATCAGCGGGCATTTTGTTTGTGAATAAGAACTCACTTACGCGTAAGCGCGCAACCTGCGTGAGAACTGCTGCAAGGCTTCAATGCCGCTGGCCTCCGCGCGGTGACACCAGTCCTGCAATTGCGTGACCAGTTGCTCTTTGGTGAGGTTGGAGCGGCTCCACAGGGCGGCCAGCTCCTGGCGCATATTGTAGGCGAGGAAGAGTTCTTTGCGGCTGCTTAATACTTCGCTCAGGGTGGCACGATGTTGTTCCGGGACGACCGCGGCGTCGAGATGAAGCCACTTTTTCACCGTCTTCATCGC
>JBAVXA010000074.1:0-2679 GCA_049698095.1 Burkholderiales bacterium
GAATCGTAATACGCTTGTGCGACAAGGCGCGCCAGCGCGCGCACGCGGCCGATATACGCCGCACGCTCGGTCACGGAAATGGCGCCGCGCGCATCGAGCAGATTGAAGGTATGCGACGATTTCATCACCATTTCGAACGCGGGCAACGCGAGCTTTGCCTGCATCAGTCGCTTGGCTTCGGATTCAAAATGATTGAACTGGCCGAATAAAAATTCTACGTTGCTATGATCAAAATTATATTTCGATTGCTCGACTTCGTTCTGGTGATAGACATCGCCATAGGTCACCGGGCCGTTCGGGCCGGCGGTCCACACCAGATCGAAAATGCTTTCCTTGCCTTGCAGATACATGGCAAGACGCTCGATGCCATAAGTCAGCTCACCCAGCACGGGCTTGCATGGCAAGCTGCCGACTTCCTGAAAATAGGTGAATTGGGTAACTTCCATGCCGTTAAGCCATACCTCCCAGCCCAAACCCCAGGCCCCCAAGGTAGGCGATTCCCAATCGTCCTCAACGAAGCGTATATCGTTTTGCTTCGGGTCGATGCCGAGCGCGATCAATGAACCGAGATACAAATCCTGAATATTCGGCGGCGACGGTTTAAGCACGACCTGAAATTGATAATAGTGCTGCAGCCGGTTCGGGTTTTCGCCATAGCGTCCGTCTTTCGGGCGGCGGCACGGCTGCGCCCAGGCTGCGTTCCATGGCTCCGGGCCGAGAGCACGCAAAAAAGTGCCGGTGTGAAATGTGGCTGCGCCCATTTCCATATCATACGGTTGTAACAGCACGCAGCCGTTTTCCGACCAGTAATTTTGCAGCTTGAGTATGATTTGTTGAAACGTCAGCATGACCATGCAAAACTGCGAAGAATACAGAAGTTTTATTTTACTGGAATTCGCGCAGGCGTTCGGATTTTTCTGAGGGAAGCCTTGGACTTCAGCGCCCGGTTGATCAGCCCGATTTTCTGTTCTCGCGTCAGCCGCTTTATCTGCGCTTCCCGCTTTGCCGCGTCGGAACGATTTTCCCTTGCTTCGCGATAAACCGGCCTGGCCGGCAGGCGTACGCGCGTGTATTTCGACGCAGTGCCCGCATTATGCGCGGCAATGCGCTTGGCGAAATCGTTAGTGATGCCGGTGTACAGTGTGCCGTCGGCGCATTGCAGAATGTAGCACCACCAGCTCATGCCGTTTTGCGTTTGCCCAGCCACGCGGCGGCGCATAACAGCGCCAGGCATATAAACAAAATCGGATAATTGCCGAAGCGCACGTACGGCGTCGCGCCGGTCATGCCTTGGACTTCGCCGTCGAGGCTGCCGACGCTGAATTGCGGCAGACTGGCTACAATATTTCCGCGCGCATCGATGATCGAGGTAAACCCGGTATTTGTCGCGCGCAGCGCAGGACGGGCGGTTTCGATGGCGCGCATCTGCGACATCTGGTTATGCTGTTGCGATGCCCACGATTCGCCGTACCATGCATCGTTGGTCACGTTCACCAATATCGTCGCTTCGGGCAATTGGCGGATGATTTCTTCGCCGAATACATCTTCGTAGCAAATATTCAGCGCAACGCGCTGGCCGGCGACATTGAGCGGTTTTTGCTCTGAAGACCCGCGCGATGTGTCGACCAGCGGAATGTGCAGCCAGCGGTCGTACACCCAGCCGATAATCGATTTGAACGGGATGAACTCGCCGAACGGCACCAGGTGCACTTTGCTATAACTCTGGCTAGGCGAGGTGCCGAAGCTCACCACGCTGCTGAAATATTCACGCCGCGAATCGGTCTGCGCGGGCTTTACGTTGGTGCCGAACAAACCGACCAGTACGTCCCCGCCATTTTTTTTGCCCTGGCTCGCGAGGCGCTCGAGATAGTCCGGCGGAATCTGGTCCTGCATCAGCGGAATCGCCGTTTCCGGCATGACAATCAACTTTGCCGAGCTTTTTTCCGTCAAGTCAAGATAGGTCTTGAGCGTGCCGATCAGGCGCTGCTGGTTGAACTTCATTTCCTGCGGCACGTTTCCCTGCAGCAAGCTGACTTTAATCGGTGCGCCGAACGGTTGCGACCAGTTGACCTGTTTCGCCACTCCGCCGATAAAAAATATCGCAACCAGCAGGCCGAAACAGAATAACACCGCGCGATACTGGCGCCGGTAATGCAACATCAGGGTCACGGCGCCTGCCGCTAATCCGAGCAGCCACGAAACGCCGAATACGCCCAGCACCGGCGCGAAGCCAGTCAGTGGACTCGCCGGAACCTGCGAATAACCGATAGCCAGCCATGGGAACCCGGTGAGTACCCAGGTGCGCGACCAATCGCCGAGCGCCAGCAGCGCGGGCACCACCACCAGCAGGCGCAAGGTGGCGGAAAAATGCCAGCGCGCCTGTAACCAACCGGCAAGCGCGTAAAACGAAGCGAGCAACGCGCAATACAAAAAGGTCGATAATGCGGCGAGCGGCATCGGCATGCCGCCATAGATGTTCAGCGCGATATAAATCCAGCTCACGCCGGCGCCGAATAATCCCAGACCGAACGCGAATCCCAACCAAGCGGCGCGTTGGCGCGTCGGAGCGTGCAGCCAGAAACAAAATAATCCGCTCAGCGCGAACAGCGAAACGTAATGGTAATTCAATGGCGCAAACGAAATGACGCAGACCGCGCCAAGCGCCAGCGCAACCAACAG
>JBAVXA010000075.1:0-15964 GCA_049698095.1 Burkholderiales bacterium
GGGCAATATTGCCGTGATGTTTTTCAGCGGAAAAATTCGCCACCACGCCGGAATGAAAATACGGCTTGCCAGTCGATTCAATTCCCGCTTGTTGGCGCACCCACGAGTCGGCGCCATCGGCGCCGACAATGAGGGACGCAGCGATTGTCGATCCACCGGACAGTTCAAGCGCCGCATGGTCAGCAGAAAATCGTAGCGCTTCGAAGTTCGCCGGGCACATCAAGCGCACGTGCGCTTGCCGTTGCAGCAGGCGCCAAAGACCATTCTGCAATTGCCGGTTCTCGACAATATGCCCGAGCGACGGCCGGTTCGCGTCCTGCGAAGTGAAATCTATTTCCGCTTCGCGGTCATCACCCAGAACTTGCATCGCATCAAGCGGTGCGCAGCGATTCGAATCAAGCTGTTCCCAGACGCCGAGATCGCGCAGAAATTTTTCGCTACCCGGACTGATGGCATAAACCCGGCTGTCCCAGCTGTCGTCTTCCTGAACTGCGGGAGGCAGCTTGGCTTCAATCAGCACCACCGATAATCGGGCGTCCTTCAACCCAAGCGCCAACGATGCGCCGACCAAACCGGCGCCGACAATCACCACATCGGCTTTTATAGGTTCATTCATTTTGAATTCGCGCCGAATATCATTTTGCGGGTGAGTATTTTTCGTGCTGGCGGCAGCAGATCCATCAACGCCAGACCACTGCTCCGTACAATTCGTAACATATTGTTTTTATTAGAAAATCCTTTTACGAGCCAATCGGTAAAATCGATTCCCTGCGTTTTATCGCGCGCTCGTGCAGCGGCGAATTGCGCAAGCATGGCTGCGCTGCCAATATTATTCTTTTCTGTCGCGGCTATGATTTTTGCCAGTACATCGGCGTCGCGCATGCCGAGATTAAAGCCTTGACCGGCAACGGGATGCAGCGCCTGCGCCGCGTTACCAATCAGTGCAATACGCTGCGCTACGGCCGATTTTGCGTAGCGCAATTTCAGCGGAAAACTTTTTCGCTCGGATACGTCGGTGAACCGGCCTTGACGATCACCGAAATGTCGATGCAACTGGGCCAGAAAATCCGCTTCGTTCAACGCCAGCAAACGCACCACCTCTTCCGGCGACTCTGTCCACACCAGGGAGTAACGGTCTTCAAACGGCAACAATGCCGCGGGACCGCTGGGGGTAAAGCGTTCATAGGCGACGTTACGGTGCGGCAACTCAGTTTTCACCTGCGCAAGTATCGCCTGCTGGCCGTAATCTTTTTCTTCTAATTTTATATCAGGAATCATCCACAACAAATTGCCGCCGTCTGCCAGCACCAGGCATTGACTGCTGATGTTTTGCACTACGCCGTCTTTGCTGAAGCTGACGGATGCGACCTCGACCGAAGTCGAAATTGTTTTCGCGCGCGCCCCGCGCAATACTTTAATGCCTGATCTTTGCAGTGCATTGTCGAGGGCAACCTGCAGTGCCGAATAAGTCAGCACATAACCCAGCGCGGGCACGTCGAGTTCGTCGGCTTTGAGTAAGGTGCGGCCGAACGATTCTCGTTCTGACACATGAATGGCCGTGATTGGCGTTGCTCCACCGGGCCACGCACCGAGTTTCTCCAGCAACAACCGGCTGCCGTATGACAGCGCCAGGGTGCGGGTTTCGGTCGAAGGCGCATCTCGCGCTTCGAGCAGCGTGATGTCAAGACCGGAGTTTTGCAAAGACAGCGCAAATGCCGTGCCGATGGGACCGCCGCCAATAATCGTCACGTCGTTCATGGCAGCTGCCAATCGCGTGGAAGATTCAGGCGGCTGCCATCCACGCTTCAACATCCCTGACTTTTTTCGGCGCGCCGTGGGTCAAAACGCGATTGCCGGATTTGGTAATCAGCACGTCGTCTTCGATACGGACGCCGATATTGTGGAAATGTTTCGGGACGTTTTTGCCCGGGCGGATGTAGAGGCCGGGCTCGACCGTGAGCACCATGCCGGCTTGCAGTCTGCGCGATTCGCCGTCGACCTGATAATTGCCCGCGTCATGCACGTCAAGGCCGAGCCAGTGGCCAGCACGGTGCATGTAGAACTGAAAATATTCCTTTTTCTCAATGACTTTGTCGACGCTGCCTTTACATAACTTCAGGTCGATCAAGCCGCGCACCAGCACTTTCAGTGCCGCATCGTGGTAGGCCTGAAATTTCGCACCGGGCTTCACCGCGGCAATGGATTTCATTTGCGACTCAAGCACAATTTCATATACGTCCTTCTGCGGCCCGGAAAATTTTCCGTTTACCGGCCACGTACGCGTGATATCGCTGGCGTAACCGTCGACTTCGCAACCGGCGTCGATGAGCAACAGGTCGCCGTCTTTCAGGCGCTGGTTATTCTCGATGTAGTGCAACACGCAGGCGTTGCCGCCGCCGGCGACGATGGAGGTATACGCCGGCGCCTGCGAGCCGAAGCGGCGGAACTCGTGCAGCAACTCGGCTTCAATTTCGTGTTCCCATTTTCCCGCTTTGGTTTTTTGCATCGCGCGCATATGGGCGCTGACGGAAATATCCGCCGCGCGTTGCATGACCTGCATTTCGTAGTCGTCCTTGAGCAGGCGCATTTCGCTGGTGATACTGCGCGAATCGATGATTTCGTCCGGCGGCACCACGCCACTGCGCACTTGCGCGCGCACCGCGTTGAGCCAGGTCATGACGCGCTCGTCCCAATCCGCGTGCAAGCCCATCGGCGTCGCCAGGGTCAATTGGTCCGCCATTAACTGCGGCATAATTTTGTCAATAGAATCAATAGAATATGCCTCATCAAAGCCAAAGGCTTTTTTCGCGCCGGCCGGCCCGTAGCGAAAGCCGTCCCATATTTCGCGCTCCATATTCTTTTCGCGGCAGAACAAAATCGTGCGCGCTTTCTTTCCGGCGACGACCACGACAACCGCCTCCGGCTCGTTAAAGCCGGTCAAATAATAGAAGTGGCTGTCGAAACGAAACGTGTAGTGGGTGTCGCTGTTGCGCGCGCGCTCGGGCGCCGTGGGAATCACTGCAATTCCGTTCTGCAATTTTTGTGCGAGGCGGTTGCGGCGTTGCTGATAAAGTTTAACGGGGATCATGCGGGCTCCTGATTATCGAGACGTTGTTGCATTAATTTTGCCATTTCCTGGCTCATGGCGTCGGAATGTTTTTCCAGGGCAGCGATCACGCGGCGCTGGTCGGCTGGAGTCCGATTCTGGCTTATTTTGAATTTCCCTTCAATGCGCGTGATGTCGATTTCAAAGCCGACGATGGCATTGAGTTGCGCGTCGAGAAAATCCTCCGGTAAATCCATGGTCCAGGGCTGCGCGAACGCACTTTCGTATTGATTGACCAGCGCGCGCTGCATTTGTTTCAGCTTGATTTTATCTTCAACGATGCGCGGCGTGCCGTAGACATGCGCCACCGTGTAATTCCACGTCGGCACCATGCGCTGCGGATGTTCGTACCAATTCGGGGAAATGTACGTGTGCGGCCCCTGGAAAATCACCAACACCTCGCTTCCCCTGGCAAAAATCTGCCAATGCGGATTGGCGCGGGCAAAATGCCCGATGAGCCTTCCGTTCGGGGCAGCCGCTTCATCGAGCAGGACGGGAATATGGCTGACCATGAATTCACCGTCTTGCTGCGAAATCACCGTCGCAAAACCATAGGCACGAATCAGCCGATGAAGCGCCTGCACATCGTGCTGGCTGAAATGTTTGGGGTTATACATCGCGTGTCGGGCTAAACATCCAGCGCCTCATCCAGTTCTTTTAAGCGTTGCGGCGTGCCGACATCGACCCAGCGCCCCGCGAAATATTCGCCGCCCAGCTTTCCCTGCGTCATGGCGAAGCGAAGCGGCTCAATCAGTTTGCATTTGCTGCCGGCCGGGATGCCGCGGAATAATTCCGGCCGATACACGCCGATGCCGCTGAAAGTCAGCATTTGCACGCCTTCCGGGCTCAAGCGCCCGTCCGTGAGAGAAAAATCTCCAACCGGATGGTGAATCGGGTTATCCACCATGACCAGATGGCCATGATTCATATTCGTCCGTAGCGTCATCTCCTTGATAACCCTGGTCAGGTGAAGGAAATCGTAATCGCAAAAAATGTCGCCATTCACTACTACGAACGGTTCCACTCCCAGATGCGGAAGCGCGAAGGCAATGCCGCCGGCGGTTTCCAGTGCTTCGGGTTCCGGCGAATACACAATATCCACGCCGTAACGCCGGCCGTCGCCGAGGAACGATTCGATCATTTTGCCTAAATGCGCGTGATTAATCACCAGCGTATGAAAACCGGCTTTGGCCAGACGTTCGACATGCCATTCGATCAACGGCTTGCCGCCGACACTCAACAGCGGCTTTGGCACTCGATCGGTCAACGGTCGCATGCGTTCGCCGCGACCCGCGGCTAAAATCATTGCTTTCATAAGTATTTGATTATATTCAGGTTAATTCAATTCAAAAGGTCAGCCCGGATTTCATTTGCGTGCCTTCCAGTTGGTCGAATAATTTCAGTAACGGGCCTAACGCTCGATATCGGTCACAGGTTTTGCGCACATAGTTGATAAAGCGCGGCGTGTCCTGCAGATAATGCGGTTTGCCATCGCGATAATTGATGCGCGCAAATATGCCCAGCACTTTGAGATGGCGCTGCAATCCCATCCATTCGCAATTGCGATAAAACTCGCCGAAGTCCGCCTGCACCGGCACCCCGGCTTTACGCGCCTTCTCCCAGTAACGAATGGTCCAATCGAGCACCTGCTCTTCGTCCCAGCTGATGAACGCGTCTTTGAACAACGAGGCGATGTCGTAACTGACGGGCCCATAAACGGCATCCTGGAAATCCAGCACGCCGGGATTGGGCGTGGAAATCATCAAATTGCGCGGCATGTAATCACGATGCACGAACACTTTCGGCTGCGCAAGATTATCAGCGACAATCAGCTGAAATGCATGATGCAGGACATTCCTTTGATCGTCGTTCAGTTCGCGCTGCAGATATCTGACCACATACCAGTCGGGAAACAGGCTCAACTCGCGCGTCAGTAATGCCTCATCGTACTCCGGCAGCACATCCGGTTTGCTGGCGAGCTGGATTTTGATCAGTTCGTCGATTGCGGCGCGGAACAATTCATCGGCATTTTTTTCGTTCAGCACATGCAGGTAGGTCTGGCTGCCCAAGTCGCTCAGCAACAACAGGCCCTGTTGCAGATCCTGCGCGATTATTTGCGGCACATGAACACCCGCCTGCGCAAACAACCCGGCAATACGCACAAACGGCTCGCTGTTCTCGCGGTCCGGCGGCGCGTCCATGACAATATACGTCTCGCTGCCGACCGTCGCGCGGAAATAACGGCGAAAACTCGCGTCCGCCGAGGCCGGGGCGAGACTGAACGGCTTTCCCGCGAACTGCGCGTTGAGCCAGCCATGAACCAGCGGCAGCCGTTTGTCTGCGTTGTCCAAATGCAATCCTAATTGCTTAATTGTTGAATTTATGCGATTTTATCACCGAAGTTTACCTCTGATCCCAAAATGCCAAAATTCCCGCTGCGCCATCTCGCAGCCTGCCTGCTGACCTGGTGCAATCTTCCTGTATTCGCTGAAACCGCGCCAGACGACGTCGTCGCAGCCGACCCACGCCTCGCTCCGCCATGCATCATGCGCGGATCGGTGTCGCTCAAGGCCGACAGCGTCGAGGGCGATCGCAAACAGATGCGGGCCGAAGGCGATGTGTTGCTGGAAAAAGACGCGCTGCGCATGAAGGCGCAACGGATAATCTATCAGGCGGACAAGGATACTGCGCGTGCGGAAGGCGATGTGCGGCTGGAAAGAAACGGCGACGTGTTGCTGGGTAAAAGCCTCGAACTGAATTTGAAAAACGATACCGGCTTCCTGACCGAACCGGAATTTTTTCTGAGTAAACGACCGGACCGCGTGTTGCCGGCGCGCGGCAGCGCCGAGCGCTTCGAACTGTTGAGCAAGGATAAAGACCGCGTCAGCAACGGGCGCTATACGACATGCGCTGCGGACGATAATTCCTGGTATTTGCGCGTCAACGAACTGGAGCTCAATCGCGTCACGCAAATCGGCGTGGCGAGAAACGCGACTATCATGTTCAAAGAGACGCCGATTCTCTACATGCCGTGGCTGGATTTTCCTCTCAATAACCAGCGTAAATCGGGCCTGCTGCCGCCGGCATTCGGCACGTCCGTATCCGGCGGGTTCGAATACACTCAGCCCTGGTATTGGAATATTGCGCCGAACATGGACGCAATGATTACACCGAAAATATTTACCAAGCGCGGCGTGCAGGCGGGCAGCGAATTCCGTTACCTGCAGCCCGATTATAGCGGCATCGCGGCGGCAGAAATCCTGCCGAACGACCGGAGCAGTCAGGGCGACAACCGCTCGCTTCTCGCAATCACTCATGCACAAAAAATATCCTCGCGCTGGACCGGCGGGATCAACCTGCAGAAAGTCTCCGACGACAATTATTTCCGCGATCTGTCGACGCGTATTTCTGCCACGTCGCAAACCTATCTGCCGCGCGAAGGCACGCTCAATTACGAAGACGACACGTGGGCGTTCGGGGCGCGGATTTTGCATAACCAGACCTTGAAAGACCCGAATTCGCTCGAACAAACTCCCATACCGTATCAACTGCAGCCGCAGCTCTCGTTGAGCGGCCGCAGGCAAAATGTATTCGGCACGGACATGGCGCTGGAGTCGGCGCTCACCCAATACCAACATCCGAATCTGGTGAGCGGACGGCGCCTCACGCTGTATCCCAACATCAGCTACCCGATGACGAGGCCGTTCGGCTTTATCACCCCAAAAATCGGCTGGAAGGTCGTCAACTACCAACTCACCGATAACACCGCCGGCTTTGAAAGCGGTTCAATCAACCTGCCGGTTGCCAGCCTTGATTCAGGATTGTTTTATGAGCGCGACATGCAAATAGCTAACCGTGCTTTCCGCCAGACGCTGGAGCCGCGCGCCTATTATGCCTATGCACCTTTCCGCAAGCAGAGCCAGTTTCCCAATTTTTCCAGCTCGGAAGCGGATTTCAATTTCGCCCAGATCTTTTCCGATAACCAGTTCGTCGGCGGTGACCGCGTGGAAGATGCCAACCAGATCACCATCGCCATGACTTCGCGGCTGATCGACCCTGCGACCGGCCTGGAGCGGCTGCGCGGAGTCATCGCACAGCGGTTTTATTTCGATGCCCAGCAAGTCAGCCTTAACCAGCAGCCGCGCACCAGCAAAGCATCGGATGTTCTGGCCAGCCTGGGCGGGCAAATATCCGACCGCTGGAGCTTGATCAGCGCACTGCAATTCAAGGCCGATCAGGGCCGCACGGAGAAATTTCTGTTCGCTGCGCGTTATTTGCCCGAGCCGGGCAAAGTGATTAACCTCGCTTATCGCTACTCCAGCAACCCGTTAACGCCGGAAAAGCAAATCGACCTTTCGGCGCAATGGCCGCTCACGCATCAATGGTACGGGCTGGCGCGTTACAATTACTCGCTACGCGATTCCCGTTTATTGGATGGCTTGGTCGGGCTTGAGTATAATGCTGCTTGCTGGAAGGCGCGCGTCGTCGGACATCGCTTTACCACTGCGCAGGACGTTTATTCCACGCAATTTTTCGCCCAGCTGGAGCTGACTGGATTATCCAGCATAGGCATCAACCCATTTGAAACCCTGAAACAGAATATTTCAGGTTATGCAAAATCGACCGAGATCAATCAATGAAATATTTATGCGTCATGATTTTTTGCGGCCTTGCCGCCGCCACCGCCGCCGCGCAACAGGTGCAGCCCAAGCTCGACACTGCGCTGGCAAATAAACCTGCCGACCGTGCCCTGTTGGTGGATCGCATTGTCGCCGTCGTCAACGATGAAGTGATTACGCAACGTGAGTTGAATGACCGTATTGCATTCATCGCGCGTCAGCTGGATAAGCAAGGAACGCCGCTACCCGCGCGCGATATTCTGTCGCGCCAGGTGCTTGATCGCATGATCTCGGAGCTGTCACTCGCCCAGGTGGCGAAGGAAAACGGCATTAAAGTCGACGACACGCAGCTCGAACGCGCCATCGCCGGCATCGCGCGCGACAACAAGCTGGATCTGGCCGGTATGCGCGCCGCGCTGGAAAAGGACGGCATCAACTACAATAAATTCCGCGACGATATCCGCGCCGAAATAATCCAGTCGCGCTTGCGTGAACGGGAAGTGGAAAGCACTATCAATGTCGCCGAATCGGAAGTGGATAATGTCCTTGTGGCGGAAAAATCCCGTGCCACCTCCGGTCAGGAATATCAATTGCAGCATGTTCTGATCACAGTGCCCGATAAAGCCGACGCAGCGCAAATTGCGGCGCGTAAAAAACGTGCGGAGGACGCGGCAGCGCAAATCGCCCGCGGTGACGACTTCAGCAAGGTAGCCGCATCGTTTTCCGATGCACCCGACGGTCTGCAGGGCGGAAATCTCGGCTGGCGTCCGCCGGAGCGCCTGCCGGCACTGTTCAACGATGCGATCGCTCCGCTGCAGCCGGGACAGACTACCGGCATTTTGCTCAGTCCGAACGGTTTTCACATTATCAAGCTGGTCGATCGTCGCGGCACCAACCAGCAACAAACCGTGGCGCAAACCAAAGTACGCCACATCCTGCTGGTCCCCGGCCAGTCGGGCAGCGATGCGGATATCCAGAAACGCATGCTTACATTGAAAGAGCGTATCGAAAAGGGCGAAGACTTTGGCGCACTGGCCAAAGCCAACTCGGTCGACGGCAGTGCCCAGGCAGGCGGCGAACTTGGCTGGGTGTCGCCGGGCGACCTGGTCGCAGAGTTTGAAAAAGCGATGAACGCGCTCAAGCCGAACGAGGTCAGTGCGCCAGTGCAAAGCCAGTTTGGCTGGCATTTGATTCAAGTGCTGGAACGCCGCAGCGAAACGCTGACCGACGAAAAAAAGCGCGCGCAGATTCGCCTCGCATTGCGCGGACGCAAATCCGAAGAAGCTTATCAGGACTGGGTGCGCCAGGTACGCGACCGCGCATACGTGGATAACCGCCTGGAAGAAAGATAGTCCCGGACGGCGGCCTATGCCTGAATTCACTCCCACGATAGGGGTCACGTCCGGCGAACCCGCCGGCATCGGTCCCGATTTATGCCTGATGCTGGCGCAGCAAAACCTCGCCGCGCGCCTGGTAATCGTCGGCGACAAATCGTTGCTGGCGTCGCGCGCGAAATTATTGGGGCTCGATATCAGTCTGGTTGATTTCGTCAACAGCCTGCCCGCACATGGCCCCGGGCACCTCGAAGTCTTGCATGTGGATTTGCGCGTACCGACGTTTCCGCCGGGACAGCTGTTGCCGGAAAATTCGCCGTACGTCATCGACACGCTGAAACTTGCCGTCGACCATTGCGCCAATCGCAGTTTTGACGCGATGGTCACCGCGCCGGTACACAAAGGCGTCATCAACGATGCGCACATAGCCTTTTCAGGCCATACCGAATTTCTGGCGGAGGCGACTAACACGCCGCAGGTTGTCATGATGCTGGTCGGCGGCGGCTTGCGGGTCGCGCTGGCGACCACTCATTTGGCGTTGAAGGAGGTGTCGGCGCATCTTACCCAGCCGCTGCTTGAGCGGGTGATCAATGTATTGCACCACGACCTCAAGCAGAAATTCGGTATCGCCGATCCGCGCATCATGGTCTCCGGCCTGAACCCGCACGCAGGCGAAAGCGGCCATTTGGGCCACGAAGAAATCGGCATCATCGAGCCGGTGCTGCATCGTCTGCAGCAAAGCGGCATGAAACTCAGCGGACCGCTGCCGGCCGACACGATGTTTACGCCGAAGCATTTGCATGAAGCCGATGCGGTGCTCACCATGTATCACGATCAGGGGCTACCGGTGTTGAAATATGCCAGTTTCGGCCATGGTGTTAATGTCACGCTGGGTCTGCCGATCATCCGTACCTCGGTAGACCACGGCACTGCGCTGGATTTAGCCGGCACCGGTAAGATCGACAGCGGCAGCATGGTCGCTGCGGTCCGCCTCGCCGTCGAAATCGCACAGCGCAGCCGTCACCATTGAAATATTTGACGCGCAACATTTTGCCCGCGGTTAATGCTTGCCGCGCGAGCTTGGCGCGCCGCCAGGACAGTTACGCGACATAACATGCGCCATATTGCCCGAAAGCGTTTTGGCCAGCATTTCCTCGTAGACCAGGGTGTCATCGCATCAATCGTCGACGCAATCCATCCGCAGCCGGATGACTTGATGGTGGAAATCGGGCCGGGCCTGGAGGCCATCACCAGACCGCTACTGGAAAAATTGAAACATTTGCATGTGGTGGAAATCGACCGCAATATCGTCGCGCGACTGGAAAATAACTACGCCAGAACAAAACTGACTATCCATTCGGTTGACGCGCTGACGTTTGATTTCGGCAGTGTCGGCAAGCCTCTGCGCGTAGTTGGCAACCTGCCGTACAATATTTCTACGCCGATTTTATTTCACCTCGCAGAATTCGCAAACAACATAAGCGACATGACCTTCATGCTGCAAAAAGAGGTGGTGGAACGCATGGTCGCAGCGCCATCCACTTCCGACTACGGCAGGTTGTCGGTGGCGTTGCAATATCGCTTCGACATGGAGCTTTTATTTTTAGTCTCGCCCGAGGCATTCGACCCGCCGCCGAAAGTGGAATCGGCAATTGTGCGCATGATTCCGAAACCCGCCGCACAATTGCTGGCAGGCGACGCAGATCTGTTTGCAAGAATCGTAACCACTGCATTTTCGCAGCGGCGCAAAACCATTCGCAACACACTGATCGATTTTTTGGCGTCGGATGATTTCGCAGCATTGAAGCTGGATTCGAGGCTGCGCGCGGAGAATTTGTCCGTCACCGATTACGTTAATATCGCCAATTATTTGAATGGAAAATAATTCATTAAAATCAAATAATTATAAAATTTTTTGCAGCGTGCTGCTGGTTTTTTACTGCACCATTCTGGGGGCTTGCGGCGGCAAGACTGCAGCGTTGCCCAGACTTGCGACAGATGACGTAGTGCTGGCTTTTGGCGACAGCCTCACCTTCGGCACCGGCGCAAGCGAGGGCGAAAGTTATCCGGCGGTATTAGCCGCGATCATCCAGCGCAAGATCATCCGCGCCGGCGTGCCAGGCGAAACGACTGCCGAAGGATTGCGCCGTTTACCCGACGCGCTCGATGAACATCAACCGAAATTGCTGATCTTGTGTTCGGGCGGAAATGATTTTTTGCGCAAAATGAGCGAGCAACAGGCCGAGAACAATTTGCGCGAAATGATCAGACTGGTTCGCGCCCGTGGCATCGCCGTGGTGTTGCTCGGCGTACCCAAGCCGGCCCTGTTTGGCGGCGGCAGCGCAGACCTTTATCGAAAGCTGGCGCAGGAATTTAGTCTGCCGCTGGAGGAAAATATTTTCGCCCACGTGCTGCGCAAAAATGAACTAAAAGCGGACCCGATCCATCCCAACGCCAAAGGTTACCGGGCCGTGGCCGAGGCGGTCGCCGCGCTGTTGAAAAAGGCCGGGGCGGTGTGACGCAAGCTGAATTAGTCACTCGTGTATTGTTTTTTCCCCAGCAGACTTAGTTCCTCGCCCTGCCCATCCGGTTCGCGCGATAAACACTGGCGGCCAAAAAAGTCAAAAAGTCCGGTAGCGCGGCTCCAGCTGCTCCAACTCCTTGCGTGCCTGAATGTAATCGGGATACAAAGAGTGAACGGTGTGCCAGAAGGCCGGGCTGTGATTCATTTCTTTCAGGTGCGCGACTTCGTGGGCGACGACGTAATCGATCAGATGCGGCGGCGCTTTCAGCAGGCGCCAGCTTAATCGAATCTCGCTTTTGTGGCTGCAACTTCCCCAGCGCGTGTTGGCGCTGGAAAGCATGACGCACGGCCGGGAAACACCGAGTTTTTCCGCATAATGATCGACGCGCGCGGTGAAATGCGGCAAGGCTTGCTGTTTGTACCACTTGATGACGCGCAACGGCACCGGTTGTTTGCTTTTCGGTAAATGCATTACGGGGGTGGTATCGTCGAAGGTAAATCCGAGCTGTTCGTGCCCCAGGCGGGTTTTGATGGGCTGCTGCGGGCAGAGTTGCAGAATGATGTCGCCGCCGAGATAGGGCAACTTTTCGCCTTCTTCCCATTTCGGCGCAGGCACGCGGCGCGCCTGCCACACATCCATTTTGAGCAGAATCCAGGCGCTTTGTTCGCGTACGGCGTCGTGGATTCTTTTCTTCGACGTCGACAGCGGCGCGGAAACGATCAAGCCTTTTTCATCTATCTTGAGACCGATGCCGCGGCGCCCGTAGCGCCGGCGCAGGACAAATTCGACTTCGCGGCCGCTCAGATCGATGACCTCGATCTGGCTATCCGGCGCGGTGAATTTATCGAGCAGCCGTTTCAACGTAGGCAATTTCCGCCGGTACGCCGACATATCCGGGACTGATGCGACGCATTTCGTTTTCGATCCAGTCTTCGACCTCGACGATTATTTCGGCGGCTTCACGTCCATGCGGATGAATCAGGGGCCCAATGCTGACCGTGATGGTGCCCGGATATTTCCAGAACCAATGACGCGGCCAAAATGTTCCAGCGTTATGGGCTATCGGCAGGATCGGCACGTCGGTCTTTGCCGACAGCGCGGCGCCGCCGATTTTATAGCGGCCCTTTTTATCCGGCGCGATACGGTGTCCCTCGGGCCAGATCATCATCCACAGGCCGTCCTTCATGCGTTGCGCGCCCTGCTCGACAACCTGCTGCAGCGCGTCCTTGCCGGCGCTACGGTCGATGGAAACCGGAGTTAGCATGGCAATGCCCCAACCGAAAAACGGCACCATGACCAATTCCTTTTTGATCACCCAAGTCTGCGCCGGAAAAAACGTCATGAAAAAAATGGTTTCCCATGACGACTGGTGCTTGGCCATGACAATCGTCGGCGTAGTCGGAACATTGTCCGCGCCGATTACCTGATGTTTGATGCCGCAAATCACTCTGACAAAAAATATCGCCATGTGGGTCCACAACTGTGCCAGTGCGAACGGCACGGCGCGCTTGGTGAAGGGCATCACGACTGCCATGGCAAACGCAATGACCGGGGTAATGATGGCGAGCACTAGTAAGTAAAGCAGCGAGCGGATAAAAATCATGGCGCCTCGGCGACGATCTGTTTGACTGCCTCGGCAAGATCGGCAAAGACCCGTGTATTATCTGGTAACTCATTGTTTTTATTAGTTAATTCTCCCTTGCCGGTTAACACCAGAATGGGCAATGCGCCGACCGCATCGGCGGCCTGCAAATCGCGCAGTGAATCACCGATGGCCGGCACACCGCCAAGCGACACATTAAAACGCTGGGCGATTTCGAGGAACATTCCCGTATTCGGCTTACGACACGCGCACACCTGTTCCGCAGCGTGCGGGCAATAAAACACCGCATCGATGCGTCCGCCTGCCTGGAAAACCATGTCGAGCATCTTGTCGTTGATGGTGTTGAACGTCGCCATATCGAACAACCCGCGTGCGATGCCCGATTGGTTGGTGGCAACCACGACACTGAAACCCGCCTGGTTCAAGCGCGCAATCGCATCGAGGCTGCCGGGAATCGGTTTCCACTCCGCCGGATTTTTGATGAACTTCGCACTATCGAAGTTGATGACTCCGTCACGATCGAGAATGATCAGTTTTTTCATGACGCCGCCAGCTTGGAAATGTCTGCCACCTGGTTCATCAAGCCGTCCAGCTCGCGTAACAGGGCGATGCGGTTATTGCGTACCGCCGGATCCTCGTGCATCACCATGACATCCTCGAAAAATTTATCCACTTCTCCGCGTACGCCGGCCAATTCCTTCAGCGCACCGGTGTAATGATGATTCTGCATATGCGCGCTGACCTGCGGGGATAGCTTTCGCACCGCGTCGAACAGGTTTTTTTCCGCCGCATCCGCCATCAAACCCGCGTTAACCGCGCCGTTCGCCGCTTCGGCTTTTTTCAGGATATTGCGAATTCGTTTGTTAGCCGCTGCCAGGCTGACCGATTCAGGCATGGCGCCGAATGCGCGCACCGCCTCGACACGCGCCAACACGGCATCCATGCGTGTGGGATTTTGCGAAATCACCGCATCGATTTCATCCGGCGCAAAATCCTTTTCGCGCAGATAATTTTTCAAACGCTCAAGCATGAAGCCATGCAAGCCGACCGTCACACTGTCCGCCAGTACGTCGCGCGGGAAAGTGCCTTTTGCAAGATTCAGCAGATCATGCACATCCAGCGGCAGCTTGTTTTCAATCAGGATACGCAGAACGCCCAGTGCAGCGCGGCGCAAACCGAATGGATCCTTGTCGCCGGTCGGGACCAGGCCGATACCGTAAATACCTACCAGCATATCGAGCTTTTCCGCCAGCGCGACACTGATGGCAATGCTGTCTTGTGGCAGGTTGTCGCCGCCGCCGCGCGGCAAATAATGGTTCTGGATGGCATCGGCAACTGCAGCAGGCTCGCCATCATGTAAGGCATAGTAACGACCCATGATGCCTTGCAGCTCGGGAAACTCGCCCACCATGTCGGTAAGCAAATCCGCTTTGCACAAATACGCGGCGCGCTCTGCTTGCGCGACATTCGCGCCAAGCCTGCGGGCGATCTCGCCTGCGAGTTTCTGCAAGCGCTCGACGCGCTGCAACTGGCTGCCGAGCTTATTGTGGTAAACGACGCTGCCCAACTTCGGCACGCGGTCCGCAAGTTTGGTTTTTCTATCCTGCTGGTAAAAAAACTGCGCGTCGCTCAAACGCGCGCGCAATACACGCTCGTTGCCGTGGATTATTTCCGCTGGATTCTGCGTCGGCAGGTTGCTGACTACGGCAAAGCGCGGTTGCAAATTGCCGTTGGCGTCGGTGATGGGGAAATATTTCTGGTGTTGTTTCATCGACAGAATCAGACATTCCTGAGGCGCGGCGAGAAACGCGGGATCGAACGTTCCGACATAAACCGCCGGCGACTCGACCAATGCCGTGACTTCGTCGAGCAGGACGTTGTCAGCTTCCTGCGCCAGATGTGGCCTGAGTTGCGCGGCGATTTTGTCGCGCCGCTTGGCAAAGCTTGCGATGACGCTGCCGTTTGTTTCCAGGATGGATTCGTATTGGTCGGCAGATGGAATGCTGATCGCGCCGCTGCTGAGAAAACGATGGCCGTAAGTCGTGTTGCCGCTTTTCAAGCCGAGCACTTCGCCGGGCACGACGCGACTGCCGTGCAGCATGATCAGCCCGTGCACGGGGCGCATGAATTGCACATCACCATCGCCCCAGCGCATAAGCTTGGGCGCCGGCAGTTGCTTCAGCGCGGCCTCGACCACCTCTGCCAGAATCGCATCGAGGCTGGCGCCCGGTTTGGTCGAGCGGTACACGAACACATCCTGTTTACCGTCGCTCATTTTCTCCAGCTTGCCGATCTCGACGCCGCAGGATTTGGCGAAGCCGGTTAATGCCGGTGTCGGCTGCCCATCTTTATACGCGCTCGCCACTGCCGGGCCTTTGCGCTCTATGCGTTGTTCCGTCTGCGTCGCGAGCACGCCGGGAATGCTGACGCCTAACCTGCGCGGCGACGCGAACTCGCTGAACCTCACATCGGCCATAACAAATTGCTGTTTCACCAGTTGATCGACAACGCTTCTGGCGAAACTCGCGCCCAAGTTTTTCAGCGCTTTGGGCGGCAGTTCCTCAGTAAAAAGTTCAATTAAAACAATATCTTGCATAATCACGCAGCAACCTTATTTTTTTCTGCCAAGGGGAAGCCGACGGCTTCGCGTGAATCGTAATACGCTTGTGCGACAAGGCGCGCCAGCGCGCGCACGCGGCCGATATACGCCGCACGCTCGGTCACGGAAATGGCGCCGCGCGCATCGAGCAGATTGAAGGTATGCGACGATTTCATCA
>JBAVXA010000076.1:0-2888 GCA_049698095.1 Burkholderiales bacterium
GGCAATGCCGTCACTCTCACCGTCAATCTGTTATTGAACGGAACGGCCACCATTACCGTGCCGGTGCAATACAGCAGCAACCCGGCAAGCTACTGAGCAGTTTTTCAGGAAACGAAAGCGGTACGAATCGATGGGTGTTGCATTCAATTTGCAGCAATTCTCGTTCAACAAGGATGAAGCAAATAGGCCAAACTTGGCCGGCTAAATCGGGACAATAGGTAATCAATAATATTAAATAAAATCAATTACTTACTATTTATTTATTTATTTATTTACTTATGTGCGCGCTTCGAATGTTTGGGTAGTGGGCTGTATTGCTTTTATAGCCGGCATCGCACATAGTGATGACAAAGAATATCGAATAATTCGCTTCGCGCAGTCCGACTCTAAATTCTTTCGGTATGCTTAATTTCTATTCGCCTTGCGCACCAGGGACAAAAGTCTGCTTGGTTTTATTACTTGGTTTAAGTTCGCTTGCTTCTCAAGAAGCGCGCGCGCAGGCTGCTGCTTGTGCTGCGCCGGAAACACTGCAGACGTTTACCTTCGGCGGCACCAATGATTGGCCGGTCAATACGCTTGGCCCGTATGCGTACACGGTCGGCACCGCGCCGAATGCGGTTACCTTGACCTATACGCTTACGTTGACAACGCCTCCGCCCGCGGGTTACCCGGGGTTGATCACTATCGGGAACGTGGCGAATTCCATGGCCATCCGCAGTAGTGCTTCAACTGCAGGTACCACACTTGCAACATTGAACGTTTCATTCAGCCGTCCGGTAAACAAGCTCCGATATTCGGTTCTGGATGTCGATTATTTGGCGGGCGCAGGGGGATTTAACGACCGTATTTCCGCGAGAGTAGATGGAACAACGTTGCCCACCGCGATTACGCCAGTTAATGCGACCAATGTAACAGTCGATCTGGTGGCTGGGACTGCTACTGGAACCACCGCCGCGACAAATTGCCCGACTACCTCGGCTGCCTGCAATGCCGTTTTTGATTTCAACGCTATCAATATCACGAGTACTGCCGTGCAATGGATTGCAGGCCCGCTTGTTGCTGTTCCGGGAACTCAGACAGTAGGATTCAATACGTTTTCATGGTGCCTGCCTCCCGCTTCCGATCTCATTATTACCAAGTCCGACGCCAGCGCTACCTACACCCCCGGCTCAACCGGTTCATTTACGATCACAATTACGAATAATGGCCCATCCGCGGTTACAGCTGCCCAGGTGACAGACAATTTTCCTCTCGGTATGACATTGAGTGGACCTTGGTCCTGCGTCGCAAGCGCCGGTTCAAGTTGCAGTGCGGCATCGGGTGGGGCGGCTGGCGGAAATGCGGTTAACACGACGTTAAATCTGTTGGCGACCGGGAGCGCCACGATAACCGTTCCAGTGCGGTACAGCAGCAACCCGGCGAATTATTAATGATTAACAAAGGGTTACGTGGCGCATCATCAACTGTCGGGAATTTGCCCGGCCGGAATTAAATTTCTTGAGGCAAACTTCATCGATTTTTGCTGGAAAGTATTTTTTTGCCAAAACAATTGAATAAATCGCGGAACTTATTCTTTTACTGGGATGATTAACCGGGATCGTTGAATGAGCTTGATGATTTATTACAATCAAAGTGATTTTTTACATAGGCAATTTGGCGCTAAAGGTATATTTTTGCTACAATTTTCGCTATTTTAAGTGCATTATTCAGAAGTTGTTTAGGCCTCTGGCGTTCTCGTTTCTTGCAGTTCTAAAAAGAGTTTTAGGGAGTTGTCATAAGAATCGTGGCTAATAGGCAGCCGGAAATACGCACCAACCTGATCCTCGCTAACGGCGTTGAGCAGACGTTTGCGTTTTTTCACGCCCTGCATAAGTCGCTTTGCTCTTTTGTCCGCGTTGCGCTGGTGCATGCGGTATATTTGTTTTTGCTCGGCTTTGGTTTGCTGGGTTTCGCGCCGTCGGCCGGTGCGCAGGCGTACCCTGCTACGTTAGCCAATACGGCGACAGTTATTGTACCTGCTGGCACAACGGATCCGGTGCCTGGTAATAATAGCGCGACGGACACTAATAATCTTTCAGCCATCGCCGACGTCACCGCCACGGTGACCGCGCCGGCCAGCGCCACGGCGGGGGCGACCACCAGTGCCAGCTTCAGCTACAGCAACGGCGGGCCGAGCAGCGCCGCCGGCGTCACCTACACGGCGAGCCTGCCGGCCGGGCTGACCGGCGTGAGCTTCCCGACGGTTCCGGCGGGGGTCACGGCGAGCTACAACAGCGGCACCGGCGCGATCACCTTTACCGGCATGCCGGCCACGCTCAGCAGCGGCCAGAGTCTCAACTTCAGCGTGCAATACACCGCCCCGGCGGCGGGCAGCGTGGCGCTGGCCACCAGCCTTGCCACCACCACCGGCCAGGGCGCCAACGCCGCGCCGGACAGCGCGAGCGGCACCACCACGATCAACGCCAGCGCTGACGTGGTCAGCAGCAAGACCGGCCCGGCCACGGTGAATGCCGGCGGCAACCTGACCTACACCATCACCGTGCTCAACAACGGCCCGAGCGCGGCGGCCAACGTCGCCGTCACGGACAACCTGCCGGCCGGCGTGACCTTCGTTTCCGCCACCGGCAGCGGCAGCTACAACGCCGGCCCGAACAGCGTCACCTGGCCGCTGATTGCCAGCCTGGCCAACGGCGCCAGCCAGAGCTACAGCGTGGTGGTGACCGCGCCGGCCAGCGGCGGCCCGCTGCTCAACCGCGTCAGCTCCACCTCGGCCACGTCCGACCCGACGCCGGCCAACAACGACGGCAGCGCCGCGGCGGCGCAGGTCAGCACCAGCATCACCCCGATCGCCGACGTCACCGCCACGGTGACCGCGCCGGCCAGCGCCA
>JBAVXA010000077.1:0-20572 GCA_049698095.1 Burkholderiales bacterium
TTTGAATCGCTGCCTGCAGTTTCGGGTTAGCGTAGGTGGTCAACGCGTTGAACAACGGGAAATACGTCAACGCCGCAATCAAACAGCCAGCCATGATGATAGGCTTACGGCCGATTTTATCCGACAATGCGCCGAACAAAATGAAAAACGGCGTACCGATAATCAGCGATACCGCGATCAAAATATTAGCTGTCGGACCGTCGACCTTCAGGAACGTCTGCAGGAAGAACAGGGCGTAAAATTGGCCGGTGTACCAGACCACAGCTTGACCTGCAGTCAGGCCGATCAGCGCCAGAATCACGATTTTGAGGTTCTTCCATTGACCGAAAGACTCGGACAACGGAGCTTTAGAGGTTTTGCCTTCCGATTTCATTTTCTGGAAGGCGGGCGATTCATTCAGCGATAACCGAATCCAGAGCGACACGCCAAGCAGAATAATCGAAACCAGATACGGCAGGCGCCACCAGAATTCACCGAATTTTTCTTCGCCGAAGTAGGTGCGCGTGCCCAGGATCACCATCAGCGCCAGCAACAAACCGACCGTTGCCGTGGTCTGAATCCATGAAGTATAGAAGCCGCGCTTGGTGTGAGGCGCATGCTCGGCCACGTAGGTCGCGGCGCCGCCGTATTCTCCGCCCAGCGCCAGGCCTTGCAGCAGGCGCAAGCTGATAAGAATAATCGGCGCGGCGATTCCGATCGCTGCATAGTTAGGAATGATACCGACGATGAAGGTCGATAGACCCATGATCATGATGGTGACCAGAAAGGTATATTTTCGACCGACGATATCGCCCAGACGGCCGAACACAATGGCGCCGAAAGGGCGCACTGCAAAACCGGCAGCAAACGCGAGTAACACGAAAATATCGCGGGTGGCGGGATCCAGCGCGGTGAAGAAATTCTTGGCGATAATCGCCGACATCACGCCGAACAGGTAAAAGTCGTACCATTCAAAAATCGTTCCGAGTGACGAGGCGAAGATAACTTTTTTCTCCTCCGACGACATCGGAACGACTGCGTCCCCTTTTCTGTGTATCGCTACTGAAGCCATGTTTTATTCCTCCTGATGAATATAATAAGTATTCGAAGTCCGTTTATTGTTTGCCCGCGCATCCAAACTTGCGCCGCTCGACTGAAATAACCGTCAGTTTTGCGTTTCGTGCGGGTCGGTTCAGAGACGTAATGTCCCCGTTTTTTTTATCTGGCCAGGTTGGGCCAGCGCTTTTTGGTTTTGCTCACAAAGACTAATCCGCGCGGCTTACAGCTTACTTACTGAAACTGCCGATTGCGCCGCAACAATTTCCTTCAGAAGTGAAATATGCACCCAAACGACATCAAAATAATTTAATATAATCAATATGTTATGCTCATTAGTCGTGCTGGCGTATAGTTCGGATAGGTAAAAAATATATTAGGAAAAACACGCTGTGCGAATTCTGATTGTTGAAGATGACCCGGTGTTGGCCGACGGCCTGCAGATGTCGTTGCGAAATGCGGAATACGCGGTCGATTGGGTCGCCGATGGGGCGATGGCGGACCGCGTGCTGAAGGACGAAGTGTATGACGTAATGATTCTTGATCTGGGCTTGCCCAAGCTCGACGGCTTTGAAGTATTGAAACGTCTGCGCGCGCGCGGATCAAAATTGCCGGTGATGATTCTGTCCGCTCGCGAAGGCACCGATGACCGGGTTCGCGGCCTTGACCTCGGAGCGGACGACTACATGGTCAAGCCGTTCAGCCTGCCGGAGATGGAAGCCCGCGTCCGCGCCTTGCTGCGCAGGGGCATGGGTGCGACGCAATCGCTGTTGATTCACGGATCACTGGCGTTCGATTCCGCGGCACGTATGGCAGCGGTCGACGGCAAGCCGCTGGAATTATCCGGGCGCGAAATCAGCGTGCTCGAAGTGTTGCTGCTGCGCGTGGGCCGCGTGGTGAGTAAGGAGCAATTGGTTGAGCACCTTTATAGTTTTAACGAAGAAGTCGGCATGAATGCAATCGAGGTCTACGTGCATCGACTGCGCAAAAAAATTGAGGGCGCAGGCGTGACCATTCGCACCGTGCGCGGCCTTGGATATCTGCTCGACAAGGCGGAAGCGCCCGGAGCCGACGCGTAAATTGGACAAGCCGATCTTCGACAACCTCAGCCTGCGCAGTCAGTTACTCAACTGGCTGATGTTGCCGTTGCTGGTATTGCTGATTTTTGCGTCGGCTGTCGGCTATCTCGCCTCGATCAATTTCGCCAATCTTCCCTATGACCGTGCCTTATTCGAAGTCGCGCGGACTCTCGCCGCAAATGTTCGCCTGGTCGATGGGCGACCAACCATGGACATGGCAATCTCCGCGCGAAATATTTTGCTCAATGATCCCGACGACAGGATTTTTTATAAGATCACGCTCGACGACGGACGCCTGATTGCGGGAGAAACCTGGATCCCGTCGCCGCTGGGGATGGACGAATTCAACGATAAATACCTCACCGACGCGGAGCTGCGCGAAGAAAAATACCGCGTCGCGACGCTGCGCGTAACGCCGGATTTCGGCCCGGAGTGGAAAGAAGCCAGCAACGGATTATTGATTCATGTCGCGGAGACGTTTAACAAACGCCAGGCGCTGACGCGAAAAATACTCGGCACCATGATGATCCCGCAATTGTTGCTGATCGCCCTCGCTGGAGGAGGATTGTGGTTCGGTCTGAACCGCGGTATTTTTCCGCTGAAGAATCTGCAGCGCACCTTGTCGCAACGGTCTGCGTCGGATCTCAGCCCGGTTGAACTCCGGGAAGATATTCCCGAGGAAGTGGTGCCGCTGATTACGGCGTTTAACGGCATTCTTCTGCGCATGCGTGGGGTGCTCGCGGCGCAAAAGCGTTTTGTCGCGGATGCTGCTCACCAGCTGCGCACGCCGCTGGCCGGTCTCAAAACACAGGCGGAATTGGCATTGCGGCTTAACGATCCTTCAAGCATCCGGCGCGCGTTGCAACAGATTCTGCAATCAGCCGAGCGCGGCAGTTCGCTCACCAACCAGCTACTCACGCTGGCGCGCCATGAACCCGGCGACAGCCCCGAACGCGCTACGACAGCGGTAAATATAAACGAGATCGTGAAGCACACCACTCTGACACTGGTGAACGACGCTTTGCGCAAGAATATCGATCTCGGTTTCGAGCCATCCGCTGAACCTGCCTGGGTTGTCGGCGATGAACTCGGCCTGATCGACATGCTCACCAATTTGCTCGACAACGCCATCCGTTATACGCATGCAGGCGGGCGCGTGACCGCACGCGTAAACCTGACGGACAATGCAGTGCTGGTCAGCGTGGAGGACAACGGCCCCGGCATTTTGCCGGCAGACCGGGAGCGCGTGTTTGAACGCTTCTATCGCGTCCTCGGCAATAACGAAACGGGTAGCGGATTAGGCTTGGCCATTGTGCGGGAAATCGCAAGGCTGCATCAGGCCGACATCGTTCTCGACGATGCGCCCGGTGGCCGCGGCGCATTATTCAGCATACGCTTTGCGCGCACGCTGGCGCCCGCCGAAAGCAAGATCATGGACGCAGAACTGTCGTCAGCGGCCTGACGTAAAAATTCCATGCCTGAATTCCGGCGACACGGCTTTTTCAGCGCGTTATGATTCGCTCCATGGCTGCTCATTCAAACAAGATTTTATTCCGCGCATTGTCCGAGCGGGACGCTGCGTTCGAGGGCGTTTTTTACGCCGGCGTAAAAACCACCGGCATTTTTTGCCGGCCTACCTGCCCGGCAAAAAAACCACTGGAAAAAAATGTCGAGTTCTTTTCCACCTCGCGCGACGCACTCTACGCCGGCTACCGGCCCTGTGCGCGCTGCCATCCGCTCGAGCGCGTACCCGAGCCGCCGGAAGTCGTGAAAAAACTGCTCGCCGTCGTCGAGTCCGCGCCGGACCGGCGATTGCGCGAGCAGGATTTGCGCGATATGGCCATTGACCCCTCCACTGCGCGGCGGCAATTCCAGAAACACTACGGCATGACATTCCACGCTTATCTGCGCGCGCGCCGCATGGGACGCGCTTTACAACAAATCAGAAAAGGAGATTCCGTGATCGACACGCAAATTGAGACTGGATTCGAATCGGGCAGTGGATTTCGAGCGGCCTTTGGCAAAATTTTCGGTACTCCGCCCCGGGCAGCGGGCGAGGTCGATTGTTTGATGGCGAAATGGATCAATACGCCGCTTGGTGCAATGCTGGCATTGGCAAACGATGAGGGATTACATCTGCTTGAATTCGTCGACCGACGCGGATTGGAGAAAGAAATCGAACGGCTGCGCAAGAAACAAGGATGCGTCATTGTGCCGGGCACGCATAAATACCTCGAAAAAATATCAATAGAATTAGATAGTTACTTCAAAGGCGGGACAGGGCGCTTTTTCACGCCATTGGTGTTGTCCGGCTCCGATTTTCAACTCGCCGTCTGGAACGAACTGCAAAAAATTCCCCTTGGCCAGACGCGCAGCTACGCAGAGATGTGCGTTCGCATCGGAAATCCCAGGGCGGTTCGCGCCATGGGTCGCGCAAACGGCGACAATGTCATCGCCATTGCGGTACCGTGCCATCGCGTCATTGGCGCCGACGGGTCCCTCACCGGCTACGGCGGCGGGCTGGCGCGCAAACAGTGGCTGCTGGAGCATGAACGGAAGATTTCTAAATCATAATTTTTTTCCGGTTCCCGTTTACAGGCGGCGGAAGCCGGTCTAGGATTAAAAACGGGGGTAATTCGAATAATTTCCGATTAATCCTTGGGAGGTTTTCATGCCTGACTCAACGAAAGCCGCTGCTGACTGGCTGGCAAAATTCGGCGCCGCCCTCAGCAGCGGCGATATCAGTACTGCGGTAAATCTGTTTGACGAAGATTGTTACTGGCGCGATCTGGTCACTTTCACCTGGAATATCAAAACGCTGGAAAGTAAGGCGCAAATTAAGGACATGCTGCAAGCGACGCTCGCCAGCACTCAACCTTCGAACTGGCAAATCGACGGTGAGGCGACAGAGGCGGACGGCGTGACCGAAGCCTGGTTCACCTTTGAAACTGCCGTTGCACGCGGCAGGGGATTGCTGCGACTTAAAGGCGACAGGTGCTGGACGTTGCTCACCAGCATGACGGAACTTAAAGGCTACGAGGAAAAAAAAGGCGCATCGCGGCCGATGGGCACGCAGCACGGCGTGTTTCGGGATCGTAAAAACTGGGCCGAACAAAAGGCTCACGACGAAGCCGAACTGGGTTATAGCAAGCAACCGTATTGCGTCATTATCGGCGGCGGCCAAGGCGGCATCGGCTTGGGCGCGCGCCTTAAGCGCCTCGGTGTCCCCACCATCATTGTGGAAAAGAATCCGCGTCCCGGCGATTCCTGGCGCAACCGTTACAAATCCCTCTGCCTGCACGACCCAGTCTGGTACGACCATCTACCCTACCTGCCGTTTCCCGACGACTGGCCGGTATTTTCGCCCAAGGACAAAATCGGTGATTGGCTGGAGAGCTACACCAAGGTGATGGAGCTGAATTATTGGGGTAACACCGAATGCAAAAGCGCGCAGTACGACGATGCGAGGCAGGAATGGACGGTGAACGTCGAACGCGAAGGCAAACCGGTCACGCTACGACCGAAACAATTAATATTAGCCACCGGCATGTCCGCAGTGCCCAACCAGCCCAAGTTGCCGGGCGAAGAAAAATTCAAAGGCACGCTGTTGCATTCTAGCAAATTCACTAACGGCGAAGCGTATCGCGGCAAAAAATGCGTCGTAGTCGGCTCGAACAATTCCGCGCACGACATCTGCGCCGATTTATGGGAACACGGCGCGGATGTCACCATGCTGCAACGCTCATCCACGCACATTGCCAAATCGGACTCATTGATGGATCTGGCGCTGGGCGGTTTGTATTCCGAACAGGCGGTGAAAAACGGCGTCACCACCGACAAAGCGGATTTAATTTTTGCCTCGGTGCCTTACAAAATCATGCACACCTTTCATATTCCCGTTTACGAGGAAATGAAAAAACGCGATGCAGATTTATATAATCGGTTAGAAAAAGCCGGCTTCATGCTGGACTTCGGCGACGATGGGTCCGGCCTGTTCATGAAATATTTGCGTCGCGGCTCGGGCTACTACATTGACGTCGGCGCTTCGGAACTCATCGCCAGCGGCAAAGTGAAATTGAAGAGCGGCGTCAACGTAAAAGAGGTGAAAGAAACATCCGTCGTGTTATCCGACGGCACTGAACTACCCGCCGATTTAATTGTGATGGCCACTGGATACGGCTCAATGAACGGCTGGGCAGCGAAATTGATTTCGAAGGATGTGGCTGACAAAGTGGGCAAATGCTGGGGCCTCGGCTCCAACACCACCAAAGATCCCGGTCCATGGGAAGGCGAACTGCGCAATATGTGGAAACCCACACAGCAACCCTCGCTCTGGTTCCACGGCGGCAACCTGCATCAATCGCGCCACTATTCGCAATTCTTATCGCTGCAAATCAAGGCGCGTAAAGAAGGCCTTCCCACGCCGGTGTACGGCATGACGAAAACGCATCATTTGAGTTGATTTTCTTTTTGACCCCGTAACGACAAAACCCCGCCGAAGCGGGGTTTTGTTTTTTGAAAAAAAACATCGACAGAAAGTTTGCGGCGCCAGGCCACGCGCGAGGCCGCAGGCAGTACATCGTTAGTACGACAAGGCCGAAGCAACAACGCCCTGCGCCGCAAGATTCAGTCGAGGGATTACATGTCCATCCCGCCCATGCCGCCCATGCCACCCATTCCACCCATTCCACCGCCGCCCATACCGCCGCCGGATTCATCTTTCGGCAGTTCGGCCACCATGGCATCGGTGGTAAGCATCAGGCTCGCGACTGATGCTGCGTTTTGCAAGGCGAAGCGGGTGACTTTGGTTGGGTCGAGTACGCCCATTTCTACCATATCGCCATATTCGCCAGTCGCGGCGTTGTAGCCAAAGTTGCCTTTGCCTTCATTGACTTTGTTGATGACGACAGACGGCTCGTCACCGGCATTGGCGACGATCTGGCGCAGGGGTTCTTCGATCGCGCGCAACACGATTTTGATTCCCGCATCCTGGTCGGCGTTATCGCCTTTGACCTTGATGCTGGCACGCGCGCGCAGGAATGCGACACCGCCGCCGGCGACAATGCCTTCTTCAACCGCTGCGCGTGTGGCGTGCAGCGCGTCTTCTACGCGGGCCTTTTTTTCTTTCATTTCGACTTCGGTGGCTGCACCGACTTTGATCACCGCAACACCGCCCGCCAGCTTGGCCACTCGCTCCTGCAGTTTTTCCTTGTCGTAATCGCTGGTCGCTTCTTCGATTTGCGCGCGGATTTGCTTGACGCGGCCTTCGATGGTTTTGGCATCGCCGGTACCGTCGATGATGATGGTGTTTTCTTTACCGACTTCAATACGTTTGGCCTGGCCCAGTTCTTTCAACGTGGCTTTTTCCAACGTCAGACCCACTTCCTCGGCGATCACCGTGCCGCCGGTGAGGATGGCGATATCTTCCAGCATGGCTTTGCGGCGGTCACCGAAACCGGGCGCTTTTACGCCGCAGGTTTTGAGGATGCCACGGATGTTGTTGACCACCAACGTTGCCAGCGCTTCACCGTCGATGTCTTCAGCGACAATCAGCAACGGGCGGCCGGCTTTGGCGACTTGTTCCAGAATCGGCAACAGGTCACGGATGTTGGAAACTTTTTTGTCGTAAAGCAAAACGTATGGGTTATCCAGCAACGCGACTTGTTTCTCGGCGTTGTTGATGAAGTAGGGCGACAAATAGCCGCGGTCGAATTGCATGCCTTCGACAACGTCGAGCTCGTTTTCGAGTCCCGAGCCGTCTTCAACGGTGATGACGCCTTCTTTACCAACCTTGTCCATTGCTTTGGCAATGATGTCGCCGATGTTGCTGTCAGAGTTGGCAGAAATGCTGCCGACCTGGGCAATTTCCTTGTTCGTGGTGCAAGGCTTGGAGATTTTTTTCAGCTCGGCGACAACGGCGGTCACAGCTTTATCGATGCCGCGCTTCAAGTCCATTGGGTTCATGCCGGCTGCCACGAACTTCATGCCCTCTTTGACAATCGCCTGCGCCAACACGGTGGCGGTCGTCGTGCCGTCGCCTGCGACGTCGGATGTCTTGGAAGCGACTTCCTTGACCATTTGTGCGCCCATGTTTTCGAACTTGTCCTTAAGTTCGATTTCCTTGGCGACGGATACGCCGTCTTTGGTGATGGTTGGCGCGCCGAAGCTGCGCTCGAGGACTACGTTACGGCCTTTCGGACCGAGGGTGACTTTGACCGCGTCGGCCAGAATATTCACGCCGATCACCATTTTGGCGCGGGCGTTGTCATGAAAACGTACGTCTTTAGCTGCCATGATTTTGTTCTCCTGATGAATTCAATTAAATTATTTGGTGACAATGCCCATGATGTCTTCTTCGCGCATCACGAGAAGTTCCTCACCGTCGACTTTGACGGCCTGGCCGGAATATTTGCCGAAAAGAATGCGGTCGCCGACCTTTACGTCAAGCGGACGGACTTTTCCATCTTCCAGAATCTTGCCGTTGCCCACGGCAAGCACTTCGCCCTGGTCGGGTTTTTCGGCGGCGCTGTCCGGAATGACAATGCCGGAGGCGGTTTTACGTTCTTCTTCCATGCGCTTGACAATCACGCGGTCGTGCAGGGGACGAATTTTCATCGAGTTCTCCTTTGGGTTTTGATGAGTTATGAGACAAGAATTCCGATTAGCACTCAATAGGCTAGAGTGCTAATAATAGGGCATCGGCGAGGATTTTTCAAGTTCTCTGAATAATTGCTTCTATCGCACCCACCACAAGTAATTACAAAATATTCAATAAAGCAGTATGTTATATGTTAGTAGGTACTTGCACCATAATGTCATCTCTCGCGCGATTCTTCTTAAGATCGCTGATCTCCATATTTTTCTCGCCAACGTTTCGTTGCGGTGCGGGAAATGAAAATCATTTTTCAACAAAACCAAATACTTCCATTTCCTGCTTGCTACACCGTTAATTTAGCCGATAATTGAAGCGACACGTGCATGCCGATTGCTTCACTCCTTTCAATGGACAGATCATGAAAAACAAATTCATTTGGGTGGTTGCCGCTTTGGCGATATCGGCGCTGCCCGCAGCCGCCGACCAGACCGGTTGGTTTGTCGGCATGAGTTTGGGGAAAAGAGGGCCGAGCTTTGAATCCACGCCAATTCAGTCACTGCCGACGCGCGAAGAGCGGGAAAACGGATACAAACTTTGGGGCGGCTATAAGTTCAACCGCAACTTCGGTGCCGAATTCAGTTACCTCGAATCGGGCAAACTATCGCAGTCAGGTGTCGGCGATATTCCGTGCGCGCCAAGTGCAGTATGTCCGGCAGGACCAGCGCAGCAATATTCGCAGTTCATCCGCTCGAAGGGCGTGCAGTTAGTCGGTACCGGCTCATTACCGGTGACGGAGAAATTCGGGGTATTCGGCAAGCTGGGGGCGGTACACGCAGATACGGAAAACCTATGCACAGTAGGCAGCTTTTCCTGCTCGTCGTCTGGCCGCATTACCGATTTGACCTACGGCTTGGGGCTGTATTACGAAATGGCGAAAAACTTCAGCGTGCGGAGCGAGTGGGAGCGCATGCGCCTCGGCGACAAGGCGCGCTTCGGCGACAACGAAGTCAATTTTTTCACCATCGGCGCCGGATACAAATTCTAGGCGTTGCGTTGCGCGGTAATCTGAAAAGCCGGATGCATTCCGGCTTTTATTTTTGTCTGTCGCATTTGTCTGCTATATTCCGCGCCAGATTCTTTAATTGGAACAACCCCATGACCACTACAAAAACTATTCTTGGCGTATTGATCGCATTCTTCTCCGCGGGCGCGGGCGCTAATCCTTTTTATGGCGGCGGCAACATCGGCCTGACCAAGCTCACTAATTGCGACAAGGATTGCACCGGCACCGGCTTCAATGCGCTGATCGGCTACCGCATTACGCCGTTTCTCAGCACGGAAGTCAGTTATGCAAAACTGGGCAACTTCAACGGCGGCAGCGCCAATAGCCGCGGCCTGGCGCTGGTAAGTTACTGGCCTATCATTGGCGACTTATCCGCGATGGGCAGATTGGGTGCCAACAGGACCGAGTTCACCCGCGATGGCATTACGACCGACAGCAACGAATACAGTTTGGGCATCGGCGCGACTTACCCGATCGGACCCGGCGTCAGCGTAAGGGCGCAATGGGAGTATTTCCTGATCAACAAGCAATATAGTTCGCGGCCGCTGACCGTTGGAGCGGTGTGGAGCTTTTAGATTGATTACGGTATATCGGTCACAGAATACGACGGGGGAGCCTCTTATTCTTTAACTAATTGTTTTTATTGGATATTATTTTATGCTGTGGTGCAAAAAAACAACAGCTTTTGGATTATTTGGGATGATTGTGGAGTAATTGCTTGAGCCAGCCCAAAGCTTAGTGAGAGAGTAGCCCCGTCACTGGTTATCGCATTTCCGCTTGGAGATGAATGACTTGTGCAATGTTTACAATCATTAAGGAAAGGTAATACCAATGAATTTCACTAAAACTCTTGCAGCAACCGTTTTGATCGGCGCCGGTTTGATGACCGCCCCCGCCATGGCCGCTGGCCCGTGGTATGGCGGCCTGAATATCGGTCAATTCAAGGCGAATGACTGCTCAGGCGATTGCTCTGACACTGCCTACAAATTGCTTGCTGGCTACCAGTTCACGCCCAACGTGGGCGTCGAAGTGGCCTATATGGACGGTGGAAAAATTGGCGGCGTCAAACCAACGGCTTTTGGCGTCGGCGTCGTCGGCACCTTCCCAGTCGGCAATGGTTTTTCGCTGCTCGGCCGCCTGGCTGTCAATAATGCAAAGGCGAAACCTGATGTCGGCTCCTCCGAGTCGAGCACCGAGCTTGGGTTTGGTCTGGGCGCGGCGTATGCAATCAGCCCAGCAGTCGATCTGAGCCTCGAGTTCGAACGCGTCAAATTCAAAGGCGGCGACGGTGATCTCGTTTCGCTCGGCGCGAAAATGAAGTTCTAATCGCGGTATTCGGTATCAAACAAAAAGCCGGGCTTGCCCGGCTTTTTGTTTCCGTAGCAAATTGATTGTCGAATGAAGAAATTCACTTATCGATGAAAGAATAATAATCTCACGCAAAATTAGATAAATCACGGCGTATCAGCTTGAATCCGCCATGGTGTTGTGAGACAGTGTGCGTGCGATTTCGCTGCGTGCACATTTTTCGGCCGAATTCCTAACTGTTATCTACCGCATAAAAAGGAAAAAGAATGAAACCCTTTACTACCCTTGCAATGACCCTGCTGATCGGCGTCGGTTTGATGAGCAGCCCTGCCATGGCGGCGGGACCTTGGTACGGCGGCGCGAATATTGGCCAATCAACTTTTAAGAATCTGTGTTCCGGCGTCAGCGGCACATGCGACGAAACAGATACGAGCGTCAAGATTTTCGCAGGCTATCGCTTTACACCGAATGTCTCCGGAGAACTTGGATATCTCGATATCGGCAAAGGAAAAGTTAACCTCAACAACACGGATCTGGATGTATCAGGTAACGCGGTTTATCTTGACGCCGTGGGCAATTATCCGCTCACCAACAATTTCTCCTTGCTCGGTCGAATTGGTGTCGCAAACGCCAAGGCAAAAGCTTCTGCAAGCTTCGGCTCGGCAACCGACTCCGAAACTAAATTGCATGTGGGTCTGGGCGTGAGCTACGACTTCAGCCCGACCATGAGCGTGCGCGGGGAGTGGGAACAAGTGTCCGATTTTGCGGATTCTATTTCAGTCGGACTCGTGATCAAGTTCTGACAAGAAGGCCAAAGTAGTGGAACAGCCGGGCCTGCCCGGCTTTTTTTCGCGCCTCCGCCGCACTTGAGCGTTGAACCAGGCGCAAAGTTTGCCTGTCACAATCATCTCTGGCCACTAAGACGAAAGGAAACTGCCATGACGCGCTATCGCAAAATCTCCGCAACAATAATCGCCGCAATTTCATTCAGCCTCGCCGCGATGGCGGCGCCCGCCGTTGCAGCCGGGCCGTACTACGGCGGACTGTCATTAGGCTCCTCGGAGCTGTAGGATTGCAACAACAACTGTACCGACACGGGCGTCAAAATCTTCGGCGGCTATCAGGTCAATCCGAATCTCGCCGTTGAAATAGCGTATGCGGACCTGGGAAAATTCGGCAACAATTTGCGCGCATCCGCTCTGGGCCTGTATGCGGTGGGCAAATTACCGGTGGCGAATCATTTTTCGCTGCTCGGCCGCGTCGGCATCAACAACGCCCAGCTTAAAGGCGGCGGTAATTCCGACTCGAATCTCGAATTGGGATATGGCATCGGCGCATCGTACGCGCTGACGCCGACCGTCGATCTGCGCGGCGAGTGGGAACGCTACAAATTCGACGCTCTCGACGCAAGCCTGTTTTCAGTCGGACTGGCGATGAAATTCTGACCCCGTTCGCCGAGCAAATAAAAAGCCGGAATTACCGGCTTTTTTATAACTGTTTGATTTAACTTAATATTTTAACTATACATTGGTTTGCCTGCGTTCAGGTTTATCCAACCGAGCACAATTCGATAAATCAGCCAGATGCTCAACGCAAACACAATGACAAAAAATATCGGGATGCCGATCAAAGTCACAAACGCCAGACCCGCAACAACACACCATAGCAACGCATACCAGAAAGTTCGAATCTGCCAGCGGAAATGCGATTCGAGATAGGTGCCTTTGACATCACCACGTTTCACGTAATTGATGATGACGGCGATAATTGACGGCCAGCCGGTGAGAAACATGCCGACAATCGTCGCCGCGCCGATAAGCCCGGTTATGATGCTGAAAGCGTGCAAACCGTAAATGATGTGCGTCAGCTTGACCAACCCGTCGCTGGGCGCGGCGTCGATGGTAATGATTTCTCGGTCTGCCATACTAACTCCCGGTTGCGTGGTCGGATATTTTACTGCGCTGCATTGGTCTGCAGGTTTTTCGAAAGGCGCTCAATCATCTGGAACTGCATGGCGAGTTCGCCCTGTTCGGCCTTGAGCTTGTCGAGGCGCAATTTCATGTTGGCACTATTCTCATTGATGCGTGAAAGGTTTTCCAGCCGCACCTGTATCTGCGATTTGTAATCGCGAATCTGCGTTTCCAGCGGCAACGGCACGACTTTCGACCACTTTTCCACTTCGTCGCGGGCGGTATTGAAAATCTTGCGCGCCTCGCCCACCAGGCTGGCGTAAAACTTTTTCACCAGATAATTCTTCGGCGTGGCGATATTCACCGGGTCGCGGCAAAACACATCGGTATCCTGTTCCAGCAACTTAAGCCGCAGTTTGTGCATGGTCATATCCAGCGGCGGAATGGTGAGCTGCTGGAACCCATATTTTTCGTGGAACATATCGTACGCATCCTGCATCAGGATTTTCATGTCTGCGCTTTTGGCTTCGATATTGGCAAACTCATTGTTCATCGATTCGAGCAACGAGCGCATGCCCTGATTCAGGCCCATGGTCGTCCAGCTGTTGTTGATGGCTGTCTGGCTGGCGGCCAGTGCGACTTCCAGTTTGGTCTGACCCAATGCTTCGAGCAGCCATTCGCGCTCCTTGGCGAAGGAATCGCGCGTGAGCCGATAATCCTGCAGCGACGCATTGTAGTCATCCTTATCCTGCGAAATCTTGTTCCACAGGCGCGTTACCACTTCGCGGCTTTTTCCCGCCAGTTCGGTGACTTCGAGCGCCGACGCACGATTGCTGGTAAGTCGGGTGCGGATACTTTGCCGCGTCGTTTCCATCATGGTGCCGATCTCATGCAACACTTTGTCGGAAATAATCTTGCGCCGCGACGGAATGATTTCGTCGGCAAGCAGGCTCTCGAGGCGGGAAATGCCGCTCATCTGGATCATCGGCATATCGCCGCGGATTTTTCCCACAAGCGCTTTTTGCGCCGACACGGCGAGCACGCGCGGGCCGGGAATGTTCAGCAGCATGGAAGTATTTTCCGTCTGGCGCTGAATCGCCTGGGCGATTTCGTCGTGCGGTTTCAGGTCGTCCCACATCAAATCAATTTTGTTCAACACGGCAATGCGCTGCGTCACGGAGGGCGGGACATGTTTTTCCCATACCTGCATGTCGGAGCGCGTAACGCCCGTATCAATGCCGAGCAGGAACAACACGGCGTGAGCGTTGGGGATGACATTCAATGTCAGCTCCGGCTCAAGACCCATGGCATTCAAGCCCGGCGTATCGAGTATCGACAGGCCGTTGGTCAGCAACGGATGCGGATAATTGATCATGGCGTAGCGCCACACTGGCACCTCGACCTTATCGTTGTCGTTGTACACCATGTCGGGATTGTTATCGTCGAGCAAGCCCATCATGCGCGCTTCGAGGGCGAAGATTTTTTTCGAATCCGCCAGCGACATCATCGCCTGGCGCATGTCGGTGGCCGAATCGACATTCAGCGTGATTTTGCTCCATTCAATCGGCATTTCCTTCAAATGACCAATGCTCTCATCACGAAAGCGCGTTTCAATCGGCAGCAGTTTGACGTACGGCGCTTCGCTCGGGTCGTGGAAAATTTCCGTCGGGCACATGGTGGTGCGGCCGATATCGGATGGCAGCAGGCGCTGCTTGAAACCGGAAAAAAACAGCGCATTAATCAGCTCGGTTTTGCCGCGCGAATACTCCGCCAGAAACGCCAGTGTCAGACGGCCGCTTTTCAGGCTTTCGATCAAGTCGTAAAAGCGCACGGAAAATTGCGCATCAAGCTGGTTGGTCCGCTCCAGCCAATTGTGATATTCGGTGATGGAGTGAATCAACCCATCCCGCCACACGCGAAAACGCGCGGCTTCTTCTTCAAGCCTGCTGGCGAAGTTGGCGGTGTTCATTTCCATGTAAAGCAGACTCCCCTGACGATGTTCAGCCGTGCATAATGCTGAATAATATATAGGTAATTGATTTTATTCAATTTTTATTTTTGTCAAATTGTTACAGCAGCGAACCGGTAAGCAGAGCCGCGGCGTTCAATTCCAGCCAGCGCAAAGGCAACATGAGTATAAGCTGGCACGCGACAAATACAACCAGCGGCGACAAATCGACATTACCCACCAGCGGCATGCGCTTGCGGATCGGGTCGAGAAACGGTTTGGTCAGGCTGTTCAGCAGGGGCGACAGTGGATGGTAGGGGCTGAACCAACTCATGATTGCCTGCACGAACACGACGCAGATGACGAGATAGACGCACCATTTGACGATCATCACGACGCTGAGCAGCGCGATGACCGGGAACACATGCATGCCGGCCGACAACGCGGGCAGGTTACGCAACCCGATGACCAGGGTTTGCAAAATCACCTCCGCCAGCCAGGCGATAAAAACCGACGCAAGGTCGAAGCCTTTCCAGCCGGGGATAAATTTGCGCGCGGGCAGCACGGCAAAATCGGTGATGGCATTGACGAACTGCGCCAACGGGTTGCGTATCGGTGCGCGAAATACCTGCATGAAAAATCGCAGCAGCGCCGCCAGCACGAACAAATGAAACACGGTTTCGAGCAGAAATTGCAGGGCGTTGGCGATCACGATTCAGGTATCCTCACGCGGTTTTTCCCATTTCGTCACCCAGTTCCTGCGAACGGGCAGCGGCTTGTTTGATAGCGTCAATCAGCGTCATTTTAACCTGCGCCGCTTCCATTACCGACAGCGCGCGTTCCGTCGTGCCGCCTTTGGAAGTTACGCGGGCGCGCAGCGTTGCGGCGTCATCCGGGCTCTCTGCGGCCAGCTTCGCCGCGCCGAGAAACGTACAGATGCCGAGACTGCGCGCGGCCGCTTTACTGAGGCCCAATTCGATGCCGGCCTGTTGCATTGCTTCGAGAAAATAGAACACATAGGCCGGGCCGCTACCGGACAAGGCGGTCACGGCGTCGAGATTGTTTTCGTCATCAAACCATAATGTCGCCCCCGCCGCGCCGAGCAGATCCTGGGCGGTTTGCCGATGCGCTTCGCCCACAGCCTGCATGGCATACAAACCCGTCATACCGGCCAACGCAAGCGCCGGCGTGTTCGGCATGGCGCGCACGATGGTGGTGTGGCCGCCGAGCCAGCGCGACAAATCCTGCGTGCGGATGCCTGCCGCGATACTCACGACCAGCTGGCCGGCGCTGACCTGTTTACTCAATCCTTTTGCCACCTGCGCCATCTGCTGCGGCTTGACCGCGAGCAGAATGACGTCGCTGCCCGCCAGCGCGGCCTCGGCGCTGGCGAAAACGGCGACACCGAATTTATTTGCAAGTGCCTCGCGCGCTTCGGCAAAAATTTCGACAACGCGCATATCCTGCGCGTTATAACCCTGCTGCAGCAATCCGCCGATGAGCGCGGACGCCATATTGCCGCCGCCGATAAAAGTAATAATCATGCTGATTTTTCTCGCTCGCCGAAAATCGCCGTTCCGATGCGCACGTGCGTTGCGCCTTCGGCAATCGCTGCCTTGTAGTCGCCCGACATGCCCATCGACAGCGTGTCTAGCGGATAACCTTTTTGTTTCAGTTGTTCAAACAGATTTTTCAATTCACGAAATACCCGTCGCTGCTCAGTCTCATTATCCACCGCTTCGGGAATCGCCATCAGCCCGCGCAAATGCAGGCGCGGCAGGCTCGCGACCTGGCGCGCCAGTTCTTCCAATTGCCCCGGCGCGACGCCGCTTTTGCTCGTCTCGCCGCTCACATTAACTTGCAAACAAATATTAAGCCGTGCTTTGTATGGCGGACGCGCATCGTTCAAACGCTCGGCAATCTTCAGTCTGTCTACCGACTGCACCCAGTCGAAATTTTCGGCTATCTGCCTGGTTTTGTTACTCTGAATTGGGCCGATAAAATGCCACTCCAGACGGTAGTTTCGCAGGGCATTTATCTTTGTCAGCGCTTCCTGCACATAATTCTCACCGAAAATTCGTTGCCCTGCATTGATTGATTTCTCAATTAAATCAATAGATTGTGATTTCGTCACGGCGATCAGCGTTACCGCATGATTGTCGGGCGATATCGCCGCGTCTATCTGTGCCCGCGTTGCTTGCAAGTTTTCAGTGATTAAAGCCATAATCTCAACCTGATTCTAAGTTCCCGCTGGAATTGTTTGAAGTTGAAGGCAATTCATCTGGAAAACCTCTACGAAAGATTATAATGGAAATCGCCGAACTCCTCGCATTCTCAGTCAAGAATAAAGCATCCGACCTGCACCTCTCAGCCGGCATGCCGCCGATGATTCGCGTGCATGGCGACGTGCGCAAAATCAACGTGCCGGCATTGGAACACAAAGACGTACACGGCATGGTGTACGACATCATGAACGATTCCCAACGTAAGCATTACGAAGAAAATCTCGAATGCGATTTTTCGTTCGAGATTCCCAACCTGGCGCGCTTCCGCGTCAATGCATTCGTGCAGCAGCGTGGCGCGGGCGCGGTAATGCGGACCATTCCGTCGAAAGTGCTGTCGCTGGAACAACTCAACGCGCCGAAAATTTTTTCCGAAATCGTCAACCAGCCGCGCGGCCTGGTGCTGGTAACCGGTCCAACCGGATCGGGCAAGTCGACCACGCTGGCGGCGATGATCAACCATATCAACGACAACGATTACAGTCATATCCTCACCGTCGAAGACCCGATTGAATTCGTGCACGAGAGCAAAAAATGCCTGATCAACCAGCGTGAAGTCGGGCCGCATACACTGTCGTTTTCGAATGCGCTGCGCTCGGCACTGCGCGAAGACCCGGACATTATTCTGGTGGGGGAGATGCGCGACCTGGAAACCATTCGCCTCGCCATGACCGCGGCGGAAACCGGCCACCTCGTGTTCGGCACGCTGCATACATCGTCGGCCGCCAAAACCGTCGACCGGATTATCGACGTATTCCCGGCGGCGGAAAAAGAAATGGTGCGCGCCATGCTGTCGGAAAGCTTGCGCGCGGTGATCTCGCAATCATTACTGAAAACCAAGGACGGCCAGGGACGCGTTGCCGCGCACGAAATCATGGTCGGCACGCCTGCGATCCGTAACCTCATCCGCGAAGCGAAAGTGGCGCAAATGTATTCTTCCATCCAGACCGGCGGTGCGCTGGGCATGCAGACCATGGATCAATGTCTGACCGATCTGGTCCGCCGCAACGTCATCAGTGTGAATGACGCACGCATGAAAGCGGAAAACAAAGCTAATTTCGCCGGTTAATTAATTAAATATAATCAATAGGTTATGGAAAAAGAACAAGCCCAGAAGCTGATGCATGAATTGTTGCGCGTGATGCTGGCGCGCAAAGCCTCGGACTTATTCATTACGGCCGGTTTTCCGCCCGCGATTAAAGTTGACGGCCGCATGACGCCGGTGTCGAACCAGACGTTGACGCCGCAACATACGCTGGAGTTGGCGCGTTCGATCATGACGGACAAGCAGGCGGCGGAATTCGAGACTACGCAGGAATGTAACTTTGCCATCAGCCCGCCGGGTATTGGCCGCTTCCGTTGCAATGCGTTCGTGCAGCAGTCGCGCACCGGCCTGGTGTTACGTACCATCACGACGCAAATTCCGAATTTCGACCAACTCGGTTTGCCGCCGGTATTGAAAGATGTGGTGATGGCCAAGCGCGGCCTGGTGATTCTGGTCGGCGGCACAGGCTCGGGCAAATCGACTTCGCTGGCCGCGATGATCGGTTATCGCAACGAGCACAGTTACGGTCATATCATCACAATCGAAGACCCGGTGGAATACGTGCACGAGCACAAGAACAGCATCATCACCCAGCGCGAAGTCGGCGTCGATACCGAAGGCTGGATGCCCGCACTGAAAAATACCCTGCGCCAGGCGCCCGACGTGATCCTGATCGGTGAGATTCGCGACCGCGAGACCATGGACTACGCGATCGCTTTCGCCGAAACCGGCCATTTGTGCCTGTCGACGCTGCACGCCAACAGCGCGAATCAGGCGCTGGATCGCATCATCAACTTCTTCCCGGAAGAACGGCGCCAACAATTGCTGATGGACCTGTCGCTCAATCTTAAATCATTCGTGTCGCAGCGCCTGATTCCGCGCAAGGACGGCCCGGGCCGCGTAGCCGCGATTGAGATTCTGCTCAATTCCCCGCTGATTTCCGAATTGATTTTCAAAGGTGAAGTGCACGAGATTAAAGAGGTGATGAAAAAGTCGCGCGAACTCGGCATGATCACCTTTGATCAGGCACTGTTTGATCTTTTCGAACAAGGACATATCAGCTACGAAGATGCGCTACGCAACGCTGACTCGATCAACGATCTTCGCCTGAAAATCAAACTCGACAGCAAAACCGCCAAGGATGTGGATCGCGGCGGCGGGCTGGACCACCTGGAAATCATGTAATAGATTGCATTTTCCTGATTATATATAACCTATTGTTTTAAATAATTTTTTTCGGATATTTTACGTGAAGCAATAAAATAATGGTATTTTTTCCCACAAACAACCTGTTTTCGCTATGCTTTTCAATTCAATCGCTCAATAATGCTTCCCATCAGTCCGGCATTTAGCCAGACGCTTTCCCGGGGAAAGAATCATGTTGAGTTTCGTAGCCTTGGTCACACTGATGTTCGCAGCTGCTTTCGTCTATGTTTTGAAAAGCGAGAAAACTGCCAACCTGTCCTTGCTGGCTGCAGCCATTGCCTGGCCCGCCGCGTTCGCTTACCAATATATTGTGCTCGGTTGCCAGTTCGGCGACTGCGTCGCCTTTGTTGAAATGCCGTTCATCTGGAGCGCGTTGCTCATGGCGACCGCCGGCGGCCTGTCGAAACTGGCAAAAATGTACAACAGCCAGTTTGCCTTCGACCTGCAAGCCAAATCCGAATAAATATAAGTTTAACTGAATGACAAACGGCGCCTGCGGGCGCCGTTTTTTTTCAGACTGCCAATCTTATTCCGCCGCAACTGGCCTGCGCATGGTTCCGGCGACCATCTTGTACTCGAACAACCGGCATTCCAGCTTGCCGTTAAATAATGGCGTCCGTTTCGACGCGGCCAGATGAATCAGTTTCGGCAACCGCATATCGGCGCTGAGAATATAAGCATTCCAGCCGGAAAATTTCTGTTTCAGCACGTCACCCAACTTGGGATAAAACTCTGCCAAGTCGCGCTGCTCGCCGAGGCGAACGCCATATGGTGGGTTCATCACCATAATGCCCGATTCGGCCGGCGGCGATATTTCCAGCACATTAGCCTGCTTGAGCTGGACCGCATCAGTCAAGCCCGCCGCTTGCAGATTCGCTTTCGCGTCGTCCAACGCTTCGCCATACAAGTCGCTGCCGTAAATCGGCAGTTTTGTAACCGGCTTACAGCGCGCGATCAGTTCCTGGTGGATTTGCGCGTAGGATTTTTCGTCGAAGTTGAGAAGGTTGGCAAACCCGAACGGTCGGTTCAGTCCCGGCGCGATATCGAGCGCGATTTGCGCTGCCTGCAACAGGAAAGTGCCGCTGCCGCACATCGGATCCA
>JBAVXA010000078.1:0-8682 GCA_049698095.1 Burkholderiales bacterium
CGGTTTATTTTTTCATCACCGGCGCCATCTGGCAGAGTATTGCGCTGACTGCCTACGGCGTGTTTGTAATTGGTTTGGTGGACAACCTGCTGCGACCCATACTGGTCGGCAAAGATACGCGCATGCCTGACTACATGGTAATGATCACGACACTCGGCGGGATGGCGGTGTTCGGGATCAACGGCTTCGTGCTCGGTCCCACCATAGCAGCGATGTTCATCGCCGTCTGGCACATTTACGGAGCCAATTCTACCAAGGCTTGATAAAATCAGCTGGGACATCGACCTCCTCGCGCAGAATCCGGGCAATCCTTGCCCGCGCCTAAAAACTCCGCTTTGTCTCAATCAAAAATTGCACTTTCTTGATATCGCCGCGCGCATCCAGCGGGAACGCCAGATTCAGGTGGGTCACGTTGCCGAGCCCGGAGCGGCTTTGCCCAATGCGCAAGCCAAAACCGATATCGCGCAGGACGCCGACCGAACGCGAGCCTAAAGAATTGTCGCCCCAGGTGCGCCCCATATCGTAAAAAATGGCGCCGCCCACATGCACCAATCTGAATGGATACCAGTCAGAAAAGAAACGCTGTTCAGCCGTCAACAACCATCGGCCCGCCCCGGCCTGATAACGAAGGGGATAGCCGCGCAGTCCATTATCACCGCCCAACGTCAGCTGCTGGTCGAGATCGAGATGATGACTGACATCCGCCTGCAGGCTCAAAAAAGATAAACGGCGAGGCGAGTGGCGCCAATAGTACTGGCTTGAAAAAGTAAACATCGAATTCTGCAATTGCCCGCTCTCCACGCGGCCCGAAGCGCCGAGCTGCACCTCCAGAATCTCGTGTTCATTTGGTCTTTCGCCGCGGCTGAGTGAACCTGTCGCAATCAGGGCGGTACGATCTGCGCCGTATGCTTTTGCTGCCAATCCTATCTGGAGGGCGCTGCGCCAGCCCAGGCTCAAGTCTTCCGTCCTCCCGATCTGGTCGAGGTTTTCCAGTTTGCGAAATTGATTTTCAATTAGCTCATAACCGACCCAGGGATAGACCAATTTGCGCGATGGCGGCGCATAGCCGGAAGCCAACGAGCTTTGCGATGATTCGAATTGCTTATCGCTGTAGGTGACGCCTGCCGTCCAACGCTTCACCCAATTATTCTCCAGCCCAGCGGACCATCCTTTATAGAAAGTTGCGCTGCGCTGGCTGACGCTATACTCGTCAACGGCATTGCCAAGATCATATATCGGATTGATCCGGCGCTCATCCAACAGGCTGACTCCTGCGCTCCAGCGTGTATCCAGCGAATAAAAGGGATGCTCCACCGTCAAAGCCTTTTTATTGCCGTCGCTATTATTGCCGATTTGCGTCGAGAGAGCCCACCACGAACCAAATAACTGCGGGTCGCGATAATCCAGCACGGTCGTTTTTCGGTCGACATTTGAATTGTAATCAAGCGAAAACTGCTTACCGTAACCAAACAAATTCGCTTCTTCGAGCTTGACACCGGAGGTATTCGCGCCACCAGTGCGACCGAAGGAAATGCCCGGCTGGAGCGTCCAGACATCGCGCGTAAAAACTTTTATGTCGACGCGACCGTCTCGGTAGGCAAACGGATAGATATGCGCGTCGACCACGTAGCGCCGCGTCCGCAGCAGACGCTCGGATTCTTCCAGCTTCTGGCGTGAATACGTTTCGCCGGTGTGAAACAATAACTGATTCGAGATGGTGCTTTGCCGGGTCTGGATGTGCAAACGATTGGCGAGGCGAAACAGCGTTACGTCCTCGTCCGGCAATTCCGTCGCAAAAATATTCTGATTATCAAAAACAATTTCTCCGATCACTGCGCCGGCTAGCTCCAACACGTCATCGTCAGGAATATCCGGCGGGCGTTTGGCTTCTTCTTTGACACTGCGAGCCTTTACACTCGGTAAAAAATCACCCGCCGACGCATTGCCGACGCAAAAAGGTGTGAACAGAATACTTGACGCAAACAACCATGCGGCAACAAGACGCAATGATCGAGCGGCGCCTATGGCGCCAGACCTTTTGCGTTTGGCATTACGGTGAATCTGTTGAGCCCCCCATCGGTTAACCGGACAATGCATGATTATCATAAATTTTTATTGGTGCAGATGATAAAAACTATAATATAAACAATTAGTTACCTTTATCATCCTAGATGTATTTCGGTTGCACGAAGGCCATCCATTTCGGGACGAAAAACGGATCCAAGTCAATGCGGATTGACTCACAGGGCGTTGAAACCGGGGCTGCACGAAAAACATCGAGGCTAAGCGAACCTGCTGGAAGCATCCTCATCATTGCCGTGTTCTCTGCTCAGCGCATTTTGCCGACGATTAGGCTTTTTAGCAAAATCTCGAAGTCGCAACCAGTTTTAGTTCAGAATTTTTTGCCGCGTGCCGGCAAAGCCTGGCAGCCATTCCTTAAGGAAAATTAAGTCGGCCGCGCGGCCGGCCATAAAATAAGAAACCCGGAAAGTAATCCGCCGCATTCAAAGCCGCGGATTAGCCCGTTATTTAGGCAACAACTCTGGGTAGCGAAGCGACTAGTTCCGGTAAACCGTATTTTGCTGAATGCGAACTCGGTCGCCTACGCGCAAATCGCTAATACTGTTTTGCGTCACCGTTTGCATACCACCATTGTCCAGCCGCACACGAATCCGGAAGGCATCAACGGCCTGGTTCTGCTTGTCGTATTCACGTCCGATAACCGCGCCGCCGACTGCGCCCGCGACCGTTGCTGCCGTGTTGCCGGTGCCGCTACCTACCTGGTGCCCGGCAACACCGCCGAGCACGCCTCCGACTACCGTGCCGAGGCCGATACCGGTTCCTGCGATACCGTCGTTTGTTGTCGCCGTGGTACGGTCTATTGATTCAACCACGCCATAATATGTGGGGGAAGAAGTAGATGTCGCGGGACGCGAATCGCTAGTTGCACAGCCGCTGATTATTGCTGAAATGGCAAAAAAGCCCAAAATTAATTTGTTTAATGATTTCATATTACCTCCTGTAAAAGTCCAGACTACGGCTACAGGGTGGTTTGGTCGGTGCGCCAGCGCGCATAGCTGGAAAATTAACGAGAATTTATTGGCAAACTGTTGCTGACGGGGCAGGCATTACGTGATCCTGCAAACCCGGTGCATATCAAAGCCTGCGGAAAGCTGAGCGTTATACCCGGACATTTAACGGTGCGGGAATACCGACCGTTCTGCGCGCAGTTTCGATAGCTCTGCTTCGAGGCGTTCGATTTGCTGCAGCAATGAGAGGGTCAACGCGACCGCGTGAATATCCAGCTCCATCTGATTTAGCAAACGGGTTGCCTTGCGCACCGTAATCACACAGTCCGCGCTGAACGACAAGGAACGCTCGGCAGAACGCAAAGGAATCAGCACGCCGGCTTCGACAAGATCGGTTATCTCGTTTTCACTTAACCCCGAAAGGCTCACCAGATCGGTTATTGAAATGACGTTCGATGGATCCAGCCAGATTGACGCATCGGCTTCATTTTGCATCTTTGCTCTCCTCGATTGTGAAATGGCGGCGCGGGTCAAACTTCGACGCATCGGCCAATTGGCTAAACAAGGTTTTTTCGTGCTCACTAAGTGTTTGCGGGATGACAATTTTTACCACGGCAAACAGATCCCCCTCACCGCCGCCAGGCTTAGGCAGGCCGCGTTTACCGAGCCGCAGGAGCTGCCCGCTGGAAATTCCCGGCGAAACTTTGAGATTCACTGAACCAGCCAGGGTAGGTACTTCAACTGTCGTTCCTAATGCGGCTTCCCAGGGTGCCAACGGAAGATCAATGTAAAGGTTGTGACCGTCGACGCGGTAAAGCGGATGCGGATGCAACTTGATGGTCAAATACAAATCGCCGTCACGTCCGCCATTGTGTCCTTTGCCGCCTTGACCGCGAAGGCGCAGGCGCTGCCCATCCGTAGCGCCTTTTGGTATTTTTGCTTCAATATTGCGGGCTTCGCGGTGCATACGCGCTTGATCATCGTAAACCGGCACGCTCAGATTCAGCTTTACCAGCGTGCCTCGATAGGCTTCTTCGAGACTGATCTGTGCGGAAACCTCGAAATCCTCGCCGGCCATTGGATGTCGCTGTCCGCCGCCGGCTGTCCCGGCCCGATGCTGCGCAAACTGGGCGAATAAATCTGCCAGGTCAATGTCGTCGGATGAGGAGGCGCCGCTATTGAACTGGGTATTGAATTGCCTGCCCCAGTCCGGCGACGGTTCGAAATTCTCTCCCGCCCGATGGGTCCCCAACCGATTGTAGGCGGCGCGCTTTTCTGGGTCCTTCAGTGTTTGATAAGCTTCGGCGACCTCTTTGAATTTCTCCTCTCCTTTTTGATCCCTGGAAACGTCGGGATGATACTTGCGCGCAAGCTTGCGGTACGCCTTCTTGATGTCGTCCTCGCCGGCATTTCGCTCTACGCCAAGGATGGCGTAGTAGTCCTTATATTTCATGGCCCTGGTCTCTCGAAAACGGTTAAGGCGTCGCAGGTCTGCGCGAGCCAGAAAAATGCCGCGGAATCGGTTGGTCGTCCAGTCACGAGCACGATGGTCAATGTAAGGTTAGCATAAAAGCGGCGCCAGCCTATCGCGCTGCTGGCTTCGATACCTGAGCACTGCAAAGCTAAATTTCGATTTAATATGACATGAATCTGGCGAAGCTGAATCGATGCGGGAAACGCCGCCATCGCCCCACCCACGAATATCCGCGAACGAATGGAAGTGAGGACGACAGCAGACGATAATGCAATTGGTGACGAAAGTTTAGCGCGAACTGAATAGGCGGCCGAGTAAAAATCCTGCAGCGACCGCAATCCCAAGCGAGATCGCGGGGTTCGCGCGCGCATAACCGGCCGCATCCTGCAATAACCGGGTTTGCGCGTCTTTAATCTGCTCGCTTTTGGCTTCGAGCGCTTCTGCAGATCGTGCACCCGCGTCGGCGACATTATCGGTAATACGGTGTGCGCCTGACGCCATGCGGTCAATTGCCGGGCGCGCAGCGTCAGAAACCTTGTCGATCGCTTTATGCATTTCACTTCCCAATTGGTCAATATTCTTTTTTACCCCTGCCATGCCAAATGCCGTACTCGGGATTAAATCTTTCGGCTCTTGCATAATGAAGCTCCTGTCATAAAAATCGTTAAGAAATAGCCATCAGGATCATCAATCCTTTAAACGGAAAATCAGCCATGCGTGGCAAATCTGTTGTTTGCCGGCCTGGCGGACCTTTGTTTTTTCAATGAATAAAGAAGTAAATAATCACCAGGACTACTACCGGGACGCCAAGCAACCAGCCAATCAAATATTTGCCCATTTGAATTCTCCTTTGCAACGGTACAGCCTCGAAAATAAATGTCCGCAAATCCCCAGAACTAAAATGGGAATGCAAGACCCCACGATAAATCATGCGGCTCGATAATGCGTAAATTAAAATACTTCGTCGGTTCGTTAACGCACATTAGCCCGATATTGACGCGGATCATTTGCAGAATTATCCATGCTTTTCAAGAAAGAAAAATGGCCATGGCGGAGTCGCTGTTGAGATATTGCAACGCGAAATGTTTTGGTGCGAGATGCCTACTTTTATCAAACTGGAAAACGCTGAAAATATTTTTGCGCAGAAACTGTTTAGCGCGATACCTGTATCGGCGTGCGCAATTTGAAACGAGGTCTTGTTAGGCGATCAGTGAATTAAGCGCTGGCGAGTGCATCAACTGGCGCAGACAGGCAACTGCAACAAATGACTATGCGTCCTGATTGCGACTCGACGAACTCTCTGCGTCGAGTGCTAACGACAGGATCAGCAACCCGACCGCGGCTAACTGAAGAGCGAAACGAATGGCATGGCCCGTTTCCCAGTTTGAACGAAGAGCTGTCCAATCGGGCGGTATGCCGGGAAGCATTGCGCTTAGGAAGCCAGCATTGGCGGGAGCGACCAGCCAGAAGAAAACGACCGGAAACGCCAGCAAAAGCGCGAACAGCGCTAGCAGACTAAGCCACAGATTTCGATGACTCCTGCGCAGGAAGAACGCGAGAAGGCCGGTTGCAAGGATTGCGGATGGCTCAAGCACTCCACCAATATTTGGCGGACCCCACTGAACGTACAGTGATTTCTGCAGTGTGATGTAAAGCGTTGCGTCGTACTGCATTTTCGCGGGTAGCTCGAGAACGTGAGCAAACGCAAGCCCCGAAAGCAACGCGACCAGTAACGTGGTGAAGAGGCGGAACAGCTTGAGCGGCACGCTATTTTTCCGCACAAATTCCACGGTAGGGCGAAAAGTAGCTTCGTCGTTCGCTGGACCCATTTTACGACTCTTCTATATTGCGACGCCGAATACAATGTTCGTTCGTCTGGCTGATTTCATGTATCGCTCGCTCCCGGCAGCAGTTGAACTTCCTCGGTGGCCGAATTCCAACGAGCGAAACCGCCAAGTTTCTGCAACTGGTTACGGTAAAGGACGTCCGCCCGGCTCGATTGAACTTGCCGGACTTGCCACGTTTCCGCCCTCGCCTTCCCAAGTCTGTAGCTCCACCTTGCGTCTTTGCCTGCCTGCCTGACGGCTTGAGCTGCCGTCGCGCAGCCCGAGAACCCGTGAAGCCAAATAACCTGCCGCCAGTAAGCCGACGGCTACCAATAATTGATTATTAAAGCGCATAGATATCTTTCCTTTCACATGATGAAATTCATGCAACGATTACTTCGTTGGCGTTTTTGTCACTTCAGACGAGTGGTCATTTGCCTGCCGTGGCAGCGGCATTGCCGTTGATTCCTCCTGCTTGGTCATCGAGCCCAGCGGATCCGATTTGCCCTTCAAACTGTCTGGGGAGTTCGCCACGCTTGCCGACGAATTGGCGGGCAGCGAATAATCGGTTGAGGGCGGCGGTGAGATGGCAATTCTGGAAGCGCTGGGCACGTCAGTTAAACGCGGCAACACGCCACCCTGCGAAGCAGGATCGGGTTTGTTGCAGGCGCCGAGCAATGTCAATGTGACAACCAATATAACAATCGAATTCGATTTGAGCATGTTAAATATTCCTCCAGTGGTAATTCCGACCAATTAATCTGCAGCGATTGACGGTCTGTTTTCCCCGTCTGGCGCATGCAAAATATCCGGGGCAGACAGCAAACTTCTGCTTTATCTTTCATAGCATGAAAATACCGGCGTCATTTTGCGCGCGGCTCCTTCCGTTCGGAAACCTTTGCGTCCGCATCGCTGGCGGGCGCTTCAGACACCAAGCCAGCTTCCCCTAAAAAACTCCGTCGAAGTCGCAACTTTGTTGCCAGCCATAAGGCAAAACAGGCAGGGCCGGGACTGTTAATCCGTTTTCCATGGTTCAATGTTTTGCGACGGCGCGCTTTGCTATCCAAGAGTCACCTCGAAAATCGGCGATAAAAAATCCAGCTAATGGTCCGCATGGAACTTGGGTTGTAAATATTGAAAGCCGCAGATCACAAACCTTTAACTCAACCTTATCCTAATGCGCAGTAGAGGCCTTGTATGTTCGTTGACGAACACATGCTGAAAGAAATCGCGATCTGCCGGTAGAATTCCATGTGTTATCGGCTGAATGCGCGGCAGCGCACGCAAGCAGCCGAGTGGTTCAAGTATATTTGCACTCACCATGACGGGATGAACCATAATCTGAATATCATTTGCTGATATATCACAGTGGGCAGCATCAACGGCGACGCACTGCCATTCTGTCCGTTCGAACAAGAAGCATTACCCAATTCACTTCAGTCTGGCGGCACTTCATGTCCTTTGCTATCTGGGCGCTCATCATCGGCGCGTTACTGACCACCATGGCCTTGTCGGGCACATCGCTGATGCGGCTGCCGATCACCACTGCCATGCTGTATTTGGCCGCCGGATTCGCCCTTGGCCCGGCGGGATGGGCCATGCTGACGCCGGATCCGTGGGCATATTCGGCTACTCTGGAAATACTGGCAAAAATTGCCGTACTCATTTCGCTGTTCGCAGTGGGTCTCAAGCTTGGCCGGCCGCTATCGGATAAAGGCTGGCACTTGCCGGTCCGCCTTGCTTTTATATCGATGGCAATTACAGTGCTATTGATCGCTGCGGCTGCGATGTGGGGTCTTGGTCTTTCATTCGGTGCCGCCGTGTTGCTCGGCGCGATAATTGCGCCGACCGACCCGGTGCTGGCATCTGATGTGCAGGTGACTGAAACAAGCGATCGCGACCGCTTGCGCTTCGCTCTTACTGCCGAGGGCGGCTTGAACGACGGAGTGGCGTTTCCGTTTGTCATGCTGGGTCTGGGCCTGCTCGGGCTTCATGATTTAGGCACCGCCGGCTGGCGCTGGCTTGCGCTAGATGTTGCCTGGGCAATCGTTGGAGGCTTGCTCCTCGGGTGGGCACTCGGTATGCTGATCGGCCGGCTGGTAGTCTATTTGCGCAGCCAGTACAAAGAATCGGTCGGGTTCGACGAATTTCTTGCCTTGGGTCTCATCGCATTATCCTACGGCACGGCGGAACTTTTGCATGCGAACGGGTTTCTCGCCGTGTTCTCCGCCGGGCTGGCGCTGCAAAGAGCCAATAAACGAACTGGCGGAAACGCTGCGCCTCCGGTTCAGGTTCCACCCCTGCAAAGCAAGCAGGCCGATGAAGAGCTGGCCACCCACTCAAAATACGCGAG
>JBAVXA010000079.1:0-1524 GCA_049698095.1 Burkholderiales bacterium
GTTACTCGACGAACCGACCAACCACCTGGATTTTTCCGCGATTGACTGGCTTGAGCAGCTGCTGATCAATTTTTCCGGCAGCGTATTTTTCATCACCCACGACAGGCGGTTTCTCGACAAGGTCGCGACGCGTATCGTCGAACTCGATCGCGGTAAGCTAACCGATTTCCCCGGCAACTTCGCGGCCTATCAGGCGAAAAAAATCGAGTTGCTGGAAACGGAAGCGGTGCATAACCAGAAATTCGACAAGATCCTCGCGCAGGAAGAAGTATGGATACGTCAGGGCGTGCAGGCGCGCCGCACGCGCAACGAAGGCCGCGTGCGCCGCCTCGAACAGCTGCGCCTGCAACGCGCCGCGCGGCGCGAGCAGCAAGGCAATGTGAACCTGAACGTCGACGCCGGCGAGCGCTCGGGCAAGCTGGTGGCCGAGCTGCAGCATGTCAGCAAGTCTTTCGGCGATAAAACAGTGATCAGGGATTTTTCCGCCATCATCAAGCGCGGCGATAAAATCGGCCTGCTCGGCCCCAACGGGGCGGGCAAAAGTACACTGCTTAAATTGATTCTCGGCGAGCTCCAGCCGGATTCCGGCAGCATCAGGCAAGGTACCAAATTGGAAGTCGCGTATTTCGATCAGCTGCGCGAGCAGCTGGACGACAACATGACCATCAGCGACACCATCAGCAAAGGCTCGGACTTTGTGCAGATTGGCGATGAGAAAAAACACGTCATCAGTTATCTCGGCGATTTTCTTTTCCCGGCCGAGCGCGCACGCGCGCCGGTGAAATCATTGTCAGGCGGCGAACGCAACCGGCTGTTGCTGGCGCGATTATTCACCCGCCCCGCTAACGTATTGGTGCTCGACGAGCCAACCAACGACCTCGATATTGAAACACTGGAACTGCTCGAGGCGCTATTGCAGGACTACGACGGAACGCTGTTCCTGGTCAGCCATGACCGCGCATTTCTCGATAATGTCGTCACGCAAACCATTGCGTTCGAAGGCAACGGCAAGTTGCGCGAATATGTGGGCGGCTATGAGGATTGGGTACGCATGCGAAATACTGCCACAGGCGAGGCTTCATCGCCAGCGCCTAAGGACGATAAAAAATCTAATATAAACAATAAGTTACAGCCACCGCTGAAAACCGCCCAAGTGACGAAATTAAGCTTTCGCGACAGCAAAGAACTCGAATCCATTCCGGAGCACATCGATCGATTGGAGAAAGAGCAAAGCGCGATCCAAGTCCAACTGAGCGACGGGAAGATTTTCAGCGACAAGCCGGATGTCGCGAAGGAATCGGCGGCGCGCCTGATTCAGATCGAAAGGGAACTGGAGAGAATTCTGGCGCGTTGGGATGAACTGGAATCGCGCAGCAAAGGCTGACCCCGGCTTTGCTCCTGCGACTTCGCGAATGGCCGGCGCTTCGTCCGGCGCAAAAGCAACAGCAGATTCTTCACTTCGTTCAGAACGACAATCTGCAGATTCTTCACTTCGTTCAGAATGACAACATACGAATAGTGTTT
>JBAVXA010000080.1:0-7765 GCA_049698095.1 Burkholderiales bacterium
CAATCGCGGCGGCGGCGGCGGCGGTGGCGGTGGCGGCGGTGGGGGTGGCGGTGGTGGCGGTGGCGGTGGCGGTGGCGGTGGTACGAAATGGTAGCGGCTTCAATAGGGGATGAAGGATCCGACCTCAAGTAACGCACACGCCGTTTCTGGTGCTGCCCGCAGGTTTGAATGGCTTACGCTTTACATTCGATAAGACGAGACCGCTATGCCTCCCGTCATGAAAACACCCGGCGTTTACATTGTTGAAAAAAACGCCTTCCCCAATTCAATCGTGGAGGTGGCGACCGCCGTGCCGGCGTTTGTCGGCTATACGCAGAAGGCAGACAACAACCGTCACACACTGACCGATAAACCCTGGCGCATCACTTCACTGGCAGAGTTCCACCAATACTTTGGCTTGGGGCCGACTGCAGCCAATGTCACCCGCTTTAAGCTACGGAAAGCGCAAGGCAATGCTGCGGCCTCGCCAGTAATTTCCCTCGCCGCAAGGGACGCCGCGCCAATTACGCTGGGCGGAACCGCTTACCAACTCACGCAGACCAAGGGTTTTTATTTGCTCTATTTCAGCCTGCTGACTTTTTTTCAGAATGGCGGCGGGCCATGCTATATCGTTTCCGTGGGCAGCTACGATGCGGCGGCCGGAACGCATATTGAGAAAGAAAAGCTCATTGATGGTATTCGCACATTAGCAGGCGAACAGGAGCCGACCATGCTGGTCGTGCCCGATGCCGTATTGCTCGACCACAACGATTGCATCGCGGTGCAAAAAGAAGCGCTGCACCATTGCGGCAACGTGATGAAAAACCGCATTGCCATTCTCGATATTTGGCAAGGCTATCGCGACCGCCATAGCGCGCCCGATTGTGTGGCTGCGTTTCGCGAGGACATCGGCGCGGAAGGCCTGAGCTACGGCTCGGCCTACTATCCATGGCTCAACACCAATGTCGTGGCGGAAGCGGAACTCAACTGCACGCAGATCGAGTCCGATAGTCAGGACTTGTTGATCGAGGGCATCAAAGCGGAATTTGCCGCGATGAGTTTACCGGCAGCGAAACTGACCGAGATGTCGAAACTCGCCGAGCAGATAAAGTTAGCTAATTCTGTATCACTTGAAGAGGCCGCGTTACTCACCAAGAAACTCCGCACAGTCAGCCCTTTTTTCACCAGCATCATGGCGGAAATGCGCAAGCGCCTGAACCTGTTGCCGCCGGGCGCCGCCATGGCCGGCATATTCACCATGGTAGATAACTCGCGCGGCGTGTGGAAAGCGCCGGCCAACGTCAGCGTCAACGGCGTGATCAATGTGTGCGTACCGATTTCACATGAGCAGCAGGATGATCTGAACGTGACCCCGCAGGGAAAATCGATCAATGCCATCCGCGATTTTGTCGGCGAAGGCGTGCTGGTGTGGGGCGCACGCACCCTGGACGGAAACAGCCTCGACTACCGCTATATCAACGTGCGGCGCACGCTGATCATGCTGGAAGAATCGATACGGCTAGCCGCCAAAGCAATGGTGTTCGAACCCAACACGGCCGATACCTGGGCGACGATAAAAAGCATGATAGTCAATTTCCTCACCGGCATTTGGAAGCGCGGCGGCTTGGCCGGTTCAAAGCCCGAAGACGCCTTCAATGTGTTGGCAGGCTTAGGCGTGACGATGACTCAACAAGACATTCTCGACGGCCTACTTCGCGTGACGGTGCTGGTCGCACTCAGCCGCCCAGCCGAATTCATCGAGATTACTTTCGAGCAGAAGATGCAGACGAGTTAAGAGCGCATAGATTCTATATGTGCTGGGGCAAAGACATGCCGGACATGCTGCGCACGAAGAGAAGACTAGAACTACGCCGCTTTCACTCCCGCAAAGCAGCGGCGACCCGAGCCAACCAAGCCGAGTGCTTCGCCTGTCACAAGCCTTTGGAAAAGGCCAGCTTCAGACCCCCAAGCAGTCTACAACCTTGTATATACTCCGTCCTAAAGCCGACGCTCGTTGCGGATAGCGCCCGCTCCACCTTAGAGTGATTCGCGAGTAGTAGAAATTTACCTACTAGTTTACGATGCTGAAATTCAGAATGGCGGCCCAAGGAAGTAAACAATCTAGCCATTAACTTATTACAAAGCTGTCCCTCATCATTGCAGATTTGTAGCTCAAAATCAGTGGTCTGATCCAGCACAACATAGCCTTGCATTAGTTGCATACGCATTTCAGCTACTATTACGTCAAGAGCGGTAGCGTTAACTCAGTAAATGTATTCGTTTCCGATCAGAAAAAGGATAATTTATGATTGAAGCAGTAAGGAATTTTATAAAACTTGAGGCCGAAAAATTCGGGGCAAGAAGTGACGTCCAATTTAACAAGCCTTACGTTGAGCGCAACAACACTGGCATTGATGCACTTAACGACAATGGCGCATACTTTGGATTCATACATCCCGATGAAGATGCTTCAGGCCCTTTCCATGATTTTTCTCTAACTATTTTTCCTAATGACATCGCAAAACCTTGGCTTATCTGTCTTGGAATTGGATCGAGTGGTTTCAAGAATGATTATGAGCTCGCGACTTATCCAGGACTTAGAAGATTATTTTCAAAAATTGTAGATGAAAGAGGGTTTTGCAAATCTGACTTCTCTGACATTGAAACTGGTTTGCCAAAAAGCCTTACAGGGCTGCCAGAGTTGCAACATATAAAAAACTCAGTAAAAACATACACAAAAGTTTTGCCCGTAGTTCAAATAGTTGATAGTCCCGAATCAGAGCAAGGAAAGAAGGTAATTTCTGCATTTGTGGCTGCCTACGCCAGGCTCCGCGATTGGCCATCCAACAAGGAGCATAGAAATGCTGTCTCATCGGCCTTGGCTGTTTTTCTAAAGTCTAACGGCATGGATGAAGAAGATGAGGTCTCAACGCTTTTAACGCAGAGGAAGTACGCTGTTCTCCAAGGCCCGCCGGGTACAGGCAAAACGAGACTAGCAAAAAATATTGCCCGATCAGGTGCAACAACATTTTTTACTCAGTTCCATGCCGAGACATCATTTTCCGATTTTATTTATGGAATAAGGCCAAAGACGTCCGCTGAAAATCTTTCATATTCAGGCTGCCCCGGTATTTTTGCGCAGGCGGTGAGTTTTGCTATTCACAACCCGAATCGAAAGACGATCCTGATCATTGATGAAATCAATAGGGCAAATTTATCGAACGTTCTTGGCCCATTGTTTTATTTATTCGAGCACAAGCAGGACATATCTAATGTTGAGCTGGAGATCACGCCGGACCTAAAGATTTCAAAAATTCCAGACAACTTGCTAGTAATTGCGACTATGAATACGGCGGACAGAAGTTTGGCTGTTGTTGATTTCGCTTTGCGCCGGAGGTTCGCTTGGTACATGCTGAAACCAAAAGCAATATTGTCCAAAGATTTTTATAAAGAGGATTTTGGTAAATTTCAGGAGATCTTTGATTGGTATGCGAATTCAAATGAAATGGCACTACAGCCTGGCCAAGGTTACTTCATTGCTTCTTCAGAAGAAGAGATGTTAAATCGGATACGATATGAACTTTACCCATTGATTCGCGAGTATCTACAAGAAGGTTTATTAGGTAGTGCTAAGGAAGAATTTAATGTCTATTTCATGGCAAGAATTGGTGCGCCTTTATTCGAATGAAAAAATCACTCGACATATTTTGTGAAATTCCTTGCTTAAGCGAACAATCAAGATTGTTCAAAGGTGTGGAGTTGCAGAAACAATGGTTCAAGTCGGCAGATAAAAGGGTAATTGGACAGTATCTTCAAAAATTTATTAGTTACAACTCTGCGTCTTTCGACTTCCTTGGCGTTACGCCACGCATTGTTGGCACAGATCAAAATGTATCCATAACATTTAGGTCATCCAGCTTGGTCGGAACGGTACCTTTGCGCTCACCAGACACGGGTAAGCAAATTGGTGATTTTGTTGTAGTGCCAAGGTATAGCGGGAAAGACCGTTATGAAGATTATATTGAGATTCTTAATTTACTTGGGAACGAAATATCTCCGGAGACAACTGACAGCTTACCGCTGGCCTCAGGCAGAAACTTTCGTCCGCCGATGTATTTAGAAGCGTCAAAATTTATTGGTGCAATGGAGACACTAATTAAACATCCGTGGAGGAAGTTCGAACGACTTGAAAAAACCTCTCGTGAGCCAGTTGGCCAAATTAACTGGAATAAATATATTGCAAATGAATATAAAGTTGAGCGCAGATTATCTTTTCCAGTTGGAAAGAATATTCTCAGTGAGCTGCACAAAGAATATTCTCAAATAAGGTATGTTTTCGATATTTGTAAGCAAGAATTAATGTCGGCAAATACCCCGTTGAGAATAAAATTAAAATTAAAGCCTAAACTTGATGCTTTGGAGGAAAAGCTTTATTTACACCGACCCCTCAAGACAAACACAATCAACCAGAAGTCTTACGATAGCCCTATAGTTATGCGGGCAAAGAAACAAGCGAATAGTGTATTAAATTTTGACTTCGTAGATGCGACCGGGTGGCGCGTAGATTTTGCAGAGGTATTTGAGAAATTCGTTCAGCATATTTTCAAAGAAGTGGCAAAGGAATTGGGCGGCAGGTTTTTGGCAAACTATAAGTTAAAAGGATACTCTTCATCGCAACGGATTTCCTGGGAATTAAGTCACTTAGAACCAGACGGGATTCTGCAAAAGGATGATCTGCTGGTATTTGTTGATGCGAAATATAAGTCTCATCTATACAACAAATTTAATGCAAGTGACTCACTCAAGGATTCTCATAGGCACGACTTGCATCAGATCATGGCCTATTCGTCTTTTAGCACCGCTGAATCGAAAATCGGGATGTTGTGCTATCCATCGCGCCAGCTTGAAATAAAGGAAACGGAGTACATCAATCAAATTAACCAAGCTACAAATAGTATAAAAATACTTGGCATACCCTTAGAGGCCGAAATTATTAGTGAGGCAAAACGACTATTGTTAAAGGAGTTCTTGTTGCGTGCTTGATAGCTTAAAAAAATGAGACTAGTTCGTATTTGTGACCCCTTAAAAAGTCACTCTTCCAATTTCAGCAACTCCTACGGCAGAGTATCTCCGTAAAACAAACTACTCAGTTGGCCAGCGGTCACCTCCAACTACAATTTCCATACCAAGCTGCGCGATACGAACAACAGCATTCAGGCCGCGAATTTCAAGCTTGACCGGCGGGCTGTAGTGCCTGGAGATTTGATTCATGCTTGCCGCCTTCCCCAAAGCGGTCGGTCGTCAGGGTCTCTTCTTGGCCGTGTTGTACCTGTCGTGTTTTGGCATGGTCTGCGCCTTCAATGTGGCGCATTTTGTTATTCTATACATCGCTGCTTTGAAATTAGTCACGAACGGCGTTTGGTAATCGATCATGCATTAGCGATCGTCAGGCCTTCGTGAGCGATCTCGAGGGTTTCAATTGCCACTTCGTTGGCGCTCGCGTTGAGATCGGTGCCGGTGATTTTGGTGGGCCATGCGTTGGTCAGGGTCCACACCATCGTTGGTTTGCCTTCTTCGTCGAGCAGGCTGATGATCACCGTGGAGCGTTTGACGATATTCATCTTGATCTGGTTAAACCAGTCGCTGAATTTATTATCGTTGGCGGATACGCCTTTTTTCATGGTGATGTTGCCGATTTTTTTTATGCCGGGCATTTTGATAGTCGAGAACACTTTACTATCGCCGTGCCGGTATTCGATGGGCTGTGCTTCGACATCGAGACCGGAGACTTCCTGGAATGACATGACCTTGTCGTCCCATTTCACTTCGAATTGGAACTTCGGCATGGGCCACGCTGCTCCGGATTGTTTCGAGCCGTTGTCTGCTGGCATATCCATTCTCTTTCTGCAGGCATTGGCGGCATTTATTTTACTGGGCCGCGCGATGCGCGCGCGTTAGTGCGCGACCCCGACTACTTGCCGAGTAGGCTAAAAACTTTTTGCGCCATGCCGGTCGCGGCGCCTAGCGGGTCTTTGCGGATGGCTTTTTCCTTTTCGCCGATCATGAGAAACAGACCGTCCAGCGCTTTCTGCGTGACGTAGTTTTCGATGTTGGTCTGCTTCGCGTCGACGAGACCCAGCTTCGCGCCTTGCGCGGCGAGGTTGTTGTATTTCTCCGCCAGCCCGACCTTGCTCGTTGCCTGGGTGACTATCGGCAGGAATTTCTGCGTGAGCTGGTCGCTGGTCGCGCGACGGAAATAGTCAGTCGCAGAAGTGTCGCCGCCGGTGAGGATGCCTTTCGCGTCCTGCACGCTCATATTCTGGATGGCACCGACCAGTAAGGTTTTCGCTTCCGGCACTGCCTGTTCGGCTGCGCGGTTCATCGCCGTGATTAACTCGTCGGTTTGCTTCTGCATGCCGAGCAGGCGCAGGCCACCCTGAATTTTCTTCAAGGCGTCGGGCAACGGAATTTTCACCTTGGCGTTGCCGAGAAAGCCGTTTTCCACGCCGAGCTGCGACACGGCTGCCGCCGAGCCCTGGGTCAATGCGTCCTTTAATCCGCCGACGGCATCGGCGTTACTCAGGCTGCCGATGTCGAGCGCGAGCGCCTGCACGCTCAATACCATTCCCAACAGAAATCCGGTTATGAATTGCATGATGGTCACCTCTCGCGAAATTGCTTCGACAAACTTAATTTGATTCTGCTTTACCTGTTGCCCGCTAAGCGCAATCTTTCTGTCGCTGTCGGCGCGAGGTATTCTGCTCGCGCCGCTGCATTTAATTAAAGTTTAGGCTCGGGCGCAGGCGACGCGAGCGGCTTGCCTTTTTCGACGTAATAGGAAATCACCGCTTTGACGGCGCTGGCGCCTTCATTTTTCGCATTGTGCACCACGCCAGCAGGAATAATCCAGCCTTGCCCCGCGCCTACCTTGCGCGTTGATTGGCCGGCGACCATTACTACTAATTCGCCGTCGCTGATGTAACCGATTTCGTCACCGGGATGCGTATGCCAGCCGACCACGCTGCCCGCCACGATGTCGATTTTTGCCAGCACACCTTCGCGCGCCGGATCGGATAAGTCGCCTTTGATGACAATCGTACGCGTGATGCCGGGAGCCTGTGCGAACAGAACGCCTGCAGAGGTGAGCGTGACGATGACCAGCGCTGCGGATAGTGCGGATTTAACGACCCTCATGAAAATCTCCTATTGGTTGTTGGCGGGCGAATCGGGAAATGGGGTTGTGAGTGTGTCACTGGCGCGAGGCCCATTGTGGCATTGCTTCAGGCCTCCCCAAACAAACTATAGTTCAATGCAAGGGGCGTCACAAGTCGTGCTGCGGTTCAGCCCAAGCCAATCTTGAAGTCTAGCCGCCGATCATAACTGACAGTATCGGGAATTTTCGCCCCGTTACTGAGCACCGACACGCGGACGACGTCGTCTGCGCCCAGTTGGGGGGAATCGGTCATGGCTTTTCTGCTCCCTTATGTGGAACGCCGTCATGGAAATCCGCAAATAATCTGCGCACGGTCGACTGATGATTCTGCAATGTCTGCGGCATGATGGGCTCCGGCGATTGGTCTCGACGATGTCATGCAAGAATACCATTTCAGACTGAAAATGGTGGGATCGCGTTCAGAGCGAAAGCGCGTGGCTCGCCAGCGAGACGATGGCTCTTCAGTCTTTGCCGGCAAAGATTTCGGGACGAAGTTGCGATACTATTATTTAGCCAAACAATCCGGCACAAAAACAGGGAGGGTAACGCGATGAGGAATATGAACAAGGCATC
>JBAVXA010000081.1:0-2920 GCA_049698095.1 Burkholderiales bacterium
GCCGCCACCATCGTCATCGTCATCGTCATTGTTACCGCCGCCGCCGCAAGTACCTGTGTAGCGGGGGCCAAAGATCGAGGCGGGGACTAACTTGCCCGAAACATAGGCAAATCCGGTGCAAACTTGAACGCCCAGCCGGGTAACAACAGCCACGCTGACAGCGGCAATCAACGCCACCATAAGGGCGTACTCAACGGCTGCCGCGCCTGCTTCTTTTCGCTTAAAACGCATAATCGGTTTCATGATGTGCTCCTGATATTGACTATCCCCGAATCGTGCTCAGCAGGTGCCAGTGAACGCAGCGCCAAAGGTGGCCGGTAATTTACCCGAAACAAATTTGAATCCTGCGCAAACTTGCTTGCCTAGCGAAGTCACGGCTAATACGACGACCGCCGCAATCAATGCCACCAACAGGCCGTATTCAACCGCTGCCGCGCCTTTCTCTTCGTGTATAAAATCCATAATTAATTTCATGATGCGCTCCTGGAAATTGATATTAAATTAATTAGAATAATCATCGGTGTTTCCACATCCTGCGCGTGGCTGGTATTGCCTTACCTTCACTCACCCGCTCAAAAACCGGTCTGATCAAATCAGTTATATTCGATTTTATTGGCGCTCATTCCAGGTTATATTCTGAGGAGTTCCCCACGGGATTTGATATTCCCGTGGGGGCGTTCCTGACGCCAAATCAAACTCTCAGCAAGTGCCGGTGAAAGCTGCGCCGAAAGTGGCGGCGGGAACTAATTTACCCGAAACATATTTGAACCCTTCGCAGACCTGCTTGCCCAGCGACGTCACGGCAAGAACGATCACGGCGGCGATTAACGCCACCAGCAGTCCATATTCAACCGCTGCAGCACCTTCTTCTTCGCGGATAAAATTCATAATTGCTTTCATGATCCACTCCTATATTGATATTGATTAAAGTAAACACCGGTGTTTGCTTCCGCGAAGTGGTTTCTAGTTACAAATCCGGTTTTAGACCACAAACCGAACCGCCTCCCCGCGTTATTAATGTATAGTAAACATCTGTCAAATTACAAGAAATTTTCCTACAAATTTATTTTCTAATCGCATGAATCCGGCTAAGTTTATTTTGGAACGACCGAGAGAAATTTAATTAAGAACAATTGGTTATGAGTGAAATTTATGTTAATTTTTTAGATTGATAATAAAAGACTAAAGTGCAGTTCTTGTACGAATGGATGATTACCCTACCGCCGGATGTAGGGTTTTGTCTGACAAGTTTTGCGAAAAGCTAGGGTGAAAAATTCAGTTGGGTGTATGCCGTGCATGAATTTTTACTGCAGTGCGAGAATGCAGGATTATTTGCTGAGGAGTTTCATCGCCTGCTCCAAACCTTGAACGGTCAGGGGAAACATGCGGTGCTGCATCAATTGCTGGGTGATTTTGACTGACGATGAATATTGCCAGTGCGTGTCGGGCACCGGGTTGAGCCAGGCAGAGTGCTTGAAGTGGTCGGTTAAGCGTTTGATCCACACCGAGCCGGCTTCTTCGTTCATGTGCTCGACACTGCCGCCGGGTTCGACGATTTCGTAAGGACTCATGGTGGCGTCGCCGACGAAGATGAGTTTGTAGTCGGAGCCGAATTTGTGTATCAAATCAAACACCGGGTAGCGCTCGCCGCTGCGGCGGCGATTGTCCTTCCACACTGATTCGTAAATAAAATTGTGGAAATAGAAATACTCCAGGTGTTTCATTTCCGATTTTACGGCTGAGAATAATTCTTCGCAGATTTTGATGTGATCGTCCATCGAGCCGCCGATATCGAATAACACCAATACTTTCACTTTGTTGTGGCGCTCGGGGATGAGTTTGATGTCGAGATAACCGGCATTGTGTGCGGTGGCTTCGATGGTGCCGTGCATGTCGAGTTCTTCCGGCGCGCCGTCGCGGGCGAATTTGCGCAGGCGGCGCAGCGCGAGCTTGATATTGCGGATGCCGAGCTCGACCGAGCCATCCAGATTACGGTATTCGCGTGCGTCCCAGACTTTGACCGCGCTGCGGTTGCGCGAGCCGTCCTGGCCGATGCGCACGCCTTCCGGGTTAAATCCATAAGCGCCGAACGGCGAGGTGCCCGCCGTACCTATCCATTTGTTGCCGCCCTGATGGCGTTCTTTTTGTTCTTCCAGGCGCTTTTTCAGCGTTTCCATTAGTTTGTCGAAGCCGCCGAGGGCGGCGATTTCGGCTTTTTCCTCATCCGTGAGATTTTTTTCCGCGAGCTTGCGCAGCCAGTCTTCGGGAATATCGGTAAACAGATCGTCCAGCGCCTTGATGCCTTTGAAATAATCGGCAAACGCTTTGTCGAATTTGTCGAAATGCGTTTCGTCTTTTACCAGCGTGGTGCGCGCAAGGTAATAAAAATCATCGAGGCTGGTCGAGATGACGCCTTTTTCCAGGCCTTCGATCAGCGTGAGATATTCCTTCACGCTGACCGGCAGCTTGTTTTTTTTCAGATTGAGGAAAAATTCGATTAGCATTTAAGTATTTAATTATATTAACTATTTATCAATTTCGCTAATGTAATGTCATTCTGAATGAAGTGAAGAATCTGCTGTTGCCTTTGCCAATTTGAAAAGCAGATCCTTCGCGTTGCTCAGGATGACATTTCCCGCCCGCTGTCATTCTGAACGCAGTGAAGAATCTGCTGCTGTCTCTGTCCAAATTGAAAAGCAGATCCTTCGCGTTGCTCAGGATGACATTGGCATCCAGTCACCTGTCATTCTGAACGAAGTGAAGAATCTGCTTCTGTCTTTGTAAATTTGAAAAGCAGATCCTTCGCGTTGCTCACGATGACATTTGTTTCCCCCACTGTCATTCTGAACGCAGTGAAGAATCTGCTTTTGTCTCTGTCCAAATTGAAAAGCAGATCCTTCGCGTTGCTCAGGATGACATT
>JBAVXA010000082.1:0-8701 GCA_049698095.1 Burkholderiales bacterium
GATGATTTTTCTGCCACCCATTTCAGCTGTGTCATGGCTGCATCGGCATCTTTGGCATCGAAGCTGGCCTTGGCCGCAACCAATGCGGCGCGCGCGGCGTAAGCTGACGCGGGATACTGAGTTTTAAGGGCGTCGGCAGCGACTGCCACTTTTTTCGCGTCGTTTTCCTTGCCGGCTTTTTCGACGTTATCAAATAACTCGGCGGCTGATTCGCCGAGATTCTGTTGGTAAGCGCGCCAGCCCTTGACTGCACCGAAGGCCAATAAGCCGGCCAAAATCGAGGCAATGACAATTTTGCCGTTTTCTTTCCACCAGTCCTTGATTGCGTCCAGCTTTTCCTGTTCTTCCAGATCGTATGCTGCCATGATTTTTCCTGATTCGAGATATTATTTAACTATTTGATTAAATTGAATTTTTTATATGCTCTACAGCATATTCCGCAGCCATTCGCATTTGCTCGCCCGCTTCGCGCAACGGTTTGACGCTGACTTCATTCGCCTGCAATTCATCTTCGCCGAGAATGATAGCAAAGCGAGCGCCGCTTGCATCGGCTTTTTTCATCTGCGACTTGAAATTGGCGCCGCCGGCGTGAAGCACGGCGGTCAGCCCGCCGTCGCGGAGTTGCTCGGCGACATGCCATGCGCGCTGTGTCGCCTGCTGCGAAAAAATCAGGTAGGCATCGGGCGCCGGAAGCTCCAGCTTTGTTTCCGCCAGCATCATCAGCACGCGCTCGACGCCAAAGCCGAAGCCGCATCCCGGCGCAGGTTTCCCGCCAAGCTGGCCGATAAGTCCGTCGTAACGGCCGCCGCCGCAGATGGTCAATTCGAAGTCCTTGCCTTTGCCGACGAACTCGAACACGGTCCGATTGTAATAATCGAAACCCCGAACCAGCCGCGGGTTGACCTTGTACCCGATTCCCGCCAGGTCGAGCAGCTGTCGCAAGCCGTCGAAATGGATTTGCGCAGCGTCATCGAGGAATTCGGCCAGCTTCGGCGCCGCCTCGACCAAACCCTGCATGGCAGGGTTCTTGGTATCGAGCGTGCGTAGCGGATTGGTGTGCAGCCTGCGCTTCGCGTCTTCGTCCAAAAGGTCGGCATGGGCTTCGAAATATTCGACCAGGGCGTGGCGATGGCGCGCGCGCGATTCGGCATCGCCGATGCTGTTGATGTGCAGCTCGACATTTTGCAGTCCGAGCTGTTTCCACAGGCGCGACAACATAACGATTTGCTCAGCATCGACATCCGGGCCGAGAAATCCCAATGCTTCCACGTCGAACTGGTGGAACTGGCGGTAGCGGCCCTTTTGCGGACGTTCGTGGCGGAACATCGGCCCGTAGGTCCAGACGCGCTGCGGGCCGTTGTAAATCAAATTGTGTTCGATCACCGCGCGCACGATGCCGGCCGTCGCTTCCGGCCTCAGCGTGAGCTTTTCGCCGTTCATGCTGTCTTCGAACGAATACATCTCTTTTTCGACAATGTCGGTGACTGCGCCGATGGAGCGAATAAACAGCGGCGTCGACTCGACGATCGGGGTGCGCATAAGGCGATAGCCGTATTGCTCGAACACTTTACGCGTGGTGTCTTCGAGAAACTGCCACAGCGGCGCATCGTCCGGCAGAATGTCATTCATCCCGCGGATAGCTTGAATAATTTGGCTCATGGAAATAGTCTTGTTGGTTTGTCGGCTGCGACCCTGCCGAACTGAAAAAAATTACGCTAAGCTTTTAATTTTAATAATTTTTCTATTTTCGTAGGAGACGCGATTCTTGCCGCCTTCGCCATAATTCTGCGCGACATATTCATCTACGATTTTCTTGAAATCTTCTGCGATGCGGTCGCCTTTCAGCGTGACGGTTTTTTCGCCATCGACATAAACCGGCGCAACGGGCCGCTCTCCCGAGCCCGGCAATGAAATGCCGATATGCGCCAGCTTGGATTCACCCGGGCCGTTCACAACGCAGCCCATGACTGCCACATGCAAGTCTTCGACGCCGTGATATTGGCTTCTCCACAGCGGCATCTGGTTGCGCAGATAACTCTGGATATTTTCCGCCAGTTCCTGGAAATAGGTGCTGGTCGTACGGCCGCAGCCTGGACACGCCACGACCATCGGGGTAAACGAACGCAGGCCCATAGTCTGCAAAATTTCCTGGGCCACGATCACTTCCCTGGTGCGGTCGCCATTCGGCTCCGGTGTAAGGGAAATGCGAATCGTGTCGCCGATGCCTTCCTGCAATAACACCGCCAGCGCCGCAGTCGACGCGACGATGCCTTTTGATCCCATGCCGGCTTCGGTGAGGCCCAGGTGCAACGGGTAATCGCATTGCTGCGCCAGGGCACGATACACAGCGATCAAATCCTGCACGCCGGATACTTTGCAAGACAAAATAATCTTGTCCCGGCCCAAGCCGATTTCTTCCGCGCGAGCGGCCGATTCGAGCGCCGAGGTTATCAGCGCCTCACGCATCACTTCGTCGGCATCCTTCGGTTCCGCGCGCCGCGCATTTTCGTCCATCATGCGCACCATCAGCGACGGGTCGAGGCTGCCCCAGTTCACGCCGATACGTACCGGCTTGTCATATTTTGCCGCTGCCTCGATCATCACGCTGAATTGCTCATCGCGTTTTTTTCCCGCACCGACATTACCGGGATTGATGCGATATTTCGCCAATGCTTGCGCGCATTCGGGGTATTGGGTGAGCAGCTTGTGGCCGTTGAAGTGAAAATCCCCAACCAGCGGCACGTCGCAATTCATGCCGTCCAGCAAGTCACGAATGCGTGCGACCTGCGCAGCGGCTTCCGGGCTGTTGACGGTAATGCGCACCAATTCAGACCCGGCGCGCGCCAGCGCGGCGACTTGCTTCGCCGTGCCTTCCGCGTCGGCCGTATCGGTATTGGTCATGGATTGCACGACGATCGGCGCATCGCCGCCGACCAACACCGCGCCGACCCGCACCATGCGCGTCGACCGGCGGGGAATAACGTCGGCGAACAGACTCATTGCAGCGTAAAGCGCGCGACTTCGCGACCGATGTGGGGCGCCATGTCCACCGGCTTGCCGTTGAAGGTAATGCTGACATGCTCGGCGTTGCCCACGGTAAAGCGCAGTGGCGGCGCACCGCTGATTTCTTTGGTCGAACCCGCCGGGTTGAGCTCGGAATAGATGATTCGCCCGCGCACGTCGGTGACTTCGACCCACGCTTCGCGGTTGAATTTCATCACCGCCTTGGCCGTAATACGCTTTGCTTTTGCCTCTTCGGCAGCTTTCTCCGCAAGTTTGGCTTTTTCCGCCGCAGCTTTTTCTGCACTCGCTTTTTCTTCCGCTTTTTGCGTGGCTTTTTGCGCTGCCTGGTCGGCCGCAGCTTTTTCTGCCGAGGCTTTTTCCGCGGCGGCTTTTTGCGTTGCGGCGATGCGCGCAGTTTTTTCCGCTTCCTTCTCGGCAGCAATTTTTTCCGCCGCGGCTTTTTCCGCTGCGCGTTTTTCTTCCGCCGCCGCTTTTTCCGCTGCGCGTTTTTCTTCCTGCGCCCGCTCAGCGGCTACTTTATCCGCGGCAATTTTTTCCTGCGTAAGTCGCTCGGCGACAGCACGCGCCTCAGCGGCCTTTTCAGCCGGGGTTTTATCGACCTGGGCTGGTGCCGCATTTGTGCCAGGGGAAGGTAGTTGAGTCAATTGATCCGACCTGACAATGGCGGCCGGGGGCGTGACGGGTGAACCGGCGCTTTGCTCGGCAGCTGGATTGGCACCAGACTCGGCCGGCTTCGCCATCCGATCGCCGGAAAAAAACCACAACGCACCGGCGGCGAGCAATCCCGCCGCCACCATGCCAATCACGCCGGGCGACGGCGCCTTGATTTGAGGGATGCCGATCCCGTGTCCGGCGCCTTGAAATCGGATATGCGAAGTCTCCAGGCCTATTTTCGGTACCGCCTCGCGCGGCACGGCGGCCTCGTAAGCTTTTATCACCGGATCGGCATCGATATTGACCAGCTTGGCATAATTGCGTATCAACCCGCGCACGAATGTTGCGCCGAGCAGCCGTTGGTAATCGTCCGCCTCAAGCGCCTCGATCTGATTGATGCCGCGCCGCAGTTGCGTCGCCACTTCCGACACGCTCATGTTGGCGCTGCGCCGCGCTGCGCCGAGCATGGCACCCACTGTGGCGCCGATGTCGGGCAAGCTCTGTTGTTCAGGCAAATCGTTCATTCAAACCTCCCTGCCAGCAGCGCCTGGGTTTCGCTTGCGTTGGGGAAACGGCGCCTCAGCTGTTCAGCGTAGCCGCGCTCGTTATCCCGGTTACCCAGTTTGCGTTCGATTCGAACGCCGAGCCAGAGATATTCGGCGTTGGGGTTGGCATTGCGCATCAGGCGTCCCATGTAGGCGCGCGCTTCGGCCAGGCTATTGCGCTTGTAATTGAGGTCGGCAAGCTGAAACAAGGCCTGTTGCAAATCTGGCTGCTGCGCCAGCGCTTTGCGCAGATACCCTTCGGCGGCAACTTCATCGCCTATCTTGCGCGAGCAGATTCCGGCGTTGAGAAACGATCGTTCCGGCGTGGCATATAGAGGATTTTTTCGCGCCGCCAGAAAATATTTGATCGACGCTGCCTCCTGTCCGCGGTTGCACAAATACCAGCCGTAATTGTTGTTGGCGTCAGAATCGGCCGGATTGAGGCGTAGCGCCTGCTCAAAATTTTTCACCGCCAGGACGTCCTCGCGCAACTCCATATAAACCAGACCCATCAGGCCATACGCCGGGCCGTAGCCGGGGTCCGCTTTCAACGCTTCGTGCAATTCTTCCAACGCTACGCCGTATTGGGTGCGCGAAAAATATTCGGACGCGAGTTCCGTATGCACGCGGGCAATGTCCTTCGCCTGGGTTGCCGCGTCCTGCTTCGCCAGCGGCGGTGCGCCGCTCGACGTCGACACGCAACCCGACAGCAATAGGGCCGCCGACAATACGGCAAGCCATATACAGATTTTTTTCATCGGCTGAACTCCACTATTTTTTGCGTAGTACGTTTGGTTTTATCAACCACTTTCCCGGCCAGTTGGCCGCAGGCGGCATCGATATCATCTCCCCGCGTCTTGCGCGTCGTTACAATAATATTATTATTAATCAATATGTTACGAAATGCATGAATTGCGTCATTGCGCGAGCGTTTATAGCCGGAATTGGGAAAGCTGTTGAATGGAATCAAATTGAATTTGCATGGTAAATCTCTTACCAACTGCACCAATTCGCGGGCGTGCTGTTCGGTATCGTTGACGCCATCAAGCATGACATATTCGAAAGTGATGAAATCGCGCGGCGCGTTTTCAAGATAGCGCTTGCACGACGCCATCAGTTCGGCGAGCGGATATTTTTTGTTGATCGGGACCAGCACATCGCGCAACGTATCGTTGGGTGCGTGCAATGAAACGGCCAGCGCAACCGGACAGCGCTCGCGCAATTTTTCCAGCGCGGGCAAAATGCCGGTCGTGGACAGCGTTACCCGGCGGCGCGACAGGCCGTAGCCGAAATCGTCGAGCATGATATCCATCGCCGTGACCACATTGTCGAAATTCGCCAGCGGCTCCCCCATGCCCATCATCACGACGTTGGAGATGATGCGTTCGCCTTTCGGGTCATGACCCATGGCCTTGTTCGCCCACCAGACCTGACCGATGATTTCCGCCACCGTCAAATTGCGATTGAAGCCCTGACGACCGGTGGAGCAAAACGTACATTCCAGCGCACAGCCGACTTGCGACGACACGCACAGGGTGCCGCGCGATTCTTCCGGAATGAATACCGCCTCGACGGCATTGCCGCCGCCAACTTCGAGCAGCCATTTGCGCGTACCGTCCTTGGAAATTTGTTCTTCGCGCAGTATGGGCGGCTCAATCACAGCGTGCTGAGCTAATTTCTCGCGCAGGGCATTGGACAAATCGCTCATGCGCGCGAAATCGGTTTCGCCAGCGTGATGTATCCAGCGCAGCAATTGTTTAGCGCGAAAAGGCTTCTCGCCCAGCGATTCCAGGTTAGAAGCCAGTTGCGGCAAATTGTAGTTCAGCAGGTTAACGGTCATCGACCTCACCTATTAGCGTCGCTCAGCGCGAATATATGTTGAGAGCGGGGAAAAAATAGGCAATTTCAGTCTTTGCCGTTTCCGCCGCGTCGGAGCCGTGCACCGCGTTGGCATCGATGCTATCGGCAAAATCTGCGCGAATGGTTCCCTTATCAGCTTTTTTCGGATCGGTCGCGCCCATCAGGTCGCGGTGTTTCAGAATGGCGTTTTCGCCTTCCAACGCCTGCACCATCACTGGGCCGGAAATCATGAACGTCACCAGATCATTGAAAAACGGGCGTGCCTTGTGCACTGCATAAAATCCCTCTGCTTCCGCGCGCGACAGGTGGATCATGCGCGCTGCAATAATTTTCAGGCCGGCATTCTCAAAACGCGTGTAAATCTGGCCAATCACATTTTTCCCGACGGCATCGGGTTTAATGATGGAAAGTGTACGTTCAACAGCCATTTAAAATTCTCCACTAACTTTATAATAAATAAATACTTACCAACTTTTTATTATACCACGGGTGAGGCTTTCGATAAACCTGTAGTCGAGCCCGGGCAGACTGCACGAGGCTTGCCCGAAGCGCGCATAATTCGTTATAGTGCTTTGAATAAAAATAAAGATCGCCGAAACATGCTAAGGCATGTTGGAGCAACATGATTCCACAAGAATAACGGTTGAGGAGCCCGATGGAATCACTGATCACGTTTTCCCGATTGATCGATCGCATGAATGAACGCATCGGCCGCGCCGCGCGCTGGCTGGTCTTGTTCGCCGTCGTCATCAGCGCCGTCAATGCCGTCGTGCGCAAGATTTTCAACACCAGCTCAAATGCGTTTTTGGAGATCCAGTGGTATTTATTCGCCGGCATCTTTCTGCTCTGCGCCGCCTATACACTGTATAAGAACGAACACGTGCGCATTGACGTGATTTCATCGCGTTTTTCCCCGCGCGCGAATGCCTGGGTGGATATTTTCGGCACCCTGGTTTTCCTGCTGCCGATGGCAATTTTGATCATGTGGTTGTCGTGGCCGATTTTTATGAGCGCCTACCACAGCGGCGAACATTCCTCCAATGCCGGCGGATTGCTGGTATGGCCGGTGAGGCTGTTATTGCCCGTCGGTTTTTTCCTGCTGACGCTGCAAGGCGTTTCAGAATTGATCAAGCGCATAGCTTTTCTGATGGGGAAAATTCCCGATCCGGGCATCAAGCACCAACAACCGACGGCAGAAGAACTGCTGGCAGATGAACTGGCGGCGCAGTTGAGAGCGGAAGGCAAGCTGCCCGCAGACGATTCGGCCCACGGAAAAAAACCATGACGGCATTTCTCATCGCCAACATGGCGCCGCTGATGTTCATTTCGCTGGTGGTGTTTTTGCTCGTAGGCTACCCGGTAGCGTTTTCCCTCGCCGCCAACGGAATTGTTTTCGGCCTGCTCGGCATCAAGCTCGGCTTGCTCGATGCCGTGTTATTCCAGGCGTTGCCGGAACGCATTTTCGGCATCATGAACAATGACACTTTGCTCGCGGTGCCGTTTTTCACCTTCATGGGGCTGATTCTGGAACGCAGCGGCATGGCCGAAGACTTGCTCGAAACCATCGGCCAATTGTTCGGCCCGATACGCGGCGGTTTGGCTTATGCAGTGATCTTTGTCGGCGCGTTGTTGGCCGCGACGACCGGCGTGGTCGCCGCGTCGGTGATTTCGATGGGGCTGATTTCACTACCGATCATGTTGCGTTACGGCTATGACAAACGCATGGCATCGGGCGTCATTGCCGCTTCCGGCACGCTGGCACAGATTATCCCGCCGTCGCTGGTGTTGATCATTATGGCCGATCAGCTGGGCAAGTCGGTCGGCGATATGTACAAAGGTGCATTTATCCCCGGCTTCATCCTGACGGCGCTGTATCTGCTTTACGTGCTGGGCGTAACGCTTTTCAAACCGACATGGGCACCCGCACTGCCGCCGGAGGCGCGTACCTTGCGCGAGCCAAACGGCAACAGCGGACTGGCGTCCCTGCTTATTCTTAGCTCTGCCGCCACTTTACTTGCAATTGCGTTTGCCTACTCCGAGCTGCCGGGCAAAATCCTCGCCGCAATCCGTCACGAAGATTCGATTCCCGTCCCTCAGACAGATGAGCTGATCGTGCTTAGCCTTGTCGCGTGGTCGACCGTCGCCTACGTTGCGGCAAGCGTGAACAAGCTGCTGAATTTCGGCTGGCTGTCGAAAATAGCGGAGCGCTTCACCTTTGTCCTCATTCCGCCGCTGGCGCTGATATTTCTCGTACTCGGCACGATTTTTCTTGGCATCGCCACGCCGACCGAAGGCGGCGCGATGGGCGCGATGGGCGCACTGCTGATGGCCATGGCGAGACGGCGCATGAGCTGGAAGTTACTCAAGCAAGGCATGGACACCACCGCCAAACTGACCACCTTTGTTGTTTTCATCCTGATCGGTGCAAGGGTGTTCAGCCTGACGTTTTACGGTGTCAATGGACACGTTTGGGTTGAGCATCTGCTCACCAGTTTGCCGGGCGGCCAATTGGGTTTCCTCATTGCGGTGAATATTCTGGTTTTCGTGCTGGCATTTTTTCTCGATTTTTTTGAATTATCATTCATCATCGTGCCCTTACTCGCACCGGTTGCGGAGAA
>JBAVXA010000083.1:0-6674 GCA_049698095.1 Burkholderiales bacterium
GCGTAGGATTTTTCGTCGAAGTTGAGAAGGTTGGCAAACCCGAACGGTCGGTTCAGTCCCGGCGCGATATCGAGCGCGATTTGCGCTGCCTGCAACAGGAAAGTGCCGCTGCCGCACATCGGATCCACCAATGGAATGCCGGGCTTCCAGTTTGCCATGCGCAAAATTCCGGCAGCGAGATTTTCCTTCAGCGGCGCGTCGCCGCTCGACACGCGCAAGCCGCGCTTGAACAAGGCTTCGCCGGATGTATCCAGATACAGCGTCACGTGCGTCGCATTGAGAAATGCATGAATGCGCACATCGGGATTATGCGTTTCCACCGACGGCCGCTCGCTACAAAGATCGCGGAACCGGTCGCACACTGCGTCCTTAATGCGTAGCGTAATGAAATCGAGGCTGCGCAGCGGGCACTTGACCGCGTTCACCGTCACCGCGATGGTTTTGCTAACCGTAAAACATTTGTCCCACGGCAGGCCTTTGACCCCCTCGTACACATCGTCCTCGGTTTTGTATTCCCATGTGTCGATCGACCACAATATGCGGCTGGCAATACGGCTTTGCAGGTTAACGCGATAACACAATGCAAAATCCCCGCTGAAGCTGACGCCGGCATCGGCTGCCGCAACATCGTGCGCGCCGAGTTCGCGCAGTTCATCGGCCAGCGGCGCTTCAAGGCCGCGCGGGCAGGGGGCAAAAAAAGTCTCGTTCATGGAATCTAATCTGAAAATGAAGTTGAAATCGGACAACGCGAGGTGCTTTGCGCTAAAATAAAAAAGTGAATATCAACAATATTATTTTCAACTCGTCGAAGCCGATACTATACACGCTTTTTTCGGCCGTTCTCATCGCCGCCTGTGCGGAAAAGAAATCTGATCTGCTGCAAGGCTATGCCGAAGGCGAGTTCGTCCGCATTGCTGCGCCGTTCGCCGGCACGCTGGAAAAGCTGCAAGTGAAACGCGGCGAACAAATCGCGCAAGGGGCCGCATTGTTTGCGCTGGAAAGTCAGAACGAAAATGCCGCCAGGCGCGAAGCGGAGCAACGCCTGCAATCGGCCGAGGCGCGGCTCGCCAATCTGAAAACCGGGAAACGCCCGCAGGAAATCAGCGTCATCAACGCGCAGCTCGCGCAGGCCGCTGCTGCGCAAAAACTCTCGGCGGCGCAACTCGCGCGCGACGAAAAATTGTTTGCCGACGGTTTTATCAGCAAAGAGCGCGTCGATGAAGCGCGCGCCGCCCTCACGCGCGACAGCGCGCGCATCGCCGAACTCAACGCCCAGGTGCAAACCGCCAACCTTGCGGCGCGCAGCGATGAAATTCGCGGCGCGGCCAGCGAAGCCGAAGCCGCCCGCGCCGCGCTGGAGCAGGCGCAATGGCGGCTGGCGCAAAAAACCGTGACCGCGCCGATCGCCGCGCTGGTGTTCGATACCCTGTACGCACAGGGCGAATTTATTCCGGCGGGCAATCCCGTGGTGTCTCTGTTGCCACCGGAAAATATCAAGCTGCGATTTTTTGTACCGGAAACCCGCTTGGGCGAAATCAAGCTGGGGCAAAAAATCAGCGCAAGCTGTGATGGTTGCGCCGTCCCGGTTACGGCCGCCATCAGCTATATTTCGCGCCAGCCCGAATACACGCCACCGATCATCTACAGCAAGGAGTCGCGCGCCAAACTGGTGTACCTGGTCGAAGCGCGCCCTGCCCCGGCCGACGCCGTCAAGTTACATCCGGGGCAGCCGGTGGACGTCGCGTTGCAGTAAGTTTCCATGACTCCCAGCGAACTCGCCATCGATGTGCGCGGCCTTAACAAACACTTCGGCGATAAACATGTGGTGAAGGACCTCGCGCTACAGGTCAAGCGCGGAGAAATTTTTGGCTTTCTCGGCCCCAACGGCAGCGGCAAAACCACGTCGATCCGCATGTTATGCGGCCTGCTGACCCCGGACAGCGGCAGCGGCACCTGCCTCGGTTACGACATCATCACGCAAACTGCTGACATCAAAAAACACGTCGGCTACATGACGCAGCGTTTTTCGCTGTGGGAAGATCTCACGATCCGCGAAAATCTCGATTTCATCGCGCGCATGTACGGCATGGCGAGGCGTAACGACGCGGTGAATGACAGCCTGAACAAACTCGGCCTGTATGCAAGACGCGATCAATTGGCGGGCGCATTATCCGGCGGCTGGAAGCAGCGCCTCGCCCTCGCCGCCTGCATGCTGCACGATCCGCAGTTGCTTTTACTCGACGAACCCACGGCGGGCGTCGACCCGAAAGCACGGCGCGATTTCTGGGACGAAATTCATCAACTCGCCGACACCGGTATTTCGGTTTTGGTCTCAACGCATTACATGGACGAAGCCGAGCGCTGCCACAAGCTCGCGTATATTGCCGACGGTACTTTGCTGGCGCAGGGAACCACGGCGGAAGTCGTCGCGGCGCAGAAACTCAGCGCATGGGAAGTCAGCGGCGCGAATCTCAACCAGCTCGCCGCGACCTTGCGCGGCCTGCCGGGAGTCGATCAGATCACTGCTTTCGGCAACACTTTGCATGTGGTGGGCAAGGACGCGCAAAAATTGTTCGACACCATCACACCGCTGCAGGAAAACGCAGTGCATCGCTGGACCCCGATCGAGCCCGGCCTGGAAGATGTGTTTATCAATCTGATGCAACAGGCGCCGGATAAAATTCCCGCCGCGAATCGCGGGAATAAGGCAGCATGAACGGATTTTCTTTCTCGCGTTTAATCGGCATCGCGCTGAAAGAGTTCATCCAGCTGCGGCGCGACCGCTTGACCTTCGGCATGATCGTCGGCATTCCGATTATTCAACTCATGTTGTTCGGCTTCGCCATCAACGCCGATCCGAAATATTTACCAACCGCAGTGTTAAGCGCGGACAACAGCGAATTTTCCCGTAGCATCGTCCGCGCGATGGAAAATAGCGGATATTTTTCTGTTAAAAAACAAATAGATAGCGATGACGTGGCGCATGAAATGTTAGCCCATGGCGAAGTCCAGTTCGTGCTCACGATTCCGGAGAACTTCGCGCGCAAACTGTTGCGCGGCGAGCGCCCCGCCTTGCTGCTCGAAGCCGACGCGACCGACCCCGCAGCGACATCGAACGCACTCGGCGCATTGGCATCGCTCAGCAATCAGGCTATCGCGCGCGACCTGCAGGGTGTGCTGGCGCCTCTCGCGGGCAGACCCGACCCATTCGAATTACGCGTGCATCGACGCTACAACCCGGAAGGCGTCACCCAATACAACATCGTGCCCGGCTTGATGGGCGTGATCCTCACCATGACCATGGTGCTGATGACCGGTCTCGCTATGACGCGCGAACGCGAGCGCGGCACGTTCGAGAATTTATTGGCGACGCCGGCGAAACCGGCAGAGGTCATGCTCGGCAAAATCATCCCCTACATCATGATCGGCCTGGTGCAAGTCACGCTGATTCTATTGGCGGCGCGATTTATTTTCCACGTCCCCTTCGTTGGCAATCTATTTTTACTCTATAGCGTCGTGCTGCTGTTCATCGCCGCCAATCTTACGCTGGGCATGACCTTCTCCACCCTCGCGCGCAACCAGTTGCAGGCGATGCAAATGACCTTTTTCTTTTTCCTGCCGTCGATATTGCTGTCGGGCTTCATGTTCCCGTTTCGCGGCATGCCGGATTGGGCGCAAGTCATCGGCAACCTGCTGCCGCTGACGCATTTTCTGCGCTTGGTGCGCGGGATATTATTAAAGGGAAATGAGTTACACGAACTGACGCCGCACTTGTGGCCGTTGGGATTGTTTATGATAGTGGTTGTAGGTGTTGGGCTGAAACTATACAGAAAAACATTGGACTGAAAATATCTATGAAAACAACAATCCTTGAAAAACTAAAATTGCCACATGCCGTAAAACTTTTCGGACTTCGGCAAATGTTACGTTTTTGGAACCTGCCCGAATGGGGCAAATTGATAGTTGGTTTCTTAATACTTCTATTTGCGTCCGCCTTTTTGTGGCCGCTAACTCTATGGCTTTGGGGTATGTCGCTTGGCAAGACTTTGCTCGAATACTATGTACTAGCTTTTTCCAAAATTCCCTATATTGATTCTTTGCCGAACTTTACTATCTCAATGTTGGTAGCTATTCCTTTGTTGCTTCTAACATTCGGAATCATGTGGAAGATTATCGAATATCAAAAACGATTTGGGAATTGGCTCAGCCCTAACGATGATGATCATGCCACAGCCATTTCTCGCTACGTTAAACAAGTTGCTGCTGGCCCCAACGGATACGAACGAGTACAGGCGGTAGTCAAACCCTATGCGGAGCGCTACCGCAAACAACAAAAAGCAAAAGTAGAGCGCACCAATGCCTGGGACATATCGCCGATATGGTTTTCCACCGCGATTCGGACCTCTTTATTGATAATCGTTATTGCGCTTGGCTATATTGGGCTTACCAACTCTGATTTTCAGCAAAAATATTTCCAGCCGCGTGTTTGCGCGATCCTAAATATTGATCCGACCACCTGTGACTCCGCCAAAGAGGCAATGTTAACGCCAACGGCTGGTGGATCGCCTAATACGGCAAACTGGGCAGTCAAGTTGCTTGAGTTACGCGCGCAGGCAGTGGTGCTGGCACTCTCTGCGCTAGTCGCTTTAGTGCTATGGATATATCGAGATCTGAACAAGCGCCGTGAGCAGGAAACCGCCCACCGCGAAACATTATTTAGCGAACACAAACAACTGATCGAATGGGCAGCACAATCACCGGCAAGTACCGAGGCTGTAGAAAATAAGCAACGCCTGCGCTTTGCACCACGCAGTGCGCGCGTCGCTAGTCGGGCGCGGCCCAGCTCGCGGGTGCAAATTAGCACAGGGTCAGCGACTAATGCTAAGACCAGCGAGTCCGAAAAACCGGTGCTACAGGCCGCCGCCATTTATCAGTTGGCGCCGTTTATTCGGGACCGCAACGCCAGCCTTTATCAACGTGCGACTTTGGAAACGCTACGCGCACTAAACAATGCCGATATGCCCGAGAAATCCGAATGGTTTGCCCAATGGCAAAAGGCTTTCGATAATTTCTCTGAGGCACTCAACTCACCATTGGGAACTAGGTTGAATTCTCAAGAATTGGAAAGTGCGCGTCGTGCCCTGTTAGATTCTCGCGCCGTTCCAATTACTTCTGCTGCATTGCGGGCGGTTGGCACGGTATTGCGTGAATACCCCACCTTGCTATACCACCGGGAATTTAAACCCGGCTTTTTTTCCCTATGGGCCTGGAAAGCGAATGGTTTACATTTCACGGGTTGTAATCTACGACGAGCGAAGTTTCACGGCGCGGATGTGAGCGGAGCCCAGTTCCACGGCGCTGATGTGGTCGGGGCTGAGTTCCACGGCGCGAATGGGAGTGGGGCCAATTTCCGCGGCGCCATTGTGATCTATGCCAATTTCCACGGCGCTAATTTAGTCAAAGCTCAGTTCCACGGCGCAGATGTTCAAGGGGCCATGTTCCACGGCGCTGATATGCGCGGGACCCGGTTCCACAGCGCTGATGTGAGCGGGGCTGAGTTCCACGGCGCTGATGTGTACGGGGCTGAGTTCCACGGCGCTGATGTGAGCGATGCTGCGTTCGACGGCGCTGATGTGGGCGGAACCGATTTCCACGGCGCCAATGTGAGCTATGCCAATTTCCACGGCGCTAATTTAGTCATAGCTCAGTTCCACGGCGCAGATGTGAACGGGGTAGAATTTTACGGCGCCAATATGAAAATGGCGGAGTTTTTCGTTGTTGAGCCTGAAAATGCATTCCCCCGCGACGATAAGTTTACACAGTGGACAGATGCCGCGGTGCCCGAACCACGATTGCAAAGTAGCCCAGAATGGGCAGCTTGGTTAAGCGAACGTATCCAGCGTGGGGCTATATCAGTGGCGGCCTTGGATAATGCAACTTTGGAGAAACGTCATGCTTCAAACGAGCTGCGCGCCGCCGCAATTGCAGCACAAGCTAAATTAGTGGAGCGAGGATTACAGCCGACTCTTAAAGATTCACTACCCGGGTCATAGTCGGTTTATTCTGCAATGCAGGAAAACTCAACGCCCCAATAAAATTCAGCAGCGCAAACGCCGCCAGCACCAACAATATTTGTTCAAACCCGCCACCGCTGCGATGCAAATACGCGACCAGCGGCACAGCCGTGGCGCTGGCGCTGAAGGAGACGAGGTAGCGTAGTGCGTAGGCGCGGGAGCGCCATTCGTCGCTGACATAACGCGCGACCATGGCGTCGTTGATGGGGATTTGGCCGAAGATGAAAAACATCATCGCCAGCGCGACGGCTAGCATGGCGTAGTTTTGCAGATTGGCCGCGATGAATAGAAGCGGCGCTTGCAGCGCGACGATGCCGAGGAAAACATTGCGCAGCGGATATTTATCCAGCATTTTGCCGACCAATAATTGCGCCATCGCGGCGAAAAGATATACGCCCGCGACCAGCGTGCCGATACCGGTGGTGGTTTGCGTCAATGCACGTAGGCGTTCGTCGAACAGCTTGGGCATGGAGATGGTGGTGGCGTTGAAAATGATGCCGCCGCAGATGGTCGCCAACATGAGCACCATAAAGATTCTGCGCATGTCGACGTCGCTCACGCTGACGTGCCTGGCGGCGCTTTTGTGCGGCGCGGGTAAAT
>JBAVXA010000084.1:0-3873 GCA_049698095.1 Burkholderiales bacterium
GGTCTGGCAGTGGATCCGTTCGCCGAAGGGCAAGCTTGATGACGGCAGAAAAATTACCGCCGACATGGTGCGTGCGATGATTCCGCAGGAACTGGAAAAAATCCGCGCGCAGCACGGCGATCAGATTTTCAACGCCACGCCATACCAACGCGGCGCCGTAATGTTCGAAAAAATGTCGACCAGCGATGATTTCGTCGAGTTTCTAACTCTGCCCGCTTATGCCGCGATTGAATAATAAGTATTTGATTATATGGAATAAATATTGCGGGCTGCGGCCCGCTTTTTTTCGCCTGCGGAAATTCAGCGGCCGAAAATTATTTTTTCGCGCTGGATTATTTGCGACGCGATGGCGATGCTGCCGAGGCCCACAAGCAGCGTGACCGACGCGGCAATCAGCGCATACAGTGGGCTGATGCTGTTGCCGCGGATCAAGTCGGCGAGCAGCAGATTCTGCGACAGCAGCGGGATGGTCATGGTTTCCAGACTCGATTTCATCGGCTTGAACAGCAGGATAATCGGCGGCAGCATAACGAAAAATATCATCAGCGACGCGGTAATCTGCGCTTCCTTGAAAGTTCTGGCGAACAGGCCGGAAAGCGATAACAGTCCGGCAAACAGGAATGACGTCGGAATCACCAGCAGGCAGGCGAGCAGGAACTCGGCCGGGCCGAAGCGGATGGCGATGCCGACAGTGTGAAACGGGAAAATATTCAGCGTGACCAGGTAGCTGGCAAAGGTAATCACCACTGCTGCCATGCTAAGAACACTCGCCGCAAGCCATTTGCCGAGGAGTAATTTTTGCGGCGCAATCGGATTCACCAGCAGCGGTTCGAGCGAGCCGCGCTCGCGTTCGCCCGCGCTCATATCGAGGCTCATCGCCATTGCGCCGATGAATGCCGCCAATAATCCGTAACCGACCGCGAGTTTTAGAATAAAGGAATCCGACTGCTGCGGGGGCGCCAGGTCCACCTCTTCCACTTTGACGGCCTTCATGACGCCGGGGTAGATGCCGCGCGCGAGCAGGCGCATTTCCCCCGTGAAACTACTGTAGTTTTCGATCGCCTGTTTGACCTTGGCGACGACACGCTTGCTGTTTTGCTGCGTATCGTCGATGACGAGTTCGAGTTTCGCCGATTCGCCCCTGCTGAATCTGGCGGGGAAATTTTCCGGGATCGACAGCACGACATCCAGTTTGCCGTCACGGATTTTATTTTCATAATCCGCCGGTGCGGCTTCGGTCTGAATTTCACGGTTGTTTAAATAGCGGATCAGCGCAGGCGCGCGATCCGCGCCGAGCACGGAGAGTTTGAGCGAATCGGACTTATTCATCTGGCCCTGGATGCTGTAGTACATCGGTCCAAACATCAGCGGGCCCAGGAGCGCGAGCAGGCCGAAGTTGTTCAGCAGCGACCGGCGGTCGCGCCAGTGGTCGACCGTTTCTTTTTTGAACACGGCCCAGATTTGCTTCATGCTGCCAACCCTTGCTCGCTGCCGATGATGTCGATAAATGCGTCTTCGAGATTTGCTTTGCCGGTTTGCCTGAGCAATTGATCGGGCGAGCCTTCGCCTTTCACCACCCCTTTGGCAATGATAATGACGTGGTCGCACAGCGCGGTCACTTCCTGCATGATATGGCTGGAAAACACTACGCACTTCCCTTGCGCTGCCAGCGCTTTAATCGCCCGGCGCATGGACCGCGTGGTCATGATGTCGAGGCCGTTGGTCGGCTCGTCAAGGATAATGGTGTGCGGGTCATGCACCAGGATGCGCGCGATGGCAGTTTTCATTTTTTCACCCTGCGAAAATGCCGCCACAGGCCTATCAATAATATCCTTTAAATCAAGTAGTTGTACTAGATGCTCGATTCGCGCGTCTTGCTCCCGCTGATTCATTTCGTGCAGTTGCGCGTAGTAAGCGATGTTTTCACGTGCAGTGAGTCGTTGATATAAACCATGACTGTCGGACAACACGCCGATGCGCTTGCGTGCTGCAATCGGTTGCGCGAAAGTGTCGATGCCGTCAATGCGGACACTGCCTGTGTCCGGTTTCATCAGGCCGTAAATCATTCGCAACGTCGTCGTCTTGCCCGCGCCATTCGGTCCGAGCAGGCCGGTGATGGAGCCGTCCGGCACAGTGAAGCTGACGTCGTCGACAGCTACGGTCTTGCCGAACAGTTTTCTCAGATGCAGTACTTCGATCATGACGGGGGGCCGGAGAAGTTAGTAAAAAATGCCGGACGCGAAAAATTTTTCACGCACCCCGCATCGAGTTTGTCGGCATTTCCTGCCTTGAGAAAATCCGCCATCAATTGCGGAAAACAGCCGTGCGGCGAGACGTTATGCGACAGATTTTCCGCCACAATGTGTTTGCTGCGCGATAACGTCTTCGCAACCAGCTCGCCCCACAGCGGCGGTGTCGCCGGGTCGAGCGCGCCGGACATCAACAGCACGGGAACATCGCTGATTACCGGTGCAACATGCTCCGGCGGGATTTTTCCTTTCGGCCAGATCGCGCAGGTTTTGAGCAACGATTCGAACATGTCCGCGTGGAATAGCGGATTCGCCAAGCGCTGGATTTCGCCTTGGCCGATCTGCGGCACATCCTCGGCGCAAATCACCGACATGAACATGCCGAGCGACATCGAGTCTTCGAGGTCGGCGGAATACGCCGTGGTTTGCGCGATGAGCGGCGCGAAATTGCCTTTTTTTGCCTCGCCGATGGTTAGCGGCAACATGCTGGCGTAACTGACGCGGTAGAGGATGGAGCGCAGGCTGGAAGCAAAAATACGCTGATCCATGACCAGTTCGGTTTTCTCGTTGGTCGCCGGATTGTTCAGGCTGATTTTTACCGGGGCTTTTTCCAGCGCCTCGGAAATCTGCAGCACGTCCTGCTGCAGGTCCGGCGCGAGTTTTTTGCAGTACGTGTCTTTTATGCAGTCATCGAGGGTCCGCTGCAATGCGCTCAGTGTGTCGCGACCGGCATACAACGGCAGTTTCAGCGCAGTTGGCGCGACGCCGTCGAGCATCGCGCTGCGCACATGCTGCGGATATGCGCGCAAGTACGATAGGGCCATGCGCGTCCCGTAGGAGATGCCGAACAGGTTCAGCTTGTCGTAGCCGAGCGCCTCGCGCACGGCGTCGAGGTCGGCAACTGCATTCGGCGTGGTGTAATGCTCCGGCGCGGCGTCGAGTTTCTGCAGGCAGGCTTGCATCTGCGCCGGCGCATCCGGGTCGACCAGTTTTTCCGCCAAAGTGAGATTTTTGTTTTTGTCATTACAGTCCAGCGGGTTGGATTTGCCCGTGCCGCGCTGATCAAGCAGGACAATTTCCCGCTCACGCCGCGCCTTGTTCAGGATCTGGTACGCGCCCTGGCCGAGCTTTACTGCCGCCTGTCCGGGCCCGCCGGCTAAAAATACAATCGGGTCAGGTTGCGGGTAGGCGCTGACGGAAGGAATGACCGCGATGTTCAGCGCGATTTTACGTCCGCTGTTGGTTTGCCGGTTTTCAAATACTTCCAGCTTGCCGCAACGCGCTTCAATCGCCACGCCTTCGAGCCTGCAACTTTGTAATGTCAGCGCGGGTTTGTTCCCGGAAGGTTTCTGGCCGCCGCAAGCGACGATATGGAGTGCGAGAAAAATGCAAACGCCAATGCGGATGAAATACAAGTGGGATGCCCTGATAATGGACGCGGATTTTCTGCAACCTTAGCAGACCCGCACGATCAGGGCAATCACACTGGCTTATATGAAGTCAGCGCGATTTTGCCTGCAATGCAAGGCGGAGCGTCGCCACCGTTAAACGCAAATCCGTTGCCGCATCAGCGCCGGAATGACGCAAGAAACAAACTGAACCGCGGCCGTTCCGGGTTTTCGTG
>JBAVXA010000085.1:0-3155 GCA_049698095.1 Burkholderiales bacterium
ATTGAGAACATCGATTCGACCATTATTGCGCAAGCCCCGAAAATGGCGCCGCATATCGCCACTATGGTGAGCAATATTGCCACTGATTTACAGGTCCTTCCCGCACAAATAAGCGTCAAGGCCACCACCACCGAGCAACTTGGCTTTACCGGCAGAGGCGAGGGGATCGGCGCCCAGGCGGTGTGTTTGCTGGAAGCGCTTCCGCGCTGATATTCCAACCAGATGCTGGCTCTTATTAAACATTGGTTTGGTTCGGGCGAGCCTGCCGTGCCAGCTATTTCGGACGAGTTGTGGTGCGACACCTTGCAGGCGATGCCGTTTCTGTCCGGCTTCGAGCCGGGCGAGCTGGCGCAGCTGCGTCACATGGCCGAGCAATTATTGCATGACAAGCAATTCAGCGGCGCTGCCGGACTGGAGCTGACCGACGCGATGCGCGTATTCATCGCGGCGCAGGCTTGCCTGCCCATTCTGCACCTCGGCATGGAGTCGTATAAAGGCTGGAGCGAAATCATCGTCTACCCGCGCGAGTTTTCGCCCAGGCATGAATACACTGACGAGGCCGGCGTGGTACACATCAGCGATCACCCGTTGTCGGGCGAATCATGGCTCGGCGGGCCGGTGGTTTTGTCGTGGGAAGACGCTGTGCAAAGCGGGGCGGGAGACGGTTACAACGTGGTTATCCACGAATTTGCGCATAAGCTCGACATGCTGAACGGTGACGCAAACGGTTTTCCGCCGCTGCATAAAAACATGTCGCGCGCCGAATGGTCCGGTGTTTTCAAAAGCGCGTTCGAAAAATTTCAACACGACGTCAATAGTCAGATTGAAACCGCCATAGACCCGTACGCAGCCGAGCACCCGGCGGAGTTTTTCGCCGTGATGACGGAAGCGTTTTTCGAAATGCCCGATGTGGTCTCGCAGGAGTTTCCGCAGGTCTACGCGCAGCTGGTCTTGTTTTATCGGCAGGACCCGCTGCAACGATTGAAAACACTCGCCGACGCGCACCCAAATTGACAGCTGACAACGCAACAATCCATCCTTCGACGCAGCGCCTGCTCGACCTGCTCGCGGGCAAGGACGAAGATATTCCGCTGGCCGAAGCGGCGCTGTTGATCGCGCACCATCTTGCCGCCGATACCGACGTGGCGCTTTATTTGAAAAAAATTGAGACGATGCAATCGGAATTGCGACAAAGCGCTACCGCTGCACAAAGCGTCGAGGGCAAAATCAAGGCACTTAACGCTTATCTGTTTGACGAAATGGAATACCAGGGAAACGAGCTGGATTATTACAACCCGTGGAACAGTTTTCTTTCGGCCGTCATTGACAGCAAGGCGGGCATTCCGATTACCCTTTCCGTTTTGTACATGGAACTGGGCAAGGCGATTGGACTGGAGTTGCGCGGTGTGAGTTTTCCCGGTCACTTTCTGGTCATGCTCGGCGGAGAACATCGCAGGGTATTGAACGCATTCAACAACGGCGAGTCGGTCAGCGACGATGAACTGCGTGGATTTCTCGCCGCGGCACAGGGCTCTGCGGCAGGCGCGGCGGCGGATCTGGATCGGTTGATCCAGCCTGCCACAAACAGGGACATTCTTTCGCGCCTGCTGCGCAACCTGAAGAAAATCTATTTTGACGAAGACGATCTGGAAATGGCGGTCGAAACCATCAACCTAATTCTGCTGATCAACCCGGATAGCGCGGAAGACTACCGTGACCGCGGGCTCATCTATCAGCAACTGGAAGCATTCCGCGCCTCGTTGGCGGACCTGACGCGCTATCTCGAGCTCGCGCCGGATGCCGGCGATGCCCAGCTGGTGCGCAACCTGCAGGGTGAACTGCGCGAGATTAACGCCAGGCTTAATTAGCCCTCGTGGTTTTTCTCTCTGCGCCGTCGTGTTAGCATTAGCAAAATTTTCCGGCGGAACGCTCTTATGAAAGCAAAAAAACGTTTACGTAAATCCGGCATGGCGCCAGGCTCGCTGGTGTATACCGGCGCCGCCGCCGCGGCGTCAGACGCGAAAATCACTCTGTTCGATTTCGACGAACAGCACTGCACGGAGAAAACGCTCGACAGGATTGAACAGTCGTTGCCGTTTGCCAACGCCTCCAGCGTGACCTGGATCAATGTCGACGCGCTGCAGATGCCCGGCGTGCTCGAAGCCTCGGGCAAGACCCTCGGGTTGCATCCGCTGGTGCTGGAAGACATTCTGAACACCGAACAACGGCCGAAGTATGAAGACTACGGCGACTATATTTATATAGTAATCAAAATGCTCGACATTGAAGGCGCGGAAAGCCAGATAACGATTGAACAACTGAGCCTGGTGATCGGTGCGAACTATGTGATTTCGTTTCAGGAACGCCCGGGCGATGTGTTTAATCCTTTGCGCGAGCGCATCCGCAAGGGGATAGGTCGTATCCGTAAATTGCGCCCGGATTACACTGCCTACGCGATTCTCGACGCCGTCGTAGATCGATATTTTGATGTAATCGATTTTATCGGTGAAAAAATCGAGGCGCTGGAAAATGAACTGGCGAGTAATCCGAAGCCGGATACATTACGCAGAATCCATGATTTACGCCGCGAGCTGATTTTCGTGCGCAAATCCGTCTGGCCATTGCGCGAAGTGATTGCATCCATGCAGCGAACGGATTCGGATCTGATTCACCAGAGTACCAGTATTTACTTGCGCGATTTGTACGATCACGTGGTTCGCACGACCGACAGTGTCGACAGCTACCGCGACATGTTGTCGGGGATGCAGGACGTCTATCTTTCCAGCATCAGCAACCGCACCAACGAAGTCGTGAAAGTGCTGACCTTGTTTTCGAGTATTTTTCTACCGCTGACTTTTATTACCGGCCTGTTCGGAATGAATTTCCATAATTTCCCCGAACTCGACTGGAAATATGGATTTCAGGGTACATTACTGTTCATGCTGGTGTTATTTGTCCTGATGCTGGTGTTTTTTAAACGAAAAAAATGGATATAAAACAATTAGTTATATGATAATTAACGGCGCCAGGCACGAGTGCTAAACTGTTTTGTCAAACTGTTGCGGGGGAGTCGCGGTAAATGAAAGTTTTCGGTATAGCAGGGTATTCCGGCAGCGGCAAAACGACGCTGATGGAATGCCTGATTCCGCAGTTTG
>JBAVXA010000086.1:0-4042 GCA_049698095.1 Burkholderiales bacterium
GGCGCGGCAGCTTGAGTTGGGGCGACTGCAGGAGCAGCGGCAGGAGCAGCGGGAGGCGGCGCGGTAGCAGGCGCAGGCGTCGCTGGTTTCGCATCCGTTGGCGCGCTGGTGCCCGCCTGGGTGTCGAGCAACAAGACCAAACTACCCTGCGATACTTTATCGCCCGCCTTAATTTTCAATTCTTTGACCACGCCCGCTTTGGGCGAGGGAATTTCCATGGTCGCCTTGTCGGATTCGAGCGTGAGCAAGCTGTCTTCCGCTTTTACACTGTCGCCAACCTTTACTAAAACTTCTATGACTTCGATGTCTTTGAAGTCGCCGATGTCGGGTATTTTTATTTCTTCGATGGCCATAGAATATTCTTTATAATCAAATAGTTATTAAACTGTCCACGGCGCGGGTTTTTTCGCATCGAGACCATATTTTTTCATCGCTTCGCTGACTTTGCTGCGTTCGATTTGGCCTTCATCCGCCAGCGCATTCAACGCGGCGAGCGTGACCCAACGTGCATCGACTTCAAAAAAGTCGCGCAGTTTTTCGCGTGTATCCGAGCGACCGAAACCATCAGTGCCGAGCACCACGTAACGGCGCGGCACAAAGGCGCGAATCTGTTCGGCGAACAAACGCATGTAGTCGGTGGCGACGATGATGGGCCCTTGCGTGTCCTTCAAACATTTTTCCACATGCGACACTTTGGCTTTGCCCGCGGGGTTCAACAAATTCCAGCGCGACACGGCATTGCCGTCGCGCGCGAGTTCGGTGAATGACGGGCAGCCCCAGATGTCGGCATCTACGCCCCAATCTTTTTTCAGCAACTCCGCCGCTGCGATCACTTCGCGGAAGATGGTGCCGGAGCCGAGCAACTGCACCCGCGGCGCTTTGGATTTCGCACCTTTGCTAAACGCGTACATGCCTTTGAGAATATCCGCTTCCGCGCCCTTGGGCATTTCCGGGTTGCGATAATTTTCATTCATCAGCGTGATGTAGTAGTAAATGTCTTCCTGCTCTTTATACATGCGGCGCATGCCGTCCTGCACGATTACCGCGACTTCGTACGAGAAGGTCGGGTCATAGGACACGCAATTCGGAATCGTCGCTGACATCAAATGACTGTGGCCGTCTTCGTGTTGCAAACCTTCGCCATTCAGCGTGGTGCGGCCCGCTGTGCCGCCGAGTAAAAATCCGCGCGAGCGCATGTCGCCCGCCGCCCAAGCGAGATCGCCGATGCGCTGAAAGCCGAACATGGAATAAAAAATGTAGAACGGGATCATCTGCACGCCGTGGGTGGAATACGCCGTCGCCGCGGCGATCCAGTCGCACATGCCGCCTGCTTCGTTGATGCCTTCCTGCAAAATCTGGCCGGTGGCCGACTCTTTATAGAACATCAGTTGGTCTGCGTCTTCCGGCGTGTAATGTTGGCCGAACTGGTTCCAGATGCCGAGTTGGCGGAACAGGCCTTCCATGCCGAAGGTTCGCGATTCGTCCGGCACAATCGGCACAATATTTTTGCCGATATTTTTATCACGCAATAACATGGACAGAATCTGCACGAATGCCATCGTTGTCGAAATTTCGCGCTCCTCGCTGCTTTTCAAAAAGCGCTCGAACGCGGACAGATCAGGCGTCTGCAATGCCGCCGCTTTGCCGCGCCGCTGCGGCAGATAGCCGCCGAGTTCCATGCGCCGCGCGCGCATGTACTCGAGCTCTTTCGAGCCTTCGGCAAATTTCACATACGGCACCTGTTCAATGTCGGCGTCTTTGACAGGGATGTGGAAACGGTCGCGGAAATGCTTGAGCGATTCCACCGGCATTTTCTTCTGCTGGTGGGTGATGTTCTGCGCTTCGCCCGCCTCGCCCATGCCATAGCCCTTGATGGTTTTCGCCAGGATTACGGTCGGCTCGCCAGTGTGATTGATGGCGGCGTGGTAGGCGGCGAAGATTTTGTGCGGGTCATGCCCGCCGCGGTTCAGGTTCCAGATATCGTCGTCGGAGTAATCGGCGACCAGCGCCTTGAGTTCCGGCGTGTTGAAAAAATATTCCCGTACATAAGCGCCGTTTTTCGATTTGAAGGTTTGGTATTCGCCATCGACGCACTCCATCATTCGTTTCATCAGAATGCCTTTTTCGTCGCGCGCGAGCAGGGCGTCCCAATGGGTACCCCATACGACTTTGATGACGTTCCATCCCGAGCCGCGAAATTCCGATTCGAGCTCCTGAATGATTTTGCCGTTGCCGCGCACCGGGCCGTCAAGGCGCTGCAAATTGCAATTGATGACGAAAATCAGATTATCGAGCTTTTCGCGCCCGGCCATGCCGATAGCGCCGAGCGATTCCGGCTCGTCGGTTTCGCCGTCGCCGAGAAACGCCCAGACTTTACGATTACCGGCATCGATGAAGCTGCGGTCGCGCATATATTTCATGAAGCGCGCCTGATAAATCGCCATGATCGGGCCGAGGCCCATCGACACGGTGGGGAATTGCCAGAAGTCGGGCATCAGCCACGGATGCGGATACGACGATACGCCTTGGCCGCCGGTTTCCTGACGGAAATTATCCAGTTGTTGTTCGTTGAACCGGCCAAGCATAAACGCCCGCGCGTATATACCCGTCGCAGAATGCCCTTGGGCGAAAATCAGATCGCCGCCGTGTTTTTCCGACGGTGCGTGCCAGAAATGGTTATAGCCGACGTCATATAAAGTCGCAGCGGAAGCAAAGCTCGCGATATGCCCGCCGACGTTGGTGTCTTTATTGGCGCGTAACACCAGTGCCATTGCATTCCATCGGGTATAGCAGCGGATGGTGTGCTCGACTGCCTGGTCGCCAGGGATGTGTGCCTGCTGCTCAACCGGGATGGTGTTGACGTAAGGGGTAGTGGCAGAGAAAGGCAGCGTCACGCCGGACAGACGCGCTTTTTCGACCAATTGTTCGAGCAGTTGATGCGCCCGCTCGGGCCCTTCGGCGGCAATCAGGCCATCCAGCGCGTCCAGCCATTCCTGGGTCTCCTGTGCGTCGGGGTCGTTGGGCCGGTCATTATTTGGTAGCGCGGACATGATTCACCTTGAGTGTTTGAAAAACGATTATTGATATATTGATTTTAGAAGGTTGAAAGTAATGGCGATGTGCATTGCCGGGATTGATTTTTGCTCTTCGATTTATCCGCCACGATTAAAGAATAGCAAGTTCCACGAACCATGGCATCTGGTTTTTCGCGGAATTCAATTTGTTTGGCCAAAATGGATTTTTTGGTTTTTGAAAAATAATTCTTTGGGTACACTGAATTTGGGCAGTTTGAAATGTTGCTCTGCAAAACAAACACTTATTCTAAGGATAAGAAAAAAACAGAAAATTACCTAGTTTTTTCCGGATTGTGAAATTTTGGCTGTGCAACAAATCACATCATTTATTAACAATACGGTTTAAGCTATTATAGCTAAACAAAATTTGCCCAAACATCCATATAATGCCGTCTGTCGAAAAGTGCTTAGTAGCCTTGGGCGGTATAATTTGACGCCGGCCCTGTTGAAAGGGAATGGCCGTTTACCTGTGTGTCTTGGGCGCAGGATAGAAAAGGGATTAGATTGGATTTGACCCAAGCGCTTCAGATTGCCAGCCTGACCGACCCGGGGCTCATTCGTCACCACAATGAAGATTGTGTCGATGCACGTCAGGGCTTGGGTCTGGTGGTGCTTGCCGATGGAATGGGCGGCTACCAGGCGGGCGAAGTGGCGAGCGGCATGGCGACCACGCAGATTTCCGAGGGCCTCGGCATGGCATGGACTTTAGCCAGACCGGAAAAGCTCTCGCGCCAGCAAAGCAAAGCAGTGGCGGAAAAATTGATCCGCGAGCAGATCGCCAAGGCAAACGAGGCGGTTTACACTATGGCGCAGGGCAAGCCGGAATGCGCCGGCATGGGCACGACACTGGTGGTCGGCTTGTTTCACGACAATATGCTGACTGTCGCGCACATCGGCGATTCACGCATGTATCGTTTACGCGGCGAAGAATTGACGCAGGTGACCAAAGACCATTCGCTGCTGCAGGA
>JBAVXA010000087.1:0-4316 GCA_049698095.1 Burkholderiales bacterium
GACTTTGCTGCCGGCTTTGGTTGCAAAGTGGTCGGCGCCGGCCTGGTTGTGTCCGCACCGATCGCTACACCGATGATTCGATTTTGTTCCGCTATATTTCCATGCGCATTACGCGCGAAATCGGGCAGGAACGACGCAATCTTTGGGTCGGTTTCGCAGTTGTTCATGCAGGCAACGTTTCTGACATCGCCTTTCCCTGCGGTATTCCACAAGTCGTCGTGAAGCACGATGCCGTTGCGGTTCGGCAATTTATCCTGCACTTGGGCGATATTCTGGTCGGATAAAGTGAAATTTCCATCGACTACGCCGCCAAGGTTGAGAATAAAAGCCGTTACCGCATACACCTCTTCCGTCGTCAGCGTCTTCGGCGCGGTCCACGGCATGGCGCGATTGATGTAGTCCCAAAGCGTGGAAACTTTGGACAATTTCATCAAAGTCGTTCGTTGCGCGACATCGCCTTTTTGCAAAGACGCAACCCGGCCGGTTTTCATGTCGTCTGCAGTTGTACCCCCCACGAGAGGCGTGAATACTTCGTTCGAATCGGCAAACGTGCCGTGGCAGCTGGCGCATTTACTTTCCCAAATTTGCTCGCCTTTGCTGACGCTGCCCGCTCCTTTAGGCAGGCCTTTGAAATCGCCACGCACGTCGATGTCCCACGCGTTGATTTCCGCCGGCGTGGCGGCGCGGCCGACGCCCTGCCAGGGCTTGTCCTGTGCGTTTGCAGACAGGCTGCAAACAGTAATTGCAGATATATATATAACTATTTGATTAAATTGAAGTTTATTCATAATCAAAATACCTGCACATTCGACAGCTCGCCATTTTCCGCCAGCTTCCACGATTGAATTGCGTTGTTGTGATAAATGGATTTGGTGCCGCGCGCGGCGCGCAATTGATTGATTTTCGGTTGCACGTAATCGGTCTCATCGATGGCGCGACTTTGCAGAATCGCCGGCGACCCATCCCATACCCAGTCGATATTGAAACGCGTCAATGCCTTGGACAGAATCGGTGTTTCGAGCCGCGCCGTGCGCCAATTGCGGCCGCCATCTGCGCTGACATCAACACGCTTGATCTTGCCGCGGCCAGACCAGGCGAGGCCGGTGACGTTGTAATAGCCATTGTCGAGCAGAACCTGTCCCGCCGACGGGGTGGTGATCACGCTTTTGCATTCCTGCACCGACGTATATTGACGGTGCGTGCCGTCGGGCATCAAGTCGATGTAATGAATGGTTTCGTCTTTGGTGTCGTAACGCTGGTCGCCGACTTCAATACGGCGCAGATACTTCACCCAGCTCACGCCTTGTACACCGGGCACGACGAGGCGCAACGGATAACCGTTTTCCGGGCGCAACATTTCGCCGTTCATTGCCCAAGCGACCAATACGTCATCCATCGCGCGGTCAATCGCGATGGTGCGCGTCATGCTCGACCCGTCGGCGCCTTCGGCCAACACATATTTACCTTTTGCTTTGTCGTAGCCGCACATGTCGAGCAGGGTGGATAACAACACGCCAGTGAATTCCGAGCAGCTCAACATACCGTGCGTATATTGCACCGTCGGCAAAGCGACGTTACCCCATTCCGCGCCGGTGTTGGCGCCGCATTCGATAAAGTGAATGCGCGACACGCTCGGCAGGCGCATCAAGTCGTCCATGGTGAATACGCGCGATTCTTTCACCAAGCCGTTGATCATCAAGCGGTGTTGGCTCGGATCGATGTCGTGCCAACCTTGGTGGTGGCGCTCAAAATGCAAACCGCTCGGCGTCATGATGCCGAACAAACCTTGCAGCGGCGTAAAGCTGACGGAGGATTGGGTGACACGCGTCAAGCCGGGGCTCTCGCGGCGCTGCAGATTTTTTTCCCATTTCGACGGCATGCCGTAGCCGGTCGCCGCGACCGGTTGACCGAGTGAAGTCGAGTGTTGCGGCAGTTTCAGAATCGCCGGATCGCCTTCATTTACGGCCGCCGCCGCTTTGACTGCCGCGGTGACGCCCGCACCCATGAGCAAAGCCTTGCCCATGAAACTGCGCCTGGCAGTGCGTGCCTGATCCAGTTGCTCGTCGCTGAGAAAATTTTCCGGCGCACGAACCACGCGCCCGATGATCTGGTCGAGTTGTTTAGACATAATGCTCCCCGTTATTTCGCCACTTTGTCTGCAACCGGATTTACTTTGCTGCTGAGATCGTTCATGTCGGCCATGAATTCTTCGAAGCCTTTTTTCGATATGGGCGATTTAGCTTCGCGTGATGCCACCTGTGTGCACACACTGCGACACAAATCGATAAAGATCTTGTCGGCAACGCTGTAAAAAATCTGGTTGCCTTCGCGGCGGCGCGCCAGTATTCCCGACTGATACATCAGTCCGAGGTGGCGCGATGCGTTGGTTTGCGAAATGCCGGTGGCGGCGATGATGTCGCCCACGCACTTTTCTTCCTGGCAAATCGAGTGAAGGATTCTCAGACGCGTTGGTTCGCCCAACATACTGAAATAGCGGGCGACAGTTTCGAATACGGGGTTCATTTCATCCATAACCAAATCCTCGCGAATGTATATTTCGAAAGAATCATATGCGCGAATGCGCATTTTGTAAAATAATTTCATGCTGCATCGCAAAAGCTCGCACGATAAACGGGGTCGCCTCTCTTTTTCACGCCGCAACCAAACCCAATATCTCATTGATTTGATTAGATTAATTTTTCATATGGAGTGTTAAGCCGAGGGCAGCCCGGAGAATTTTTCAGTTACTATTTACTATATGCGTATTCAGTTATACGATGATATAAGGTTATACATTAAGTGTTTTCGATCTATTCTGCACGATTAATTTCAAATCAAATTGGGGGAATCAACATGAAATACAGTAAACAATTCGTGATGGCGTTCATGATCATCGGGACTTTGAGCGGCTGTGGCACCATGCGCGCTATTGGAAATCTTGAAGAGGGCGCTGGTACCGAGTCGATGAAAATGTGGGATCGTTGGGTCGAATCAAAAGGCGATATCGCTGTCGCCACTACTTGGGATCGCAAAGTCAAAGCAGGGGTGACAGTCGAGCAGATCGAAGCGTCGCTAGCCAGTATTGCCGCGGAAGACAATATGCGCATGGTCGGCGAATTACCGTTATCGAAAGAGCTCGAAGCGCGTTCAGGAAAGAAAGAAAAGTTTCTCAAGGTTTATTCCTATTGCACCCCCTCCACGGCGCGTACCATGGTTGATTTCAGTCCGCACATGGCGGCCTATTTGCCCTGCCGAATTACCGTGGCGGAAAAAGAAGACGGTCTGTGGATGTATACATTGAATATGGACATGATGGTCCGCATGGGGCGCAAATTGCCCGACGGTCTCAAGCGCGACGCGCTGAAAGTCCGCGATACCGTGTGGAAAATGATGGAAAAAGGTTCGCAGGGCGAATTTTAAGCGGGTGCCAATTTTATCGACATAGCGGAGAGTAAATACATGTTCAGTTCAGGCAAATTGTTCGCGGCTTTTGCATTTCTATCAATATGCTTTCTGGCACCGGGATGTGCCACAGTCAACGCGGCGGGAACCGGTGCAACGGCAGCGTCTACCCAGGCGAATAAAGTAGTGATTCAAATGAGCGACGCCGATCCGAAAAAATGGGCGTTGGCTTTGAACAATGCGGAGAACGTGCAGGAAGACCTAGGCAAAAATAATGTCGAGATTGAAATTGTGGCCTACGGTCCCGGCATTGCCATGCTGAAGATGGACTCAGAGGTCAGCGGGCGCGTGGGCAAGGCGATTGCCAGTGGAGTGAAGATCGCTGCCTGCGAAAATACCATGACCAAACAAAAAATACCGCGCTCTGACATTATCAACGGCGCAATTTTTGTCAAAGCCGGCGTGGTCGAGCTTATGCAAAAACAGCACGAGGGATTTGCTTACATTCGTCCCTGATGCGGCAATGCGTGGGCTGGAAAGCAGGCGAAGTTAAAGCAGCTCGTTAAATTGCGCCGGCCAGAATTCGGTCGGCGATCGTTTGAAGCCGCTTTTGGCAAATTGGTGCCAGCGGCCGACGACATAACAGAGCAACACATTGGCTTTCGACGTGGCGTCGGTGTCATTGGGGATTTCATCCGCACTTGCCGCAAGGCGCAACGACTGGCGTAGCGTGGCCTCGAGCCGGTCGTGCAGCTGGTTGATGCGCGCCTGCAGGCGGTCGCTTTCGTGCACCAGCGCGTCGCCGATCAACACGCGTGTCATGCCGGGATTTTTTTTGGCAAAGCCGAGCAGCATGGCCATCACGGCCTCGAGCTGTTTTATGCCCGATGTTTCTTCCGCCATGATTTTGTTGA
>JBAVXA010000088.1:0-34198 GCA_049698095.1 Burkholderiales bacterium
ACCTTGCGACGACACACGCATTCAAACCAAGTGTCTTTTTTTTGCAATGCCTGTGCCAGCAATGAAACAAACAGAGAAACCATCAGCCGTGATTACCATTCCCCTGGTTGAAGTTAAAAAACGCCTCAAGCAAATCGGCAAGACCAAGGGCCGTGCCGTCGAGCCGCTGGCACAGGACGAAATCCGCGGCCTGCTTGGCAGCCTGCCGCGCCGCCGCGATTTACTCATCGAATATTTGCATCTGATTCAGGACAAATACCGGCATATTTCGGCCCGCCATTTGGCCGCGCTGGCCGCAGAGATGAAATTGCCCATGGCGGAAGTTTACGAAGTGGCGACGTTTTATCACCACTTCGATGTCGTTAAGGAAAACGAACTCGCGCCGCCAGCTCTGACGGTGCGGGTTTGCGATTCGGTTTCCTGCCACCTCGCCGGCGCCGATAAACTGGTCGATGACCTTACCGCCGCGCTGGGTAGCGGCGTCCGCGTCCAGCGCGTGCCGTGTGTCGGGCGCTGCGACACTGCGCCGGTTGCCGTCGTCGGGCAGAACCCGGTCGATCACGCCACCAGCGAGCGCGTCGCGCAAACTGCCGCGCAAAACCAGATCGCGCCGACGCTGCCCGATTACATAAATTACGATGCGTATAAAAAAGACGGCGGTTATCAATTGCTGCGCGACTGCGTCGCCGGCAAACGCGATGTCGAAGCGGTGATAAGCGAAATGGAACACGCCGGATTGCGCGGCCTCGGCGGCGCCGGATTTCCCGCAGGGAGAAAATGGCGCATCGTGCGCGCCGAAGCCGCGCCGAAACTCATGGCGGTAAACATCGACGAAGGCGAGCCCGGGACATTCAAGGATCGCTATTACCTGGAACGCGATCCACATCGTTTTCTTGAAGGTATGCTGGTAGCCGCATGGGCTGTCGGAGTTGACGAGATTTATGTGTATCTACGCGACGAGTACGCCGCGTGCCGGGAAATCCTCGAGCGCACGATCGGCGCACTGATGGTCGATCCGCCATGCAAAATACCGCCGATTCATCTGCGCCGCGGCGCGGGTGCCTATATCTGCGGCGAAGAATCGGCGATGATCGAGTCGATTGAAGGCAAGCGCGGCATGCCGCGCCTGCGTCCGCCGTATGTCGCGCAGGTTGGGCTGTTCGGCAGGCCGACGCTGGAACACAATATGGAAACCCTGTATTGGGTGCGCGACATTATTGAATTGGGCGGCGCGTGGTTCGCCTCGCACGGCCGCCATGACCGGAAAGGGCTGCGCTCCTTTTCCGTTAGCGGCCGCGTGCAGAAGCCCGGCGTGCACGTGGCGCCGGCGGGAATCACCTTGCTTGAATTGATCGACGAATATTGCGGCGGCATGTTGCCGGGCCACGAGCTTTACGGCTATTTGCCCGGCGGCGCGTCTGGCGGAATTCTTCCGGCGTCGCTGGCGAATATCCCGCTGGATTTCGATACCCTGACCGAGTATGGATGTTTCATCGGCTCGGCAGCCATCGTGGTATTTTCCCAGCGCGACAAGGCACGAGATATCTCATTGAATTTATTGAATTTTTTTAAACACGAATCGTGCGGTCAATGTACGCCTTGTCGTGTCGGTACAGATAAGTCAACGCAATTGCTGGCCGAGAAAAGATGGAACCAGCCGTTGGTCAAAGAGCTCTCACAGGCCATGATGGATGCATCGATATGCGGCCTCGGCCAGGCCGCGCCGAACCCGATGCTGTGTGTAATCAAATATTTCAGTCACGAGATTAATTGAATCCATGTCCGCCTTGCCCGAAACCGAGTCTACAACCGTCGTGTTCAATCTGAATGGCAAACAGGTCGCCGGCGGCGTCGATGAAACGCTGCTGCAGATCGCCCGGCGCAATGGCGTTGAGATTCCGCACCTTTGCTATAAAGACGGAATGCGACCAGACGGCAATTGCCGTGCATGTGTGGTGGAAATAAAAGGCGAGCGGGTGCTGGCGCCGTCGTGCTGCCGCTATCCGAAGGCTGGCATGGAAGTGTCCAGCCACAACGACCGCGCGCTCGCCGCGCAGAAAATGGTGCTCGAATTGTTGCTGAGCGACATGCCCGATGATTGCCACTCGCGCGATGACGAGTTGCGCGACTGGTCGGAAAAAATGCGCGTCGGCAAACCGCGCTTTGATCGCCGTGCGCAACCGCAGATGGATAGTTCCCATCCCGCCATTGCCGTCAACCTCGAAGCGTGTATACAGTGCGGCCGCTGCGTGCGTGCGTGTCGCGAAGTGCAGATGAATGACGTAATCGGATTTGCCGGACGCGGCAGCCATTCGAAAATCGTCTTCGATTTCGACGACCCGATGGGCGAATCCACCTGCGTCGGTTGCGGCGAATGTGTGCAGGCATGTCCTACCGGCGCATTGGCGCCGGGCAACGGCGCGGCGCTGCAGGAGCCTGCCAAGGAAGTCGATTCGCTCTGTCCGTTCTGCGGCGTCGGCTGCCAGGTCACCTACAAGGTCAAGCACAACACGATTATCGATGTCGAAGGGCGTGACGGCCCGGCCAACCACGGCAGGCTGTGCGTCAAAGGCCGCTACGGCACGGACTACGTACATCACCCGCAGCGCCTGACCAAGCCGCTGATACGCCGCGAGGGTATCCGCAAGACCGCCGACTTCACCGTAGACCCGGCGAATTTTCAATCGGTATTCCGCGAGGCGAGTTGGGACGAAGCGCTGGATCTGGTTGCGGCGAAACTGAAAAGCATCCGCGCCACGTTCGGCGCGCATGCGCTTGCCGGTTTCGGCTCGGCCAAGTGCAGTAATGAAGAAGCGTATTTATTCCAGAAGCTGGTGCGGACCGGCTTCGGCAACAACAACGTCGACCATTGCACGCGCCTGTGCCACGCATCCAGTGTCGCCGCGCTGCTGGAAGGAATCGGCTCCGGCGCGGTGTCGAACCCGGTGCACGACGTGCAATATTCCGATGTGATTTTCATCATCGGCGCGAACCCGACGTCGAATCATCCGGTCGCCGCGACGTTTATCAAGAATGCCGTCGAGCGCGGCGCGAAGTTGATCATCGCCGATCCGCGCTTGTCGGATTTATCCCGCCATGCCACGCATGCGTTGCAGTTCAAGGCCGACACCGACGTGGCCTTGCTCAACGCGATCATGCATGTGATTGTGGAGGAGGGCCTGACCGATGCGGATTTCATACAACGGCGCACCAGCGGCTTCGACGCCCTGAAACAAAATCTCAAGGACTACAGTCCGGCAGCGATGGCGCCGATTTGCGGCATCGATGCCGAAACCATCAAGGCGGTCGCGCGCCTCTACGCTACCTCCAAAGCGTCCATGATCTTGTGGGGCATGGGCATATCGCAACATATCCACGGCACCGACAACGCACGTTGCCTGATTGCCCTGTCATTAATGACCGGGCAGATCGGCCGCCGCGGCAGCGGTCTGCATCCGTTGCGCGGACAAAATAATGTGCAGGGCGCTTCCGATGCCGGATTGATTCCGATGATGTTCCCGGACTATCACCGTACCGATAACGATGTTTATCGGGCGAAAATGGAAAAGCTGTGGGATGCAAAACTTGATCCGGCGCCCGGCCTCACCGTGGTCGAAATCATGAAGGCTATTCATGCTGGCAGTATCAGGGGCATGTATATCATGGGCGAAAACCCCGCCATGTCCGACCCGGATTTGCAACATGCGCGCGCGTCGCTGGCGGAACTGGATTTCCTTGCGGTGCAGGATATCTTCATGACCGAAACCGCGGCGTTTGCCGACGTGGTTTTGCCCGCCAGTGCTTTTGCGGAAAAAACCGGCACCTACACCAACACGGATCGCACGGTGCAGATGGCGCGTCAGGCCTTGCAATCCCCGGGCGACGCCAGGCCGGATTGGTGGATTACGGTGCAAATCGCAAGGCGTCTCGGCCTTGGCTGGGATTATCCGTCGCCGAAAGAAATTTTTGACGAAATGCGCCAGACCATGCCGAGCATCGGCGGAATGACGTGGGAGCGCCTGCAGCAGGACGGCGCCATCACCTATCCGTGCGAAAAAGAAGGTGACGTTGGCGAGGAGGTGGTGTTTGTCGATCATTTCCACACCAGCGACGGCAAGGCGAAATTTGTCCCTGCCAGATTCACGCCGGCGGCGGAGCGGCCGGATCAGGATTATCCGTTTGTGTTGATCACCGGCCGCCAGCTCGAGCACTGGCATACCGGCGCCATGACCCGACGCTCGCCGGCGCTGAACGCGATCGAGTCAGGTCCGACAGTGTCGCTTCACCCCGCAGACCTGCAGTCGCTGGGCGTGAAAGCCGGCGAAACCATCACTGTCCAATCCCGCCGCGGCAGTATCGTGCTCGCCGCGCGTGCCGACGCTAACATGCCGCGCAATACCGTATTCATACCATTCGCCTATGTCGAGGCAGCGGCAAATCTTCTCACCAATCCCGCGCTGGATCCGTTCGGCAAGATTCCGGAGTTCAAATATTGCGCGGTGAAAGTCGAGCGCGGCGGGACGTTGGCCGCGCCTGCGTTCACTTACGCCGCACGTTCTTCGCCGCCGGCCTGATAAACCCTGCCGCGGGTCTGCGCCGTGGCGTTGAATTCCCGTCCGTTCTTTGCCACAATCCCTGTGCTATTGTGACTGGCCGGTTTCCGCCGCCATTTACGATTAAGCCATATACTTATATATATCGTCATGATCCGGGGTGTACCGTGGCAAGACTGCTGTTAATTGCGTTGGTCGGCTTTATTGCCTATTTTCTGGTCAAGAGCTATTTCAACAAGCTTAACCAGCCGCGCCGCCGGTCCGATGCGCCAGGCGACGACAAGAACGGCGAAAAAACCATGGTCCGCTGCGCCCATTGCGGCATCCATGCGCCGCGAGCCGACAGTGTGCTGGAGAACGGCAAGTATTTTTGCAGCGAAGAGCATCTTCGCCTCGGCGAAAAAAATGAAGCCTGACGGCGCGAGCGCGATTCCATCCCCGCCCGCTGTCGATGCGTCGCATGGAATACTGCAACGGCTCCAGTTGAATGAAGTGACGGCCGCGCCCGAGAGCTACTGGAATTCGCTGACCTATTTCAATTTTTATCGTGGCGTGGTTGCGCTGGTATTTTTTTCCACGCTATTATTTTTCCGCGGACAATCCGCTTTCGGTTCCGAAGCGCCGCGTATGTTTTTCATTACCTGTGCAGGGTATTTTTTCAGCAGCCTGGCGTTTGCGTGGATGATCCGCCGGCGCCGTCCGGCATTCCCGATACAGCTGCAATTGCAGGTGTTAAGCGACATTGTCTGCCTCGCGATCCTGATGTACGCCAGCGGCGGAATCCGCAGCGGCGTGGGCCTGATGTTGCTGATCAGCATGATGGCGGCGGGTTTGGTCAGCCGCGGCCGCATCGCGTTGTTTCACGCGGCGGCGGCGACGATTTGCGTGCTGTTTGTCGAGTTCTACCGCGATATAGGATCGGAAATTCCATCGGCGGATTACTTGCAGAGCGGGTTGCTGTCGAGCGGATTTTTCGTCACTGCATGGCTTGCCCACACCTTGGCGAAATATTCGCAGGAGAGCGCGCAGCTCGCGGCAAAGCGCGGCAAGGATCTGCTTAACCTGGCGCAAGTCAACCAACTGGTGATCCAGGATCTGTCCGATGGCGTGCTGGTCATCGACGGCGACGAAAACGTGCGTAGCGCGAACCGGCAAGCGGAAAATTATCTCGGCAGCGTGCTGACCCGCCCTGGCGTAAGGCTGCGCGACGCGTCGCTCGACCTCGCGATGCGCCTGGAGCGCTGGCGCCTGCGGCCGCAGGAAAAATTCAGTCCGATGAATGCGCCGTTGCAAAATACGACGTTGGAGACTCGCTTTGTTTCCATCGGCGAAAGCGAGCCGAGGCCCACGGTGATATTTTTGCGTGACCTCAGTCTGCAGCAATCCGCCGCGCAGCAAATCAAGCTGGCCGCGCTGGGTAGACTGACCGCCAGCATTGCGCACGAAATCCGCAACCCGCTCAGCTCGATCAACCACGCCGCCGAGTTGATGCAGGAGGGTGAGCACGTTGCGGCGACAGATGCACGGCTGCTGCAAATCATTCGCGATAATTCGCTGCGCCTCGATCGCATGGTGCAGGAGGTGCTGAATCTGAATCGGCGCGAACACGCGGTCCCGGTCGCAATATCGCCTAAAACATATCTAATTGATTTTATTGAAGAATTTTCGCAAATCGAAAAAATTCCCCAAACGGCGTTTTCGCTTGAAATAGAAACCGATCAAGCGTTCAGTTTTGACCGCACACACCTCAATCAGGTATTGTGGAACCTCACCCGCAATGCGTGGCGGCATTGTCAGCAGCAAGCTAACAGTATTCGTATTTGTTTCGCACGCGCCCCCATGGAAAACATGCTTCAACTCGACATTATCGACGACGGTCCCGGCGTGGATCCTGCCCTGCAGGATCAGCTGTTTGAGCCATTTTTTACCACTGAGTCGCAAGGCACCGGCCTTGGTCTATATATTGCGCGCGAAGTCTGCGAGGCCAATGGAGGCCGTCTGGAATACGTCAGCGTCGCGCCCGGCGGGCAGTTCCGCATTCTGCTGCGGGAGGCGTGATATGCGTCGTGTCCTGGTGGTTGATGATGAAGCCGACATTCGCGAATTGCTGATGATGACGCTGAGCAAAATGGGGGTCGACAGCGATACGGCGGAAACCTGCGCAGAAGCGTTCGAATACCTAAACGGCAATGCCTATGATCTGTGCCTGACCGACATGCGATTGCCCGATGGCAGCGGACTGAAAGTGCTTGCGCATATTGCGGAAAACTACCCCAACATCCCGGTCGCCGTGATTACCGCGTATGGCAGCGCCGAGAACGCCGTCGCGGCGCTTAAAGCCGGCGCATTCGACTATCTTGCCAAGCCCATCGGCCTCAAGGAATTGCGCGATCTGGTCAACGCGGCGCTCAAATTGCCGCAACAGAACACGCGAAAAACCGTCAATGAAAAACCGGAAGCCGCGTCGGGGCCGATGCTGCTCGGCGATTCCGCGCCGATCAGAAAAGCGCGTGAGATGATCGACAAGCTCGCGCGCAGCCAGGCGCCCGTGTACGTGACCGGTGAATCGGGCAGCGGCAAGGAAGTGGCAGCACGCACCATTCACGCCAAGAGCGCGCGCGCCGATGCACCGTTTGTCCCGGTTAACTGCGGCGCTATTCCGGAAAACCTGATGGAAAGCGAATTCTTTGGTTACAAAAAAGGCGCTTTTACGGGCGCCGACAGCGACAAAATCGGTTTTTTTCAGGCGGCCAACGGCGGCACATTATTTCTCGACGAAGTCGCCGACCTGCCGCTGGCGATGCAGGTGAAACTATTGCGTGTAATCCAGGAGAAAAAAGTCCGCCGCATCGGCGACACCGCGGAAGCGGCGATCGACGTGAGAATCATCAGCGCGACGCATCAGGCTTTGGCCGAGCGCGTTGAAGACGGCCGATTCCGCCAGGATTTATATTACCGGCTGAACGTCATCGAACTCAAAATGCCCAGCTTGCGCCAGATTCCCGAAGATATTCCGGTCATTGCGCGATCAATACTCGCACGCTTTGCCAAACAGAGTGGCGGCGCCGTTCCGACGATCGATGAGGCTGCCATGAAGGCGCTGCAGCAATACGATTTCCCCGGCAACGTGCGCGAGTTGGAGAACGTACTCGAGCGCGCGCTGGCGCTTTGCGGTGGCAACAAAATCGGCAAGGACGATTTGTATTTGAGCGAGGTCGGCGATGCCGACAACGAGCTGACCGGCTCGCTCCAGCCGGGAGAGTTGCCGCTTGAAGATTATCTTGACCGGGTTGAACGAGACGCCATCATGCAGGCGCTGGAAAAAACGCGCTACAACAAGACCGCCGCCGCGAAACTGCTGGGAATAACTTTCCGTGCGCTGCGCTACCGGCTCGACCGGCTCGGGATTGATTGAGGATGAGCGGCAGGCCATAGGCAGGTCGATCGCGACAACGTGATTGCGTTGGCCGGCACAATAATAATTGTGAAAGGAGCGGATACCATGATGCAAAAACCCGATGACATCCTGAAACAATGGATGCACTACGTCAATACGCATAACGTTGCCGGATTGTTATCGCTCTACGATGAACAGGCGGTATTGATACCGACTTTTTCCAATCGCCTGTTAAACTCGCCTGAAAAAATACGTGAATATTTTGAACGGTTGGGCGGACGCGATGAGCTGAGCATAGCGCTACACGAAAAAACGCTTATTTCACAGGCGGTGAAACAAGACATGCATTCGCTCTGCGGAATTTACTGCTGGCGTTTTGCCATTGATGGAGAGCTATTCAGTTTCGAGGCGCGTTTCAGTTATCTGCTGAATCTCGCCGCGGATAAGCCCATTCTGCAACATCACTCGTCGCAAATCCCGCGCATGATCTGATTTGTCGGCCGCGCCGCGGCGGCAAAAATGTGCCTGGCACGAATGAAGGGCAGGGTGCGATGCTCGTTGCGCGACCTTAGCGGCCTGTTCTTTGCGCGGGTTTGGCGTCGGTGCATCCTCTCCCGCATCAAAGGGAAGCGTGATGACTGTCGGACTTGCCCTGGATTACCAGGAATTCGTTGCACTGAACAGCGGGCCGCATTTTACTTTCACCCCGGCGATTTCGTTTGCCGCATATTGCGATAATCAGGTGGAGATCGAACGGGTCTGAGGGGCGCAAAGGACGTCAAAACCCCCTTCACAGGAGAGCCGTGCATTGAGCAGGTGTTCGAGGCGCGCTTTCGCGCGCTTGGTGGAGTCGATTTGTAAACTTCTATTTCGGTAAACTTTTGTTTGCCGTAAACTTTGCGTCCGGTCGCAGATTAAATTTTTTTGATGAAAATTGCCAAACAGTTATCAACGCGTCGCCACCATCCTGCAATGCATCTGCTGGCATTAAGCGGCGTGCGTTTCCGCTTGCGACAAAGTGGCTGGGTGAAAGGCGCGACGCGGGTGCGTTCGCCCAACTTCAATCGCCGCCCGAAAGGCATGCCGATCGAGTTGCTGGTGATTCATAACATCAGCATGCCGCCGGGAGAATTCGGCGGCAAAGACGTGGCCAAATTGTTTACCAACCGGCTCGACTGGGACGCGCATGAATTCTACACAACCATTCGCGGCCTGAAAGTGTCGGCGCATTTTTTTATCCGGCGTGACGGGGAGGTGATGCAGTTCGTGCCGTGCACATCGCGCGCCTGGCATGCCGGTGCGTCGCGATGGAACGAGCGCGAAAACTGCAACGATTTTTCCATCGGCATCGAGATGGAGGGAACGGACACGCAGCCGTTTACCGATAGCCAGTATGCAACATTGATGTCGCTTACCCGGCTGCTGAAACGCGCTTTTCCGATAAAGGAAGTCACTGGGCATTCCCATATTGCACCGTCGCGCAAGACCGACCCCGGCCCGAATTTCGATTGGCAGCGCTACCGTGGAGGATTGTAGTTAACTACTTGATTATATGAAATATTTATCAATATTTGTTCGAGTGGGTAATTTTGCCTCGCCAACCCCCGAATGAGCGTTTTGTCAATACCCAAAACTACGTTTTTGCGTCAATTTTCTATTTGACATCAATTGCCTCAGGCACTAGCATTAGTCTTTATCGGTTGCACAAACCACAACATCTTGTGGAAATCCTTGTGCATAGACTGTGGATGAAATCAGTCAACCGACCGATTTTCTCAGGTTTATCAAGAATACATATAACGAGCGGGATTTTTGGTCAGCTTCCGAATTTCCATCGTCCGGGACAGGCATATTTCCTGGTAGGGCTAGGCTTTTAGTAAAAGCCATAGCAAACCGACCGGAAAAGTCACCCGGGCAGGCAGGAAATTGGTATTGCCCCGAAGTTTCGCAATAATTTTTTTCAGGAGAGCAACTCATGCGTTTGTCCGCTATTGATATGACTCAAGCCAATCCCATCCCTTCGTCCATGCTTTCAGCGGAGTCTGCTGCGCAGATTAATGCCCAATATGCCGCATATAAATTGATACGGCGCAACGGTGCCGTTGTCGCTTTCGAGCCGAGCAAAATATCCGTCGCCCTGACCAAGGCCTTTATTGCCGTTAACGGCGGGCAAGGGGCGGCGTCTGCGCGCATCCGCGAAGTGGTGGCACATCTGACCGACTCGGTGGTTGCCGCCCTGGTGCGCCGCCAACCCGCCGGCGGTACCTTCCATATAGAAGATGTGCAGGACCAGGTCGAACTTGCGTTGATGCGTTCGGGTGAACACGACGTTGCGCGTTCGTATGTTTTATATCGCGAAAAGCAATCGCAGGCGCGCGCTGCGCAAAAGGCGGAAGCCGCCGCCGCGAAGCCGGTTTCGGTTCTGCATGTGGTCGACAACGGCGTGAAGCGTCCGCTCGACTTGGCGCATCTTGAAGCCATTATTAAAGAGACCTGCGAAAATCTGGGCCCGGCAGTTAGCGTCAAGCCGATCCTGGAAAATACGCTCAAGGATTTGTACGACGGCGTACCGCAGGATGAAGTATTCAAGTCGGCGATCCTGTCCGCGCGCGCGCTAATTGAGCAGGACCCGGCGTACAGCAAAGTCACCGCGCGCCTGCTGATGCATACTATCCGCAAGGAAATCCTGGGCGAAGAAGTGACGCAGGCGCAGATGGCGACGCGTTACGCCGAATACTTCCCCGGCTTTATCAAGGCCGGCATCAAGGCGGAATTGCTCGACGAACGCCTTGCGCATTACGACCTCGCCAAACTCGGCGCGGCGCTCGATGCGTCGCGCGACAATCAATTCAATTATCTCGGCTTGCAGACCCTTAACGATCGCTATTTCCTGCACATCGAGGAAAAGCGCATCGAACTGCCGCAGGCGTTTTTCATGCGCGTGGCAATGGGCCTTGCGTTGAACGAAGTAAATCGCGAAGCGCGCGCGATCGAGTTTTATGAAGTCATGTCGTCTTTTGACTTTATGTCGTCGACGCCGACGCTGTTTAATTCCGGCACACGCCGCTCGCAATTGTCGTCCTGCTACCTGACCACGGTGGCCGACGACCTTGACGGAATTTACGAAGCGCTGAAGGAAAATGCATTATTGTCGAAATATGCCGGCGGTCTCGGCAATGACTGGACGCCAGTGCGCGCGCTCGGCTCGCATATCAAGGGTACCAACGGAAAATCGCAGGGCGTGGTGCCGTTCCTTAAGGTGGTCAACGACACCGCCGTCGCGGTGAACCAGGGCGGCAAGCGCAAGGGCGCGGTATGCGCCTATCTGGAAAGCTGGCATCTGGATATCGAAGAATTTTTGGAACTGCGCAAAAACACCGGCGATGATCGCCGCCGTACCCACGACATGAATACCGCCAACTGGGTTCCCGATTTGTTCATGAAGCGCGTGATGGAGGGCGGCGAGTGGACATTATTTTCGCCCGGCGACGTGAAGGACCTGCACGACAAGTTCGGCAAAGACTTCGAGCGCGCCTACCTGAGCTATGAGGCCAAGGCAAGCCGCGGCGAGATCAAGCTGTTCAAGAAGATCCCTGCCAATAATCTGTGGCGCAAGATGCTGTCGATGTTGTTCGAGACCGGCCACCCATGGATCACGTTCAAGGATCCGTGCAATATCCGCAACCCGCAACAGCATGTCGGCGTCGTGCACAGCTCGAATTTGTGTACCGAAATCACGCTCAACACCAATGACAGCGAAATTGCGGTGTGCAATCTCGGCTCGGTCAATCTGGTGGCGCATTTGAAAGACGGCAAGCTCGATTTCGACAAGCTCGGCCGTACTATCCGCACCGCGATGCGCATGCTCGATAACGTGATCGACATCAATTATTACCCGGTCGCGAAAGCGCGTAACTCCAATCTGAAGCATCGCCCGGTCGGGCTTGGCATCATGGGCTTCCAGGACTGCCTGCACGAACTGCGCATCCCATATGCGTCGCAACAAGCCGTGGAATTTGCCGACAGCTCGATGGAAGAAGTTTGTTATCAGGCTTATTGGGCGTCCACCGAACTGGCGGAGGAACGCGGCCGCTATTCATCGTATAAAGGCTCGCTGTGGGACCGCGGCATTCTGCCGCAGGATTCTCTCGACCTGCTTACCGAGCAGCGCGGCGGTTACGTCGAGGTCGATCGCAGTTCCAGCCTCGACTGGAGCGCGTTGCGCCAGCGTATCAGGCAGCACGGCATGCGCAATTCCAATTGCGTCGCGATTGCGCCCACGGCCACGATTGCAAACATTATCGGCGTGTCGGCGTGTATCGAGCCGACGTTCCAGAATCTGTTTGTGAAATCCAATCTGTCCGGCGAGTTCACCGTGGTTAACGACTACATGGTGCGCGATTTGAAGCAAAGTAATTTGTGGGATCCGGTGATGGTATCGGACCTGAAATATTTCGACGGCTCGCTGGCGAAAGTCGACCGCGTGCCGCAGGAAATGCGCGATCTTTATGCTACCGCGTTTGAAGTCGACGCGAAATGGATCGTCGAGGCCGCGGCGCGCCGGCAGAAATGGATTGATCAGGCGCAGTCGCTGAATATTTATATGAGCGGGGCATCGGGGAAAAAACTCGATGACACGTACAAGCTCGCCTGGATGCGCGGTCTGAAAACGACTTATTATCTGCGCACGCTGGCTGCGACGAGCGCGGAAAAATCCACCGGTCGCGGCGGCGAACTCAACGCCGTGGCAATCGACGGGGGGGTGAGCGCGTTTGCGGGCAATTCAATTTCAGAACCCGAGGTGAAGTTTTGCGCCATCGACGATCCTGAATGCGAAGCGTGTCAGTAACCTATACAAAAAAAAGCAGGGGGAGAATTGCGGTGGGACTCGTTACCGGGTAACGGGTCCTGCTTCAATCGAGTAAATCATTGGTAAATATAAGTATTTGATTTAATTATATTTTTTATTGGTTTGCACGGGACTTTTATTGAGGGAAATATGCAATTTCGCATCGAGCTGGACGCCGCGTCTGAATACCGCTGGAGATTATTGGCCGACAATGGCAAAAGCGTTGCCATTTCCGCTGACGGATACAGCAGCAAGCAGGAATGCCTCGATGCGATCCGCATGGTGCAAATGTCGTTCAATATTCCGGTGATCGAAAATTACTCGGTCGATTTGTTTGGCGAAGTAGTAATGCCGACGCGCGGCCGCGCCAGGGCGGCGCGCAGGACGCCGCATCACCAGTAAATCTTTTTGCAGCATCGTTTTTGCGGCGTCGTAGTAAACAAGCGGGGCGGCTTGGTGAGCCGCTCTAAAAACCAAACCACTTTAATTTTTTTGGAGGCAATATGGGATTATTAAGTTTTATTAAAGGTGCAGGCGAAAAATTATTCGGCAAGGGCGAGGCGCAAGCAGCCACGCAAGCGGCCGCGGCTGCACCAACACCGGCGAATCTGGAATTGGCGAACGTGGCGGCGTCAAATGCAATCATGGGCTATATCAATTCGCAGAACCTGACTGCCGACGATCTGGCTGTTTCATTTGACGCTGCGAAAGGCATCGTTACGGTATCCGGCACCGCCGCAGACCAGGAAACCAAGGAAAAAATTCTGCTTTGCTGCGGAAACGTGCAAGGCGTGGATAAAGTCGATGACCAGCTCGAAGTTGCTTCAGACGAGCCCGAGTCCACTTACTACACGGTAAAAAGCGGCGACACGTTGTCGAAAATCGCCAAAGCGGAATACGGCGACGCCAATGCCTATCAGGCAATTTTTGAGGCCAACACGCCGATGTTGACTCACCCGGATAAGATTTATCCCGGCCAGGTATTGCGGATCCCGCCGCAGGAAGCGTGAACGACAAATAGAATCGGAAAAAAACGGCGGGCGAACGATTGATGCGTTTGCCCGTCCAAGCACTACAGGAGACAGCATGCTAAATTTTGAAGACGATTTGCCGGTGCAACCGCGCCACCAGCCGTTTGTGCCCGACATGGATGACACCGTGGTGAAAGCCCCGGCGAACATCCCCAAATTTTTGCTCAACAGCGAAGAAAACCAGCATCCGGAATTTGGCCGCGTGCGTGCAGAAGACAAGCGCGTGATCAATGCCAAGTCCGACGTAAACCAGCTGGTTCCGTTCAAGTACAAGTGGGCATGGGAAAAATATCTTGCCGGTTGCGCTAACCACTGGATGCCGCAGGAAGTGAACATGAACCGCGACATTGCATTGTGGAAAGACCCGAACGGCCTGACCGATGACGAGCGCCGCCTGGTGAAGCGCAATCTGGGGTTTTTTGTCACCGCTGATTCGCTCGCTGCCAACAACATCGTGCTCGGCACCTACCGTCACATCACGGCGCCGGAATGCCGCCAGTATTTATTGCGCCAGGCATTCGAAGAGGCGATTCACACCCACGCGTATCAATACATCGCCGAAAGCCTGGGTCTCGATGAAGGCGAGATTTTCAATGCCTATCACGAAGTTAAATCGATCCGCGACAAGGATGATTTCCTGATTCCGTTCATTAATACGCTGACCGATCCCGAGTTCAAAACCGGTACCCCGGAAAATGACCAGAAGCTGCTGAAAAGCCTGATCGTATTCTCGTGCATCATGGAAGGCTTGTTTTTCTACGTCGGGTTTGTGCAGATTCTCGCGCTCGGCCGGCAGAACAAGATGACCGGCGCCGCGGAGCAATACCAATATATCCTGCGCGACGAATCGATGCATTGCAACTTCGGCATCGATCTGGTCAATACCATCAAGCTGGAAAATCCGCAGCTGTGGACGCCGGAATTCCGCCAGGAAATGTCCGACCTGATGCGCAAAGCAGTCGAACTGGAATACGCTTACGCGGAAGACACCATGCCGCGCGGCGTGCTTGGATTGAACGCGCCGATGTTCAAGGAATACCTGCGCTTCGTCGCCAACCGCCGCTGCCAGCAGATCGGCCTCGATCCGCTGTTCCCGGGCGCAAGCAACCCGTTTCCTTGGATGAGCGAACTCATCGACCTCAAGAAAGAGAAAAACTTTTTCGAGACCCGAGTGATTGAATATCAAACCGGCGGAGCGTTGAGTTGGGATTAAGCAGTAAGGCAAAATCCTCGCACAAATAAAAACGCCGCTTTTCAGCGGCGTTTTTTTATGCTCGGGCGGTATTATTTTTTCGGCTTCATCCCGCCGCCGTTTCCGTCTTTCGCTTCGATGTAAATATCGACACGGCGGGCGCGATTGTTACCGGCCTTTGGCAGCAGCGGCGTGACGGTGCCTTCATTCAGCTTGTCGTCGCCGGAGGTGTTGATATTGGACTCGATAATGCCGGCGTTGACGCCTTTACGCACGAATGCTTTTCTGATCGAGTCGGCACGCCGTTCGGCAAGGATCTTGTTCAGGCCAGGGTCGCCAGTGCTGTCGGTACGGCCGGTGAGGACAATCTTTACGCCTTTTAGTGCCTCCGGCACCAGCTTGGCAACCGTGGCGCGGGCATTGGGTCCCATTTCGGCAGATGCCCAGCGATAAAATACTGCGTAAAGAAGCGAACGGAATTCCTTGTCCATTTTAAGTGGCGGCGTAGAACCTTGAGCGGCCACGGGCGCAGTGTCGGCCTGAGCAACTTTCCCCGCAGCTGCGGCCAAAGTCGCTTTTTTATCGGCAAGCTTTTTTTCCAGTTTCTCAATGGCGGTTGCAGTTGACGAGGCATCTTTTGCGGCCGCCACAGGCGCAACAGAAGGTGTGGACAGATCAGTCATTTTAAGCGAGCCGGATGCTTCCTTGCCGTTCGGCGTGCTGGCGGTGCCGTTCGATGCCGGGGTATTTGCCGCAACCGCCACTGCCGGGGCGGTTGTATCCGTCCCGTTGGTGCCGGTGGAAATTTTTCCGCTGCTCAGCGGGCGCGAGGTTGGGGCGGCGTCGCGATTTTCTGTTTGCCCGCCGCCACTGACAAGCGAGCCAAGGGACTGCCCTGAATTCGACAAATACTGCCAGCCGAACCCGGCAGCAGCGAGCAGGCCCGCACCGAGTATCAGCCAGGCCTTGTTGCTTTTGGGTTTTGTATCGAGTGCTTTATCGTCGTCGTATAATTCAGCCATATATCCCCCGAAAATTAGCCTAACTGTTTGATTCTAACACCTTTGTCGGCATTCTCCAAAACACTTCGTGCATCATTTCGCGTCAGGCGCAGGCGATTACGATTATGCTGCAAGTGATATGATTCCGCTTATGAAAACGGTGATCGGACACAGAAATTTCTCTGCAGAAAAATACTAATTTTTTGTGACAAAGAACTATTTCGGTTAAACAGATATCCATTAAGCACAGGTATTGATAAGGAAACCTATGGCAAGCGAATTTACGGAAGCAGACTGGAAACGTTTGCTGGCAAGTCTCGGCGAAAACCCCGACCGCCCCGGTTTGAAGGAAACACCGCACCGCGTGGCTGAAGCGTGGAAATTCTGGACTTCCGGTTATGCAAAAGATCCGGGCGAGGTTCTCAAGGTATTCGAGGACGGCGCGGAGGAATACAACGAGCTGATTGTGGTTCGCGGTATCCCGATCTACAGCCATTGTGAACATCACCTCGCGCCGTTTTTCGGCACGGCGACCATCGGCTATATTCCCGACGGCAGGATTGTCGGGCTGTCAAAGTTGACCCGCTTGGTGGAATGTTTTTCGCGCCGACTGCAGGTGCAGGAGCGTCTGACCAGCCAGGTCGCGCAGACTTTGATGAATGAGTTGCGGCCGCACGCGGCAGGAGTGATCATGCGCTGCCGCCATATGTGCATGGAGAGCCGCGGCATTCGTACTCCGGGGGAAGAGACGATTACGTCCGCCATGCTGGGCGAACTGCAAACCAATCTCGGCATGCGCACGGAGTTTCTCGCTTTGAGCCGGGACTAGACTTTCCCCACCAAGAATAAAATGCGCTGCCAGGCGCATTTTTTTTTGCCCAGCCGACAGCGGGAGAATACCGATATACTCCAGCCATTCGATTTTACCAAGAAAAAATATGGACGCCGAACTCCCTACTCAACGCAAACCGGCCGACGCTTTCGCATTTATGCTGATGGTGTTCCTGTGTTTTCTCTGGGGCATCAACCAGGTGATGGCGAAACTCGCGGCGCCGGACATGTCGCTGGTGATGCAGGCCGCGATGCGCTCGCTGATTGCCGTGCTGATGTTGATTTTATGGATGCGCCATCGCCGCATGTCGCTGTTCGAGCGCGACGGCACGCTGTGGGCCGGATTGGCCTGCGGTATTCTTTTCGCAGGCGAATTTCTGTTTATGTTTGCCGGGCTCGCGCGCACGGACGCCTCGCGTCTGGTGGTATTTGTCTATCTGGCGCCATGCCTGACTGCTTTGGGTCTGCATATTTTCGTGCCGGGCGAACGTCTTCGTCCGTTGCATTGGACCGGCATACTGCTGGCATTTGTCGGAATTGTTTTTGCATTTCAGGATGGCTTCAGCGCGTCGCGCGGAACCTGGCAGGGCGATGCCTTCGGCGTCATCGCGGCCCTCTTGTGGGCGGCCACCACGGTGGTCGTGCGTTCGACCAAACTGGCCGCGGTCAGCGCAGGAAAAACCCTGTTTTATCAGCTTGGCATGGCGGCGCTGCTGCTGCCATTTGCGTCATGGTTGATTGGCGAGCCGGGCTTGATAAAAGCGACGCCGATGTTATTCGCAAGCCTGTTTTATCAAGGCGTGATTGTCGCGTTTGCCAGCTACCTTGCCTGGTTCTGGCTGCTCACGCGCTATCTGGCGTCACGTATACTGGTGTTCAGTTTTTTCACGCCTTTGTTCGGCGTAATGGGCGGCGTGATCATTCTGCACGAACCGTATAGCGCCATGTTCGGGCTGTCGGTAATACTAGTGGGGGCGGGAATTTTCCTAGTCAACAAGCGTTAAATAACTATTTGATTACATTAAATAAATTCTACCGTGCGGAATGTATTTTCACGCGCCCGATCATCCACATCGCCATCAGCCCGATGGTCATCGCCGCGTAGCCGACGAAATTGTAATTCGTTAGTTCCCCCGTTTCAGTATGACCGATCACCATGCCTGCTACCAGCGAGGCAAGGCCCGACGCCATTTGCATCGCGGATGCGTTCATGCTCATGAAAGTGCCGCGCAGATGCGGCAGCGCGCTCGAGGTGACAACGGCCATGCCGGGGATCATGCGTCCGGAAATGAACACAAAAAACAGTGTTGTCGTTACCAACACCCACACCAGCGGTACGGGTTGCAGGTGCGTGATCAATAACAACGGCAACATGGCGGCGAGCGCGATCCAGCGGTAGGTTTTGATTTTGCCGAATTTGTCCGCTGCCCATCCGATGCCGCGCGAGGAGAAAAATGTCGCAAAGCCGCCGACCAGATAAATGAACGGCAACGAATGCTCTGCTACTTTTACGTTGGATGTCATGTAGAGAGTGATGAACGGAATGACTGAAAAACTCGACATGATCATCAGGCACATGAAGAAAAACGCGCGCAAGTGATTCGGCTCGCGCAACACAGCCAGCATGGGAATAAAAATGTGCTTATGCTCGCGGCTGTCGGCATGCGGGGGAACGTTGGGAAGGGCGCGAAGACCCAGTGCGAAAATTACTAGCGACAGGCCGGCGACAAATATGAACGGCGCGCGCCAATTGAAATGATTAGCCAGCCACAGGCCGAGCGGCACCCCGGCTATGGTTGACAGGGAAAATGCCCCCATCACCACACCCATCGCACGACCGCGCCTCTCCTCCGGAATGGTGTCGCCGACAAACGCCTGCACCATTGCGCCGAGGATCCCGCCGAATACGCCGGCCAATCCGCGCGCCGCGATCAAAAACCAGAAATTCGGCGCGAGCGCGCACAGCAGCGTGGCTGCCGCAAATAAAACATACAGCGTCAACACCACCCGCTTGCGGTCATACCGGTCGATAAACGTCGCCGCCAGCAGGCCGCTGATCGCGGCGGCAAAGGAATATACCGATACCATCAGGCCGAATTCATTGGCGGAAATATCCAACACGCGGCGGAACATCGGCCCAAGCGGAAACACAATCATGAAATCCATGATGTGCGTAAATTGAATGCCGGCCAGTGTATAGAGTAAAACAGCTTCGTTTTTGACGCGGACAGTTTGGTTGGGCATGCGGATCGATTCGAATCGGTGCAGCTGGCGCCGGGCGGCGAAAGTTAAGTGACACTATATTACTAAACATATTAAAGCTAAAGTAAATGCTGCGGTAACGCCGCGTGAAAGGTATAATTCGCGCTCTTGATTAATCCCGGATGTAACTGAAATGCCCATTAAAAAACCCGTAGCCGAGCGAACCAGCAAACCCTTATTCAGTGTAAAAAAATCGAAGCTGCACGGCAACGGCGTATTCGCTGCGCGCAAAATTGCCGAAGATACCAAAATTATTGAATACGTCGGCAAACGCACTTCGTGGAAAGAAGCGCTCAAACGTGAACCGGCCGATCCGGGGAATCCTTACCACACTTTTTTATTTGATCTCGGCGATGGCCGCTACGTCATCGATGCCGCCGTCGGCGGCAATGACGCTCGCTGGATCAACCATGGTTGCGCACCCAACTGCCAGGCAGTCGATGAAGACGGCCGTATTTTCATTTACGCGCTGCGCGATATCAAGCGCGGCGAAGAGTTGGTGTACGACTATAGCCTGATTCTAGAAGAACGCCACACCGCAGCAATGAAAAAAAATTATGCGTGCCGTTGCGGTGCGCCGAAATGCCGCGGCACCATGCTGGGCAGCAAACGTTAACGGATTGAATAAATCATGACCAGCCCGTTATTCGCCCCCATCGTTCTGCACGGACTTACGCTTCCCAATCGGATTGTCGTTGCGCCGATGTGCCAATACAGCGCGATTGACGGCAGCGCGACCGACTGGCATATGCTGCATCTCGGAACGCTGGCGGTGTCGGGCGCGGGCCTGCTGATGCTCGAAGCCACTGCCGTTGAGCCGATCGGGCGCATCGGTCGCGGCTGCCTCGGCCTGTATTCGGATGAAAATCAGGCGGCATTGGCCCGCGTACTCAAGGCCTGCCGTACTTACGGCAATACGCCAATCGGCATTCAGCTGGCGCATTCCGGGCGCAAAGGCTCTGTCCACGCGCCATGGCAAAAAGGCCCGCCGTCGCTTCGGGCGGATCAAGGCGCATGGCAAACGATTGCGCCGTCGGCGTTGCCGATGGCAGACGGCTGGCATACGCCGCTTGCGATGACGCGCGCCGACATGGATCGTGTCAGACAGGCGTTTCTCGCTGCCGCGCGTCGCGCCGATAAATTGGGTTTCGATCTTGTCGAACTACACGCCGCACACGGCTATTTGCTGAATGAATTTCTGTCGCCGCTTGCCAATCTGCGCGACGACGAATACGGCGGCAGCCTGGAAAACCGCATGCGCTTTCCCCTGGAAATTGCAGCAGCCATGCGGGAAGTGTGGCGCAAAAAACCGCTCGGCGCACGAATCAGCGGTAGCGATTGGCAGGACGGCGGCACCACGCCGGACGAGGCAGTGAGTTTTGCCGCAGAGCTGAAAAAGCTCGATTACGATTATGTCTGTGTCACCAGCGGCGGAATTTCCGCCAAGGCCAGAATCGCCGTCGAGCTGAATTATCAGGTCCCTTTCGCCGCGCAGGTGAAAACGCAGGTCGGCATCGCCACTCGCGCAGTCGGTATGATAGTCACGCCGCAGCAGGCGGAGCAGGTCATTGCTTCTGGCCAGGCGGACATGGTTGCCATCGCGAGAGGCTTTATCGATAACCCGCGCTGGGTCTGGCATGCGGCGGATGTTCTTGGCGCGCAGGCCGCTTATCCGCCGCAATACGAACGCGGGCAGGCAAAATATTGGCCCGGCGTTAAGCTGTTGCGCCACACACCGGCAGTCGAAACGAGTTAAGGATCACGACAGGATCGGCCGGGGTAACCGACCAACAATGCGTCATGCAGGTTTTTCAACAGAAAATTCAGGGAGCGCGCGATGGCGAAAATCAGCTATGTACTGGCGACGCAGGATGAAGCGCTGACAATTGCATGGCGTGCGGCATTTGCAGCGCACGGACTGATACTCCTCAATACGCCGAGGCGCGATGACTTGCATGCGGAAGTGGTTGCCGCCCTGGGAGACGCGCGCCATCCCGTCGTGTTGATTGACCTCGCCCATCTTGCCGCGCATAAGATCACGCTGATTGAATGGATGGCGCGTTTCAACGATACCTATCGCGATGGATTAGTGGTGGCCATTGCCGCCTATTCGGCGCATGTAACCGACGGACAAAACAAATGGACGGAAAAGTGCGGCGCGCTCGGTTTGCTCCCGCGCGCGCACGTGATGGAGATGCCGCAAACTGTCGCGCAGTTTCTGCGCCTCGCCGATTCCGCCGGCGCAGCGCCCGGAGCAATGGACCAGGCGCATTATTTACGCGAAGCGGGATTTCCCTCCGAGAGTATCGCCGACGAATTGGAAAACAGTCGCCAGGTCGATATGCTGCTGAAGCTGCATAACGCGACGCCGGCCGGCATTGCGGCGGAAATGGAAGCGGATCCGGCGTTGAAGCATAAAGACCGGATGTACCATTTGAAACGATATCGCGAGTGTCTGGTTGCAACGGACATGGTGACATGGCTGGCCGACCGGCTGGAGACGACGCGCATCCTGGCCGGCAATGTCGGCAAGGTACTGCAACGCATGGGCTACTGCTACCATGTCGTGTACGAGCAGGATTTCAGCGACCGGAAACTATTTTTTCGCCTCGCGCGCAATGAAAAGAATATCGATGAATTGTTTATTCAGGTGGTATTGCAAAAGCTGCTGCAAAATCGTCATGGCCTTGTAGCAGACCGAACCTACAACACGAAAAAATATGAACATTGTTTTGTCGGCGCGGAATTCGTCGACTGGCTGGTTGCCAAGCATCAGTTTACCACTGCCAAAGCCATCGACATCGGACGGCAGCTTTTCGATCTTGGCGCGTTTCACCACGTGCTGAATGAACACCCCTTCATTGACGGGTATTATTATTATTGCCTGGCGAAAAAAGCGCAGGCTTAACGTGAAATCGGCAGTTCCGATCACTCTCGAATTATTTAATATAATCAATATGTTACGATTTATTCTATTTTTTGTCAGTTTGCTGTTAGCCACGTCAGGCTGGACCCAGGTACCGCAGGAAGCAAAGGATTTTGTCGTCTTTTCGCAGGAATTCGAAGCGACGTGCGTCTCGCGTGAAGCAGTTCAAATCCTGGTAAATAACGCCCACCCGACGCGCAAAATCCGCGTGTGGCTCGACCGCTATCATATGGGCGTCGGTACCGGCGACCGCTCGAAAACGGATTTGCATCCGGCAGCAGCGCCGGAGCCATTGGGGTGCTCGCGTACCTTGAGCGGCCCGCAGGAGTGGCGTCTGGTGCGCGCCGAATTCATCAATGACTGAAAGCTGAAGGGAATTATTATGCTGAAAAAGATATTGCTCGGCGTTGCCGGGTTGCTGGTTGCGCTGGTGCTGATCAGTTTTATTCTGCCGGCAGATTATCGGGTCGAACGGTCATTGGAAATCGCTGCGCCGCCGGAAAAAATTTATCCGCTGATCGCCGATCCGCGCGAATGGAAAAACTGGGGTGTGTGGAACCAGCGCGATCCGAATATGAAAATGGAATATTCCGGCGCGCCGAGCGGTGCCGGTGCGAAGTGGACATGGGAAAGCAAAAGCGAGGGTAGTGGCAGCATGGAGTTCACTCGTGCCGAAGCGCCCGCCATGGTCGAATATACGCTGTATTTTCCCGAGTTCGGCAGCCGCTCCGGCGGCAAGCTGACACTCACCCCCTCCGGCAACGCAACGCGGGTAAGCTGGACCAACGAGGGCAATCTGGGCAGCAACCCGCTCAATCGTTATTTTGGCTTGCTGATGGATAAAATGCTCGGCGATGATTTTATCGCGGGATTGAAAAACCTCAAGGCTTTAGCGGAAAAAAATCAAGGCAGCCGCAAATCGTAACCTAATGTTTTTTAATTGAAGGGAATTTATTATGCCGCTCTCCATGTACCAGGCCTCCGTCCCGGTGTTTGTCCGCAACCTGGACAATCTATCGGCGATTCTCGATAAAGCCGTCGCGCACGCGGAGGCGAAGAAGATCGATCACGCCGTGTTGCTGAATTTCCGCCTGTTTCCCGACATGCTGAATTTCATTAAACAAATCCAGATCGCCACCGATTTCGCCAAAGGCGCATCGGCGCGCCTCGCCGGTCTCGATGTGCCGAAATATGAGGACAGCGAAACCAGTTTTGCCGACCTGAAGGCGCGAATTCAGAAAACCGTAGCGTTCGTGCAAAGCGTCAGCCCGGCGCAAATTGACGGGTCGGAAGAGCGCGATATTACCTTAACCGTCGGGGGCAATCCGCTGACGCTGAAAGGCCAGCCCTACCTGCTGCATATGGTCATGCCGAATTTCTATTTTCATTCTGCCATGGCGTACGCCATCCTGCGCCACAATGGCGTCGAGATCGGCAAGCGCGATTTCGTCCCTATGCCGTCGTAGACCATGCCCGACCCGCAGCAGGACCAGCCCAACGACAAGCCGACGAGCGCGCTGGAAAATGAAATTACGCCGGTCGCAGTCTGGAAAAATTATAAAATAATGATTCCGGTGTGGCTGGCGTTGGCCGGCCTCGTTTGGCTCGGTTTGCATCTGGGCGTTGGGAAACCGGTAGTGGCGGCTGGCGGCGTCCTGCTCGCGATGCTCACCGGCGCACTCGCATGGCTGGTCGGCGTGATCGGTCTCGTGCCGCTGATCGGCCCGCTGATTGTGAAAATTCTGTCTATCGGGTTTATCTGGTTGCTGAACGCGTTGGGATATATGGTGTCGTTTATTGCCATCAAGCGCGGATATTCCAAAGACGTGTTGACTTATCGCGGTTTGACCATTGCGTTGATTGCAGGCATTGTAATTGGCTATATTTTCGGCAAGCTTTTCTGAATTTAATTGAAGGCGTCGCATACCGCGGATATTTTTTGCAAGGTCGTCGATAACTACGGCGATGTCGGCGTCGCCTGGCGGCTTACGCGGCAACTTGAGTCAGAACAGGGATTCAATGTTCGTTTCTGGGTTGACAATCTTGCCACGCTGGCGCAAATTTGTGCCGAGGTCGATGCGGCCAAGGATAGGCAAAACGTCGGCGGCATCGAGATTCGACGCTGGAGCATACCGTTTCCCGAGTCGAATCCTGCAGAAATCGTGATCGAAACTTTCGGCTGTAATCTGCCGGAAAATTATGTCATCGCCATGGCGCATCGTGCGCACCAACCGGCATGGATCAATCTCGATTATCTGAGCGCGGAAAACTGGATTGACAGCCACCATATGCTGCCGTCGCCCCACCCGCGCCTGGCGCTGACCAAATATTATTTTTTCCCCGGGTTTACCGATCAGACTGGCGGGCTGTTGCGCGAACGGGATTTGCTTGTTCGGCGCGATGCCTTCCAGCAGGATAAGAACGCGCACGCCATACTCTGGCATAAGCTAGGCGTGCCGCCGCCCGCGCAGGGCGAACTTCGCGTCAGTCTGTTTTGTTACGAAAATCCGGGGCTGCCGGAGTTATTGCAATCCTGGTCAACAGGCCGGCAGCCGATAACCTGTCTGGTTCCGGACGGCGTGGCGCGCGAATCCGTGGCGAAGTTTTTCGCCGGGGAAATCTGCACGCAACGCAAATCTCTCACGCGCGGGCAACTCACCGTGCATACGATTCCGTTCACCAACCAGGACAAATATGATTTGCTGCTATGGGCATGCGATGTGAATTTCGTGCGCGGCGAAGATTCCTTTGTACGTGCCCAGTGGGCCGCCAGACCGTTTGTCTGGCACATTTATCCGCAACAGGAGAACGCCCATTGGGTCAAGCTCAACGCATTCATCGACTTGTACGTGACCGGCATGCCGGCCGAACACGCCGCTGCCGTGCGCGATTTCTGGCGCGCCTTCAATGCGGGAAGGGGCGCCGGCGCCGCGTGGGATGCTTTTGCCGACCATTTTATCCATATGGACACCTATAACCGCAAATGGTCGGCGCAACTCGCATCCAGGACTGATCTCGCAAGCGGACTAGCGGAAATTTGTCGAAAACTGATAAAATAGCCCGTTATTCCGGCTGAGCTGTTTTGGCCGGATCTCCCCATACAGAATTCATTCAGGATAGATTATGAAACAAGCTCAAGAGCTACGCGCCGGTAATGTGATCATGGTCGGTAAAGACCCGATGGTGATCCAGAAGGCCGAGTACAACAAAGGCGGACGTAGCGCCGCAGTGGTGAAAATGAAACTGAAGAATCTGCTTACCGGCGCGCCAAACGAAACCGTGTTCAAAGCCGACGACAAATTCGACCTGCTGGTGCTCGAGCGCAAGGAGGCGACCTATTCCTACTTCGCCGACCCTCTCTACGTTTTTATGGACAACGAATTCAACCAATTCGAAATCGAAAAAGACAATATGGGCGACGCACTGAATTATCTCGAAGACGGCATGCCGTGCGAAGTAGTGTTCTACGACGGTAAAGCGATTTCAGTGCAGCTGCCGAGTTCCTACGTGCGCGAGATCCAGACTGATCCCGCGGTGCGCGGCGATACCTCGGGAAAGGCGCTCAAGCCGGCGACGACCGCCACCGGTTATCAAATCATGGTTCCGCTGTTTTGCGAGAACGGCGACAAAATTGAAATCGACACCACCACAGGAGAATATCGTCGTCGCGTAAGTTGATATTTTGCATATTAAATTTGGTAAAAAGGCGCTACGGCGCCTTTTTCGTTTTTGAGTAACTAATTGATTATATTAAATATTCTTTACCAATTGGTGCGCGCCTGGGAGAAATGTGCGGAGAGAAAATCTATCAGGGCGCGAAGTTTCGGTGCCACATGTTTGCGCGTGGGATAAACCGCGTAGATGCCGAGTTCGATCGAATGAAACGACGGCATCAGCTCAATCAGCGTGCCGTTTTTCAAATCCTCGCCAACCAGAAAAGACGGTTGCAAAATGATTCCCTGATGCGCCAGCGCCGCGAGGCGGCAGGTGTCGCCGCTATTGGTGTGAATGCATGGATGAGTCTTCACGCTAACCTTTCCATCCGGCCCGTCGAAGTACCATTCGTCTTTGGTCGACCAGTAGCTGTAGGAAATAATATCGTGCGTCACCAGGTCGGCGGGGTGGCGCGGCGTGCCGTGCCGTTCGAGATATGGTCTCGATGCACACAACACCATGCGTGTTGTCGCAAGGCGCTTGCTGATCAGCGTTGAGCTCGGCAAGCTCGCGATGCGAATGGCGATGTCATACCCTTCGTCGACCAGATCGACCAAGCGGTCGGACAAACTGATGTCAAGCAACACTTTCGGGTTCAATGTACGGAATTCGCCCCACAGATGCGCCAGATGCTGAATGCCGAACGTAACCGGCGCGTTGATGCGCAACAACCCGCTCGCAGAGCCGCTACGTGAAGTGATTTCGGTTTCCGCTTCGTCCACCCCCGCCAGCAATTCTATACAGCGCCCATAAAACACCTGTCCTTCGTCGGTAAGCGATAAATGTCGGGTAGTGCGGTTCAGCAGGCGCACGCCCAGCCGCGCTTCCAGGTCGCTGACGTAGCGCGACACCGCTGCTTTCGATAACTGTAGTGCGTCAGCAGCGCCGACAAAACTCCCTGCATCCACTACGGCACTGAAGGTGCGCATTTCAAGAAAACGATCCATTGTTGCATTTTTTGGAACAATATATCTAATTATACGATATTTATCTCAAAAAAAGAAACACGTATAGTTTGTTTCACAGTGACGGCAGTTCTGATCACTTACCAAAATCCCAGAATTATCGACGAAAGGACACATTATGAACACCACAGTGATAGGCGCGGGCAATATGGGCTCAGCGTTTGTTAAACAGCTTTCCCGCGCAGGCCATCATGTCACGGTTACGGCGCGCAACTTCGAAAAAGCGCAAGCCCTTGCGGCAGCAAATCCCGGCGCCAAGGCCACCGCCATTATGGGAGCGGCGGACAATGCCGATGCCGTCGTACTCGCAACCGGTTTCGGCGATGCCATCAACGCGCTGAGGTCGGTAGGGAACCTGAACGGCAAAGTCATCATTGATATTTCCAACCCGCTTACTGCGGATTACATGGGATTGACGTTGGGTCATAGTACCTCGTCTGCGGAAGAAATCGCGCAGGCGGTGCCTGAAGCAGAGGTCGTCAAGGCCTTCAACACCGTGTTCGCTCAAGTGCTGGCTAACGGCGCCGACTTCGGCAACGGTCAACGCGTGTCGGTGTTTGTCGCCAGTGACAGCGCGCGGGCGAAACAAACCGCCACAACGATGGCTGAGAGCATGGGTTTCAGCGTCATTGATGCCGGCGGCCTGAAAAATGCGCGCTACTTGGAACCTGTTGCCGGCTTGAATATTTACCTCGGGTACGGTGCGGGCCTCGGAACCGCTATCGCGCCGACCTGGATACGTCACGCCTAAGAATTTCACCCTGACTGAAAGGAATTACACCATGAAACACGATACTATCGATTATGCATCGCTCCTGCTACGCGTTACGCTAGGCAGTATGTTCCTCGCCCACGGGCTGCTGAAATTTCTCGTATTCACTTTGCCGGGTACCGCCGGTTTTTTCGAATCAGTCGGCTTCCCCGGATGGACCGCCTATATCGTGTCGCCGGCAGAAGTACTGGCCGGCATTGCGCTCATTCTGGGTTTTCAGACGCGTTGGGTTGCGCTCGCCAGTATTCCGATTTTGCTCGGGTCGTTGTTCGTGCACGCGGGCAATGGATGGGTTTTCTCCAATGCAAAAGGCGGCTGGGAATATCCGCTCTATCTGGCGGCAACGGCGGCGGCAGTTGCACTGCTCGGCGGTGGCCGGCTGGCATTCAGCAAATCAGCTCAATGAGCAAATCTGCGGCGGTACAGGATTCTCGATGCCCTGTTATTTCGTTACGGCAATAATTAAAGGCGCAATGGCGCCTTTAATTGTCATGTAATCTATTGATAATATGAAATTATATTTCGTGTTTCGCATGCTCACGGGTGCGAGGTGATTATCACCATCGTTAGCAAGTCGCGAGGTCTGAAGCGATGCCGTTTCTATGGTGCCTATATCGCAAGGAATCGGCATAAAGGTCGACCTATGAACTTATTCGCCCGCAATGCATCAATCGTTTTCCGTTAGAATTGCGCGAACCCGCCTTGAGGAAATCCATGAAATCGTTTGCCTTTGCGTCTCGCGCCAGCTTATGGCCGGCACTCCTCGTATTATTGGTATTGCTGCAAGGCTGTTCCAGCATGAATACGGTGAGCGACGGCGCCGACGGCAAGCTGATGTTGCGCGGTCATGACCCGGTGAGCTATTTCAGCGCAAACAGACCGGTGCCGGGCAGCCCCGAGTTAAAAACCGAATATCAGGGTGTCACTTATCGTTTCACCAGCGCCGCCAACCGCGAAATATTTTTGAAAAACCCGGATAAATTTGTCCCGCAATACGGCGGCTTTTGCGCCAACGGCGCAACCTACGCGATGAAGTGGGGAGGCGAAGCAGAAAACTATGAAATCTATAACGATCGGCTGTTCATTTTTGGCGGACAGAAGTCCTATGACTACTGGACCATGGACAAGGCCAAAAACGTCGAATACGCCGACAATTATTGGAAAAACGAGATGAAGGATTCGAGCGCCCGCCTGCAGACCTGGAAGCGCCTCGTGTTTCGCGTGCCGCATTACAAAACGTCCAAACAGCTGGAAGAAGAGTGGCAGGCAAAAAGAAAGTCCTGACGATATTTGAGTTCTGAAATCGATGCGGAGTAGACCATGAAGACATTGAAAAAAGTATTGCTTGCGCTGGGATTGAGTTGTGTTGTGTTCGTATCCGTGCACGCGGCGGACGCGCCGTCAGGCAAGGCGAAGGCAACCTTTGCCGGCGGCTGCTTCTGGTGCATGGAGCCGCCGTTCGACAAGCTTGACGGCGTCATTTCGACTACGTCGGGTTACACCGGCGGGCAAAAGCCGAACCCAACGTACGACGAAGTTTCTGCCGGGCGCACCGGTCACGCTGAGGCGGTACAAATCATCTACGATCCGAAAAAAGTCAGCTATGAAAAGCTGCTTGAAGTGTTCTGGCACAACGTCGATCCGACGCAAAAAGACGCGCAGTTTTGCGATCATGGCAACCAGTATCGCACCGGAATATTTGTGCACGACGCGGAACAAAAAAGAATCGCAGAAGCATCGAAGGCGGCGTTGGAAAAATCCAAACCATTCAAGGCGGCGCTGGTGACCGAGATCGTCGATGCCACGCAATTTTATCCGGCAGAGGATTATCATCAGGATTACTATATGAAGAACCCGATTCGCTATAAGTTTTATCGCAATGGTTGCGGTCGTGATGCGCGCTTGAAAGAATTGTGGGGCGATCTCGCAGGTAAATAATTATCAAATATAATCAATAGCTTATAGAAGAATCGATATGTTCAAGTTACAGGTACAGGAAGACAGCGGCGAGTGGCACGATGTGAAATCGGACGAGGGCAATCTGCTTACGTTCAGCGAAGAGTCAGTCGCGCGGGCAAAGCTGGAAGAGTTATTTCCGGTGTTGGTAAAAATGGAAAAATTCGCCGCCGGGCCGAAGCGCACGCGCGTATTGGTAATGTTGCGCGAAATGGATGATGAAGAAGAAAAGAAAAATCGTTAGCGCATTCGCGCTGCCTGGCGCTAATTAAAGCTGCGTGCCTCACAAACGTCGAATATAATATTGAGTTGCTAGGCCTGAGGGCGGTTGCTCACGGTTTTCTGTGGCGGTGGCATGGCGGGCTGCTGCAAATTGTCGATCAAATTACTCATCGCGCTGTCGACCAGAGCATCATCCGGTATTAATTCAGCCTGGCCGCTGCGCAACTGCGCCGACAAGGCCTGCGGCGAAATCGAAATCGGCTTGTGTCCGGCGCCCCCGCTGAAACCCTGGTGGTTGGTAAACAAGTAGATTCCCTTCAGCGGACTTACCCAAGTCAGGCGCGCACGGTTGGCGCTGCCGTCTTCCATTTTGAATTCCACCCACGCGCCGCGTTTCATGTTCGCCACAATCTGGTCTGAATCGTCGGAGCGCGGGATGACCAGCGAGCTGTCTTCTTCGTTTAGGCGGATTTCCATCATGTCGACATTATCCTGCGACACATGGCGCTTGACGAACCGGGAAACGTTTCCTGCCGCGTCGACCGTTTCCTGCGTTTCAACCTTATCCAGATCGCCCGCACGCGCGCTGAATGCGGTCGGCGCATCGGCGAACGACACGCTTTTGATCACCGGCTCTTCCTGCGGCACCTGACTGCTCTGGTCGAGGATGGATCGAGTCGCCACGCTGAGTTCCGGATTGGTTGCGCGCTGGCCAGCTTTGACTGCGACAGCGTGACAATCGACCAGCGCCGAGAGAAACTGGTCGCGCAGTCCCGGTTGTAGATTGGCGAGATTCATTCCTTCCTGCAATCGTTTGAGCATATACGGCAGCAGTGAAACCAGCTTCTTACGTTCATCGCTGTTCGATTTCGGCGCGATGCTCCACACCAGGTCATCCATGGTGGCAATCAGCGTATTCCAGTTTTCGCTTTCGTCGCCATGGTCGGCGTAGGTAATGGCAAGTGCGGTGGCCCACGGGCCGTTGAGAAATGCTTCGACCGGCTGCGGCAGTTGTGCGCCGACGGTCCGGCGCAATACTTCCTTGTGCGACATCAGGTTGCCGATTTCCAGTTTCTCGCGCTCTTCCACGACTTTGGTCGAGTGCTCATTAACTTTCGCCGCATCTTCGGTATCTTTCTCCAGATACTGTTCGAAGTCGGCTAACACTTCGACAAAAATTTCCACATCGCTGTCGAATTTTGCCAGGACTTTTTCGACCGCGGTTTCGATTTTTTTGTACATGCGGTCTTCGCGCGCCGTATGCGCGTCGATGCCGATGGCCGACGCGGCAATGGTGTCGATGAGTTTGCGCGCGGGGTGCGACTTGCTGGCGAAAAAGGCCTTGTCGAGAATCGCCACTTTCAAAATCGGAATCTGCAGGCGCCCGAGCAGGGCGCGCACGACAGCCGGAATACGCCGGTCGCCCAATACGTAGTCGAACAGCATCGCGATGATGTCGATGGTCATCGCGTCAACCTGGCCGAGGTTGTCGGCGATCGGTGTATTGCGGATTTCGTGCAGGACATTTATTGATCCCGACGCGACCGCCGCGGCAGTGGCCTCGTCGCCGATGCCGATCTGCTGTGCCAATGCGCCCCAGTCACCGTGCTGGATATTATTCAGCGCCTCCATCGGCGTTGCACCGGGCATTTGCATGCTGCCGTCGTGGGGACGGCGTGCGTGCGAGCGCAATTGCGCGCCGAGCGGCGTTTCCATCGGCGAACCGGGGCTGCGTAGCTGGGTGTGCATAGGCGTGTTCATAGGACCGTTCGGCCGGTGAATCTGCGTTTGCATGCCGGTCGGGCTTTGCTGGAAGGCAACCAGCTGCTGCAGCTGGGCAAATAAATCGGGCGACGCGGTGACGCTGTTATCGACTTTTTGCGGCGGCGTTAACTGAGTCGATCCGGGTGCACGATTGCTCGCATGCGAGCGGGACGGCTGTACCGCACCGGCAGAGAATTGAATTTGCGGCAACACGCCGTTCTGGATCAAAAGGCTGTTAAGTTTGACGTACAGGTCCTGGATTTCCGGCGTCAGATGTTTTTCTAGGCCTTCATAAAATGCCGTTTTTGCCTTCAGGCCCAACTGCATTTCCATGGTCGCCTGTTGCAGCGCGGTGAATATCGCATCTGGACCAAGCGGATTGGCGACGACGTCCAATTCCGGTTTGTCCATCATTTTGCCGACGCGACGGGTCAGTGCAGTCAACTCCTCGCCGCACGCTTCGCGCACGCTTTTTGCCGATTTGGCCAAGGCGAGATCTTCGTCTTGGTCGTCTTTGTCCACCAGCGACAGGCTGTTCAAACCCGAGCTCTCCGCTGCCGTCTGTTTTGCCGGCTTGCCGGAAAGCTTGGCGCTGAATTCGTCGAGCATCGCCCACTTGAATGAGAACGGGAAGGCGGCTTTTTTCGTTGCTATCGTGGTGCTGGTTTCCTTGAATGCATTGCGCGCCTCGCGCTCCATGCTCAAGTCGGATTTTTCCGCGAGCTCCGATTCCATTTTGGTGAGAATGTCGGGAAGGGCGCCGGACACCTGCGCAATGAGCATCTCGCGGCAGTTGTTCAGCAGGGCAGAAAGTTGACTGTTAACCATGGAATGTCGCCCGGATGCAGAGAACCGCGGCTTGTCGCGCGCAGATCGTCATGGTCGAAGGCGTAAAAATTGTAATTAAGTGGTTCAGCCTAGAGGAAAACCCGTTTTGGCGCAAGCAAGGGCGCTTTTTCGCCTGCCCCGGTTAATTGCGTTGATGCCTGTTTTTTTTGATAAATATGCCATCGGGGGCTTGCCAAAGCCCATGCGATACAGGCATATTTGTGACATGGTTCACAAAAGTAGAGTCTGCGTCCGAGCAGATCGTGGTTGCGGTAAATTTTCCTAAAATAATTTGAACATTGGAGAACGAACATGGGCCTGAAATTTCGAATGGACGACCTGTCGCCCGCCGAGGCATCGTTGATAGGCTGGCAATTCGGTTTTGACGACGACGACGATCCCTTTCTGCCCACCCTGTGGCAGACCATTGCCCGCGCATGGGCGTCGGACGCGGCGCCGCAAAGCAGTGCACGAAAACGCACGCAGCACCTGAAGCACCTGGGCGCAAGCGGCGCCTACCCGGAAGAGGTGGCGGTGTATCTGAAATTCAAATCGAGTGAAGGCGAGTCCTATTGGCTCGATATGCTGCGTCGGGCAGGACTGGCGGATCGGCGCCAGCGCAGCAATCCAACTGATGTCGATCGACGCAGGCGTGCGCAGTAAGTATTTGATTTTATTTATATTTGCCTGCGTGGCCATCGTGTTGGCCTTCATTATTTCAGGGGAACATTCCATGTTAGCAGGCAGTCGACCGAAAAATTTAGGCGTTCGTGCCGGTAACCTCAACCCCTGCCCAAATAAGCCAAACTGCGTTTCAAGCCAAGCCGTGCATTCGGATTCGCATTTCATTGCCCCGATAGCGTTCAACGGCAGCGCCGCCGAGGCGATCGCGCGCATCAAGCGCATCGTTATTGTCATGCCGCGCACAAAAATTATCGATGACACGCCGGATTATTTGTACGCCGAATTCAAGTCCAGGCTTTTGGGTTTTATTGACGATGTCGAGTTTTATGCCGACCCGAATACGCGGCTGATTCACGTGCGCTCAGCGTCGCGCTTAGGCTACCGCGATCTTAACGTCAACCGAGAACGCGTCGAAGCGCTACGCCTCCAGTTCAACGCCAGGTAAGTCAGCCGCCTCCGCGGTGGAAATAGCGATCGAAGCGATGCATGAAAGCTTCGCGTTGTTCGTCGCTGAAGTGTTCAAACATAAAGCTCACCTTGGTGCAGGCCAATGAAATGAGGCCGGAAAGACGGCGTTGCTGTTCATTTCCCAGCGTGATGATCACCCGGCGCTGTTCCAGAAATATTTCGATCTCATTAGTATCGACGCGCGATTCATACGGCACGATGGCCGCCGGCAGCAGTCGGAAAAAATCCGCGTGGGTAATGCTCATGTCAAGGCTGAAGTGGTTGGGATTCTTCATAAAAAAATAATCAACCGGAACCGCAATGGAAATGAAGATGGAAGCGATGCAAAAAAGCCTCTCGCTGCGTATCGGTGAATTGTTCAAAAGAAAATTCTACATCCGTACGCGGAATGAAAACGTTCGCCGAGAGGCGGCGTAATAGCTCAATCCCGAGCGTGATGCTTACCCGTCTTTGTTTTGAAAAATTCTCAATCATATTGTTATTGGTATGCATCTCGTATGGCGTAAGCGCCGCCGGCAGCAGCCGAAAAAATCAGCGTGGGTGATGCCGATGCCGAGTGAAAAGTGATTCATATTGTTCGTCGGGACCATGCAGAGGCCGCAAAAAAACGCCATCGCCATGCCGTGGCAATAGTATATAACTATCTGATTAATTTAAGTTTTTAGCCGCCGGCAATAGGTGGCCAGATTGCGAGCGCATCGCCGTCGCGAAGCCTTGTGGTCTGCCGCTCGGGCGGATAGACGTAGACGCCATTAAGCAGCACCAGATGTACCCATTCCGGCG
>JBAVXA010000089.1:0-3631 GCA_049698095.1 Burkholderiales bacterium
CCGACCATTTTTTGCGCGTCACGCATCAATTCGACTCGCTGGAAAAAATGCTCGTGTTCGACAAAGCCTTGCCGTACATCCTGAAAAAACTGCCGGGCAAAAAAATCATCTTCTCCAACGCCCCGGCCGATTACATCAAGCAAATCCTCAACCTGATGGGCATCGCGCATTTATTCGACGATATCTACGCCATCGAACACACGCGCTTCCGCCCCAAACCGGACAAAGCGGGATACCTCCGACTGCTGCACGAACACCGGCTCGACCCGCGCCTATGCATCATGGTCGAAGACTCGCTGGCAAATCTGCGCACGGCGAAAAGACTTGGGATGAAAACTGTGTGGATTAGCCGCTCGACAATCAAGCGGCTAGGTGCCGATCAGCGGATGGCTTCTGCGAATCAACTTGGAAAATACACTTGTCGCATTACAGAATGAATCTTAGTCGGTGACTTTTGGCTCTTGCTAATAGCGCATCGAGCATTATGCGTCGGCTATCTCAAGAGATCGAATGAAATTTTGTCTAGATCGAAAATGCAGGCCTTCAGAATCATCGTCTAAGAGTCCCTTTCGTATTTCGACTAACTTGGTTTCGTACGCACGTGAAGAATTTGCCTGCAACGCGGGAAATTCTTGCATCCCCAAAAGTTCCCCTGTCGACCTGACCGAATAAGCATTTTTATTCCGCATGAAGGGCACGAAGGAGTGGAATATTCGCCCTCTGTCGCCAAAGTAAACAGTCTCAGCCGCGCTTCGCCGGGCAATCTCTTTATCATTGTTAGAAGCATGCTGCCAGTGACAAGTTTGATATCGTTTGCGAGAGCGAATTTCATGGCTTCATCGGTAAACGAGCTTGATGTTACGAAGATTCCGTTTTTCGAATTTTCATGAGTGATAACACCGAGGAATTCTCGAATCTGTCTTACCCCGACGTATCGACTGTTCCATGCCTTGCATTGAACGAGAGACGTAGGACTGCCCGATTCATTCTCATAAAGCTCAATGTCGATGCCGCCATCAGCGCCTAATGATGTGCATTCTGCGCGAGCCCCTGTCTCACAATAATACGCTGCGACAACCTCTTCAAATCTCTTCCATTCGATATCTTCGATTAGTGACATCGTCCATTCGGCGGTGGCCATAGGTCGGGGGTTAAAACGATCCTTATAGATTTCCTCCCAAGTTAGAACATTGCCGCCAGCAGATTTGCCTTTCTGATCAAATCCGAATCGGTTTTGCAAGGGTGGTGGCTGATTTGCCAAATTGGGCGGATGCCCATCAGAAGCTGGCGGTAATAAGTAATAACAAGCCGAATGCAACGCGAATATGATGGTCAGTACAGCCCCAAACGGCTGCAGTAGAAAAAGCAGGCCCTTGAATAATGGCGGGGTAAACGCCGGGAGCAAAACAAACGCAAAGACCAGGATCGTAATGGAAAGAACAGCGGAAGCTTTCCAATTGCCGTTAGCTGCAAGGTGCAGCAGCGATATTTGTTGAGCACGGTTTCTGCTATGCATTTGAGGTTACCAATTATTCTTTAGCCGACACGAGGAAACTTTACAGTATTGCAATTGCACCGAAGTCTCGGCAACGATGTTGAAATAATACCGGTGCTGCATTCTGCGAGCGTGTGACGGATATCACTTGAATCGAATTTTCTCGTAATTTCATTTAAGCAAACCGGTCAATAAAACGTCTTCGAATTCGACTTGGGTCCGTTTCAATTTGAAATCTTGACGCAAACATCAACTTAAAACTTTTCGAAATTGAGAAGATTGCGCTTTTTGGCGTTCAGATTGAATGGTCGTAAACTTATTCTGGAAAACGCAGAAAATCGTCAACCGCTCGCGTTGCGCTTGTCGTAAAGTGTACCGCTCATACCCGCGCCAAAGTCGTCGCCAGCGCAACATGATCAGACAGACGCGACCAGGTGCGCCCTTTTAGGCTGTTGGCGGATTTGACGACGAAGCCGCGTACGTAGATTCGGTCGAGGCTGAAAATGGGTAGGCCGGCGGGGAAGCTTAGTGCAGGATGGCCGTTGGCGGTTTCGAAGGCTTCACGCACATCCAATGTGTTTTTGAGAACCTGGCTCGCTTTGAGTCGCCAGTCGTTGAAATCGCCGGCGATGATCAGCGGCGCGCTATGCGGCACGATCCGGTCGATACGCCCGCATAGCGATTCGAGTTGCTCACGCCTGCCGCGCCCGCCAAGGCCGAGGTGTACGCAGACGCAATGCAGCGGTTCGTCCCAGCCGGGCACGGCGAGTTCGCAATGCAACAGGCCGCGGCTTTCGAACCGGTGCGACGATATGTCTTCGTTCTCCCATTTGGTGATCGGGTATTGGCTGAGTATCGCGTTGCCGTGGTGACCCTCGTCGTACACGGCGTTTTTGCCGTAAGCAAAGTCGGTCCAAAGATCGCTGGCGAGAAATTCGTGTTGCGGCGTGGTCGGCCAATTTTGATGTCGTGCGGCGCGGCGTTCGTGTTCGCCCTGCACTTCCTGCAGGAACACCACATGCGCGCCGAGGCTGCCGAGTTTTTCGCGCAGGTCGTGCACGGTCATGCGCCGGTTGAAACGCGAAAAGCCTTTGTGGATGTTAAACGTGGCGATATGGAGTAAGTCGGACATGGCCTGGTCGTGATTTATTTTGTTGATCGGTCATTCTGGGCCACGGGGGTGACGTTCGCTGTGCGCTGCTTCACTGCAATTCAATGATAGTTCATTTTGCGAGAATCCTTCAGCGTGCGAGCGCTGGTTTTCTAATTGGGATTCCGAAGCAAATGACCATTGCGCGTTTCCTGTTTTGAGAATCCGACATAGGCAGTCCGGCTCGCCGACAATGATGATTGTTCATTACCAGCCTGGTATCGCTATAAGCGAATCGATGCGAAAAAGGATATGTTATAACTTATTGATTAATATCTGTTTTTTTAACATTGCTGACAGAATCTGTCCGCTTGTTAAGCTCCTCGACAAACGCTTCGAATTGCCGGCGCACCTGTCGCTTCAAGATGGCGGAGCCGATCAGCGGCGGCACCCAGAAGTCGGGCTCGAGGTCGGCGAAATAATCCAATCGGGTATTGGCGCCCTCGGGCGTGATCCTGGTCGATGTGTGCATCGATTTGAAATTGCCGCTCACTAAAATGGATTTCAATCCCGTAACCGGTGTGAGCTCGACGTCGCGCACGACTTCAAATTTGAATTTGAATGGGCCGATACCGCTGCGGCCTTTTTGCTCGACGCGCAGTTTATTTTCTCCATGGCTTATGATGCGACTGCTCGCGACGTCAGGAACGTATTGGTGCATATGTTCGTAATCGGTAAGGACTTCAAATATCAGTTTGGGCGGATACGGTAACACCATGTGCCCGTCTATTTTGATGACATGGCCATCGCGCTCGAAGTTGATTTGCATGTCGGTTGCGCGTACGGGATTGGCAGCCAGCGCGAACAGGGCAAACAGTAAAAACGGCCTGATGATGAAATCCTTCAGCGTCATTGATTTACTTTCGTCTCTATTCGGGCGGGAAGCTCGAGAATGGCTTCCCGATTGCTTTGCGAAAAAACTTTTTCAGCTGCCTGTTTATACGGCAGCCAGATATACGACAAATGCTCACGCGGAGCGATTTTTA
>JBAVXA010000090.1:0-2439 GCA_049698095.1 Burkholderiales bacterium
AAATGGCGCTGTCACGAAGTTGCAGCAAGTGTGGCGACGGAAAAAGTCGATGACGCACATCCGTTCAAGCGCGCGTTGATGATCAGCCTGGTGAATCCGAAAGCGATAATGTTTTTCATTTCATTCTTTATCCAGTTTGTTGATCCGACTTATGCATATCCCGCGCTGACATTCACGATCCAGGGATTGATCGTGCAGATTTGCAGTATGTTGTATTTGTCGCTGCTGATATTTGCAGGCGTGCAGCTGGCTGATGCGTTTAATCGCCGCCGCAAGATTTCCGCTTCGGCGATGGGCGGCGTCGGCGCGCTATTTATTGGTTTCGGCGCAAAATTGGCGACGACGACCTTGAGTTAAGTGAAAAAAATTATTGAGTGAATTAAAAAATGCCAAAACGCACAGATATCAAGTCCATCCTTATCATCGGCGCGGGCCCGATTGTTATCGGCCAGGCATGCGAATTCGATTACTCTGGCGCGCAGGCGTGCAAGGCGCTACGCGAAGAAGGCTTCCGCGTGATTCTGGTTAACTCGAATCCGGCCACTATCATGACTGATCCGAACATGGCGGACGTTACCTACATTGAGCCGATCACCTGGCGCATCGTGGAAAAAATTATCGCCAAAGAACGCCCCGATGCATTGTTGCCGACGATGGGCGGGCAAACAGCGCTGAACTGCGCGCTCGACCTTGCCAAACACGGCGTGCTGGAAAAATACCAGGTCGAAATGATCGGCGCGACCAAAGAAGCCATCGACATGGCGGAAGACCGTGAAAAATTCAAACAGGCGATGACACGCATCGGGCTCGAATCGCCGCGCTCGGCAATGGCGCACAGCATGGAAGAAGCACTGCAAGTGCAGGCGGCGCTCGGTTTCCCGGTCATCATTCGTCCGTCTTTCACCATGGGCGGCAGCGGCGGCGGCATCGCATATAACAAAGAAGAATTCATGCAAATCTGCGAGCGCGGCCTGGAAGCCTCGCCGACCAAAGAACTCCTCATCGATGAGTCGCTCATCGGCTGGAAAGAATTCGAAATGGAAGTGGTGCGCGACAAAAACGATAATTGCATCATCATTTGCTCAATAGAAAATCTCGATCCGATGGGCGTGCACACCGGCGACTCGATCACCGTCGCGCCGGCGCAAACGCTGACCGACAAGGAATACCAGATCATGCGCGACGCCTCAATTGCGGTGTTGCGCGAAATTGGCGTCGAGACCGGCGGATCGAACGTGCAGTTCGGCGTCGATCCCGATACCGGCCGTATGGTCGTGATCGAAATGAATCCGCGCGTGTCGCGCTCCTCCGCGCTGGCGTCGAAAGCCACCGGTTTTCCAATCGCCAAGATCGCCGCAAAACTCGCGGTGGGTTATACGCTGGATGAGTTGAAGAATGATATTACCGGCGGCGCGACGCCTGCATCGTTCGAGCCGAGCATCGATTACGTCGTGACCAAGGTGCCGCGTTTCGCGTTCGAGAAATTTCCCCAGGCCGACGATCGGCTGACCACGCAAATGAAATCGGTCGGCGAAGTGATGGCGATAGGCCGCAACTTCCAGGAGTCGCTGCAAAAAGCGTTGCGCGGACTGGAAACCGGGGTCGACGGATTTAACCTGAAAACCGTCGACTCGGACAAAATCGGTGACGAGCTCGCGTATCCGCGCGGCGAGCGCCTGTGGTATGTCGCCGACGCGTTCGGCATCGGAATGACGGTGGAAGAAATTTTCGCTTATACTAAAATCGACCGCTGGTTTCTGGTGCAGATTGAAGAGCTGGTCAAGCTTGAGCTGGCGATCGAAAAGCGCACGCTGGATTCGTTCGGCGCCGCCGAATTTCGCCAGCTGAAACGCAAGGGCTTTTCCGACCGGCGCATGGCGCACCTGATGAAAATTAGCGAAGACGAAGTTCGTGCGTATCGCCACAAGCTCGGTATTCGTCCGGTATACAAGCGCGTCGATACGTGCGCGGGCGAGTTTGCCACCTCGACGGCCTACATGTATTCGACCTACGACGAAGAGTGCGAGGCCAGCCCGACCGACAGTAAAAAAGTGATGATATTAGGCGGCGGGCCGAATCGCATCGGACAGGGCATCGAGTTCGATTACTGCTGCGTGCACGCCGCGCTCGCGCTGCGCGACGATGGCTTTGAAACCATCATGGTTAACTGCAATCCGGAAACTGTCTCGACCGATTACGACACCAGCGACCGATTGTATTTCGAGCCGCTGACATTGGAAGACGTTCTCGAAGTAATCGATAAAGAAAAGCCTTGGGGCGTAATTGTGCAATTCGGTGGACAAACGCCGCTGAAACTCGCGCAAGGTTTAGCCAAAGCCGGTGTGCCGATTATCGGCACGACGCCGGACATGATTGATTGCGCTGAAGACCGCGCGCGCTTTCAGAAAATGATCAACGAGTTGAATCTCAAGCAACCGC
>JBAVXA010000091.1:0-9804 GCA_049698095.1 Burkholderiales bacterium
GTCCTCAGAATGACAAAAGCGGTCGTCATCCTGAACGCAGTGAAGGATCTGCTTTTGCGTTGTCATTCTGAGCAAAGCGAAGGATCTGCTGTTCGTGTTTAATTGAACAGGGCATTTTTTTAAACAAAAACAAAAAAGCAGATTCTTCGGATAAGGCCCTCAGAATGACAAAAGCGGTCGTCATCCTGAACGCAGTGAAGGATCTGCTTTTGCGTTGTCATCCTGAGCAAAGCGAAGGATCTGCTTCTCGTGCCTGTCATCCTGAGCAAAGCGAAGGATCTGCTTCTCGCATTTAAACCAACAGCCCCTTCCTTTCCTCGGGTGAGGTGGCCGAGGGTTCAAGGGGAGGACAAAACGCTGCGAAGCAGCTTCTTGCGGGTGAGACTAAGGTTTGCGAAGCCAACGTTATGTCGATACCAATAGGGGGGAGACAGAGAATTCGGACAGCATGCTGTCCGCCTGTCGAACGGCGTATCGATGCAGCGAAACGTGCGCCCTGCAAGAGGGGATGGGCTGACAACGAACAGCGTATCTACGCGAGCTGTACTACAGCGCGTGACACGCATGGAACACGGCATCTTTGGTGGTCACAAATTTTGTCGCGACGGCGTGGGGGAATGGCGCATTGATGTGGGTGCTCGATATCGGGTGCATTAAGCGGTGGCAGACAAGGCGCACCTGAGTGCGCCTCAGGTTTACGCGCCTTGTCACCGGATCAAAACCCTGTCATTAGCATCTTATCGGCCATACTCAAGGCAATGGGGTTGCGCCTTGCAGTGCAAGCTGTGCAGACGCCACCCACACACGCTTAACAACGCACCCATGACGACGCGACACCATCGTCAGCACAAACCTGGCTTGAGTTTCCGCCCGCCGCCGCACAACACGCTAACGCGGCTATGCCTGCAGAACCGGATCGCGTAAGTGTTCCGTGATGTCTAGCTGGACGAATTCGGGAGGCTGGCAGTGGAAGACATGCCGACCCGCGAGAGGCCGTGACAAACCAACTGCAAATTTATAGTTATAACTAATTGATTAAATTGAATTATTTATCAATGCTGCCGACGCGCATCTTGCTGTGATAATGAGCTGATATTTGGGGCACTGGCGTGCGGGAGTATAAAAATATTTCGAACCTGACCCCTTAATTTGACCCCTTAATTATAATAAACATTATGTTGAGTAAATATATAAAATCAAGATAAAAGACAGAAAAAGACGAAAAAACGCCTTTCTGCGATGAAAAGGCGCATAAATTAAAAGGTTGCAAAATGACAGAGATTGAGTACAATAAGAATCAGGGTGCAGCAAATAGCCGCCCCCTGATCTGGCTCAATCGCCTATGGTTTTTCTAATAAGATCATATGGTTATTGACCATATCCGAGCCCTCCTTGATAGCATTACATTGCTACCTAAGTCCGCCTTCTACAGCGGGGTTCACAACAAGAAAGCCTCGACGTTCGCGCGTCGGGGCTTTCGCCTTTATGCCAGCCGAAAAAAACCTGGCCGGTCACTTTTTACAAAGCCTTCATTTTTTAGGTTCATCAACACAGTACGCAATTGCCCCAACGTAATTGGTCGCGCCGCTAGCAGATTAACGCCGCCCTCAATCTTCTTAAGGTGTTGATCTGCGTTAGTCAAAACCGAAAGTATGATTTTCTGAATTTCGCCTTTCCTGTTACGCTGGCGCGTAGATTCAAGCCGATTTTCAATTCTCTCGATGGGGGTTAGGCTTATTGAGTCCTTAGGCTTACTGGCCAAATATTCTTCAAATTCCGTAGGCGCAAGCATAGCAAGCGACTCGCTTAAAGTTTTAATTTGCTTTTCCAAAACAAGCACTTGCGCTTTAGCGTGTGCCAAAGCCGCTTCCTTGTCTTTTAGCAGTTTGTTCAAATCCATGGAATGCACCAATCAGAAGATTAACTCTATGTCTAATTGTACACGAACTATGACAGGATTAGATACAACTTTCGCCATAATTTTGTTATTTGTGGCGCGCGCGCCTTTTTAAGCAAAATAAAAAAGCCCGCAGTTACGAGCTTGTCATTGATTTTAATGCTTTATTCTTTCCATCGAGTTTTCGCTGCTTTCTTGGCAATAGCAGAACGCTGTTCAGGCGTGAGCTTTTCAGCCGTAGCCTAGCCACCTTAAGCCCGTCCTTGCATGAATCAGCCTTTTCCCCGGTTAATGGCGGAATGGGTTCAGTATCACCAGCAGCTTGTTGGACAATATTGAAGGCAACTTGGATAAAGTCTTTGCGTGAGTTTGATTTGGTGACCATCTAAATGTTTTAACATTCATCACGTGCTTATGCTTATGCGAAAAGATAAATTTTCAAACTGAACCACTACCCAGCTTTACCGCACCTTTTCACCGGATGGAAATCCTGCCCTTAGGAGTTTATCAGCCATACACAAGGCAATGGGGTTGCGCCTTGCGCGGCAAGCTGTGCAGACGCCACCCACACACGTTTAACAACGCACCCATATCGACGCGACACCATCGTCAGCACAAACTTGGTTTGCATTTCCGCTCGCCGCCGAACATCACGCTAACCCGTCTATGCCTGCACAACCGGATGGCGTAAGTGTTGCGTGATGTCAAGCTTGGCGAATTCGGGAGGCTGGCAGTGTAAGACATGCCGACCGGCGAGAATACGCAACCTGGCCCCTTAATTCTTAATTTTTGATTACGCAACTAAATTTTACGTGGTGCGCTATCAATGCCAAATACGAGTTATGTTACCGCCATTTATCTTGAAGATACTTTTAATCGTAATTTTGCGTTTGACCATTGTGGATTCTATCTTCACTAGTTTGATTTTCAGATCAGTGGTACTAGTGCTCATTGTTGCGTTCCAATCCGACTCTATTCTAGAATCTTCATCAATAGTAAACTCTGTCGGAATCGAACCTGTAGGATTACTTGCAACTGCGGTAGCGCGCACTGGTTCCATCCGTGAATCTCGTTCCGAACCAAAAAGCCGAGCCTGAAGCGGTTTTTGTTGGCGTTCGTAGCATTTCATTGTAATCTCGTCATTAAAGTCGATCCTTTTCACTAGATGCTTGGGAATCGTTAGCAACAATTTCCGATTTTTGGTTTTAGATTGTTCCTCCTGATTATTATGACGAGCTTCTGAATCCGTGAGAGATATAGCTTTCCCTGGCTTGCAGCCATCATCCGGAGTGCATAGGGGTGTTTGAACTTCAATGGTGAAATTATTATCGTCATTAAAAGCCGCCACAAAACCATCAAGTTGATACCCAAAGCAGCCCGAAATGTCTGACGACACTGCACCATTAAGAACTATAGTGTCCGCATTTCCAATACTAGCCGCAACTAAAAAAAAGAATAGATATGGCCTCAATTCTTTCATCATTGTTTCTCTTTCTTTTTTTCAATCGTAATTGCACTGATAACAGCATCCGGTACTAGGACGACCAATGGCACTCGCTGTTGCAGCCCTTTCTCTTGAATACAATTAACGAGAAAGTAGACTGATCGATGATGACCCAACAAAAGCTTGCAAGGGTATTCCAGCGGCTTGTCAGGACCGTTAACTTGTCTCACATCAACTTCTTTTGCTAACACAATTTCAACTCGTGGAAGCTGAGAGTTTTTTTCATCCATATCGCGTAAGGCATCAGCGTACCCAACATCAAATGCTTTTCCATATGTAAAAAAGAACGACACTACAATTATCGGCAGGAAAATTATTGAATTTCTTTTTAGAAACGACATTAAACCCCAGAGCCAGTTGTCAATTGCCATATATAAGATGGCAAAAAATATAGCAATCAGAATAACAAGGGATTTGGTTTCCAATATTACCCTCCAGGCTAAGATTGGATAGGTCATTACATCAATATCTAGCTCTGTATACAAATTAACCCTGAACGTGCTGAAGTACGCTTGTGCATAACCCCAACCCATAACAAATAGCGCTGCAAAAAGCACAGCAGTAATTTCGAGTCCAAGCAGGCCTGAATTAATGTCTTCAGGCTCACCCTTCTTAGGCATTTTTGGTCTCAAGAACTTAAGGACGAAAGCTTTGTGTCGAACTAAACGATCCTGATTATTCTTTTCAAGTAATTCAATACTTTTGGGGGCATTTGTCGACATAATCGTATTCCATAGGCGAGCCTTGTGGGCGTTCGAACCAACTGATCATGTACTTCATGACATCTTTCTCGATTCATTAAAAGGCCTTGAAAAAAATAATCAAACGGGCCAGGGTCGAATATTTTACGACCAGAATTCGTCCCAAGCGTAGAGGTCGTAAAAGTGTTCCCGACCGTCTGTCACCCGGCCATCCTTGAATTCGAAGACGAGGCAGCAGGCAACATCCAACTGCTTGCCTTTGCGCGTGCCGCTGTTGCGATGAATGGCGACGATGCGGCCGTCGTCACCCTTGTACACGTCCTGCAAATTGGCCCTGAAGGTGCCTGCCGTGTCGCCACCCAGCCGGCCGAAGTAGGCAAACACCGCGTCGCGGCCCTTGTGGTCGCCGGCGAGGGCGCCTCGCCCCGGTGTATGCCACGAGGCGCTCTCGTGGAACAGCTCGGTGAGGGTTTTCATGTCGGCCGTGTTGAAGGCCGCGTAACCGCGTCGTACGAGCTCTGCATTTTTATCTGCGTCGTTCATGATGTCGTTCTCCTTTGCAGTGTCACGTTTCAGGGAGTGAATTCGTGCAATATGCGGATGGTGTCAACCTTCAAGCGATCTTCACCCATGGCTTTTTTCGCCTCGTCGGATTGCATGAAGGCCTCGAATTTCGCCATGTCCGGCACCTCAAAAATGAGGCCGGTCAAATTGGGGTTTTGCGGATCACGAAAGTTGCGGGCGGTGACGCCGATCCTGGCAAACATCTCATGCCGGCTGCCGGCTTTTTTCTGCCAGGCGCGCGCCCAGTGTGCGCCGTCTTCGACTTCGTGCATTGCGATAAGCGTGGTCATTGCTCTTTTTCCTTTTTAAACCTGAAAAGGAAGTCAGCCCGGTAAATCAAAATGGCCTTGGTCTAAGTTTATAAATTGGCCTGGTCGTCATTAATTGCGCATCACAGCAAATTATTTTTCTTTGAAGTGTGGTGCGAATGGCGATTCTGGAATCGTTCACCTTTTATTCTTTATAGACCAAGGTTGTGTGTTTTTCCAATATTTGGTGCGGCGCAGGGTATTTGAAACGATGTGGCGCTACGTTGGCGTTCATGGAGGGGAGGCGAAGTTCAGGGCGAACAGCAGATCCTTCGCTGCGCTCAGGATGACATCGAAAATGCAGATCCTTCGCTGTGCTCAGGATGACATCGAAAATGCAGATCCTTCGCTGCGCTCAGGATGACATCGAAAATGCAGATCCTTTGCTGTGCTCAGGATGACATCGGAAAAGCAGATCCTTCGCTGCGCTCAGGATGACATCGGAAAACGAGATCCTTCGCTTTGCTCGGAATGACAAAATGGATGGGTGCAACATTTCGTACGCAGTGCGCACGATGCCTGGGTGCTGGTGAGGGCACGAATCGAAAGCTCCCGCGCGCAATCAGGATTGGCGCCGCACCGGATTTTCTGCATCGCATAAATCCCGTGCCATGGCCACGCAGCCAATGTGCGTAGAAGAGTCCTTCTCACCAACTTACAAGCGTGTTTGTATATGGGGCGCCTACGCGCCGAGCACTATTCTTTATAGGTCAAATCGGAGTGTTCTGCTACTTGCTTAACATGTGTAATATATTGATTTTATTATATTTTTTAAACCAATTTTAGAGGAAGATGAAATGGTTCCGGGCGTGAGCACAGCCGGCGATTTTCAGCGCGTGATGCCGGCAAGCGGCGGACGGTTCTTGCGGTAGGAATTTTTGAGCGCAATCTTGCCGTTACGGAATGTAAACAGGTCGCATCCATTGACCTCCACGCGGGTTCCATCGGCGCGAGTGCCTGTGAAAGTCCATTCCGAAACGCCGCGATCCCCGCAGACGAAATGTCGCGCGTTACCCCAGTGGGCGTCGGGATAGGTCGCCCAGACTTCCATATAGCCCTCGCGAACGGCCTCTTTGCCTTTGAACTGTGTTCCACACGCATCTCGTCCCGCCGACGCTTCAAAAACGCAATCATCGGACATGAACGACATCAGCGCGTCAATATCGTGGCGATTCCACGCATCGGCAAACGCTTGCAATAATTCTGCGGAAGCTTCAGCGATGACGTTCGGCAAAGTCGAACTCCCTTGGCAGGCAATGCGCATCACTAAAAGAAGAATTTCATTGGTCGGGGCCAATTCAAATTAACGCCCGTCGACCGGATAAAAACTCTCTTCGCTTAGACGATGCGATAAATCTCCCAGCGGCTGGTCCCGGAAACCACGTTGGGCTCGAGATCTTTGCTCCATTGCTTATGCGCAGGGATCGTTGCCAGCTTGTCCCATATGGTGTTCAGTTCGCCGAGGTCTTTAACCAAATGTTCCGTCTGGATGGTTGCTTCCAGTGCGCCGATTGAGCCAGTCAGTAAGCGTGCGTTGTCGGCACTCCATCCGACCTGCGGCCCAATCTCGCGCAGCCAACGTTGCATCTGTTCAATGACATTCTGTCTGTAACCGAATTTCGCATCGATACTCCAACGGGCGACCATCATGATGGTTCTCCTAAGATTTTCGTGTTCTGGCTCCCTTGGGTTGGCTGGTGCGGCGCAGTAATCGTGCCGCGCAGAATCTGCCACGAGCCGGAACGCGGACTCTGCATTCACGGTGTGGCCGCGGGCATTCGGATCCGTCTTCTCCAGCTTGGTTCCTCAAGTATAGGACAAGCCGGCGTGTTCCGCGGGTGTCGGCGATGGTATTCCGCTGCAGTACGCAAATAAGCTGCGCGAGGAAATTCATGCGCTTTGCAGCAACTCGTCAAGCCGAAAATATTTATGTTCAATCGGCACGCGCGACATAGACAAAGCGCGATTGCCTGCCTATATTGGTTTTGTGTTACTTCATGTGGCACGGAATTTACTCGGCCTAATTAAACCAAGGAGAAAAAAATGATTGCTATTTCACGTACCGCATCGATTGCACCCGGAAAGACGGGCGAGGCCATCGAGATGGCGCATAAAGTCGCCAAATACATCAAAGACAAGCACGGTACGACGCTGGAGGTATTCATGCCATTGGGCGGAAACCCGGCGCGGATTTCCTGGCACGCCCGCTACGATAGCCTGGCGGAATGGGAGACGTTGTCGGCAAAGCTTCTGGGAGATAAAAAGTACATGGACCTGTTGTCGAAAAACAAGGAAACGTTTCTTCCCGGGTCGGTGCGCGACGAAATATGGCGCAGCATCTGAATTGAACGCGTAGGATAAGGCAGAACAGGTAAAAACCCGTCGTTCAAAGCGCATGAACGACGGGTTTTACTGAACCAGCTAGATTTTGTAGCGGTGAAACAGGTGTAGCGACCAGGCGCCCATGCCTATCAGCAGCGCAACGAAAACCGCCAGGCCGCCGGCAAACGGAATAAGCCGGATCAAACCCAGCGCCAGCAATGCCAACGCGGCGAAGCCGATGCGCGTCCACGTCGCGTTGGTGGTGTCTTTTTTCAGGGCGGTGGCCGCGCGCTCGCCGATATACAGCGCCGTCGTCAGGTAGCCGACCAGCAGCAGCACGGCATACAGCGCCATCAAGGCGAAGGCCAGCGGAATGCCGATGATAGTGATCATGAGCAGAATGGCGAGAGGCGGCAGCGTGAACAGCATCGCCGCGCCCAGCCCGAGGCTTTTCCACGGCGACGCGCCGACTTCCTGTTGAGCCCCCCTCGAAGCATTGGGGAACAGCAGCACCAATACGGCAGCCGCGGCAATCAATCCCAGCAGCAAAAACGGCCGGAACGACGTGCGGTGCATGTAGCCCCAATTTTGGTTCTTCATGTGATCGTCGTCTTCCCAGCCGCGGCCATTTTTTGACGCGGCGGAACGGGTAACAACGCCGCTCACTTGTCCCGGATTCATTTTCACTTCGTCGCGGCTGGTGTAGGTGAGTGCTCCGTTGATTTTCGCGCTCGGCAGGATTTCGATGGTTTGCGCCGATAAGCGGGTGTCGCCGTTCACCTCCCCCGAAAGGGTGATGTGCTGTCCGAAGGCTTTGACGCCTTTGCCGACTTTACCGCCGATATTGACGTTGCGCCCGGCCACCCACAGCGCGCCCAGGATATCCGCATTGTTCTCCACATTGACCCGCCCGCCGGCGAGCAAGGCCTCGCCACCGACTTTTCCATTCAAGCTGACCTGCCCGCCGGCGGCGCGCACGTCATCGCCGACCGCGCTGGTCAGGTTTACCTGCCCGCCGGCGAGAACGGCGTCGCGTTTTACCGGCTGATCGACGCTGACATTGCCCCCTGCGGCGAACAGGTCGCCGTCAACCGGGGCCGACAGCCGCACCGACGACCCGCTCAAGTAGGCATTGCCGGATTCGCTCACGACGACACGGCTTTCCGTTTCCGCCAGCGCGCTCGGCGCGATGCCGCCAAGGGTCAGTCCGGCAATGAGTGCGCTAGCGTACAGAAGCCGGAGTCGATAGATACTATTATTTTTCCTGCCGGGTCGATTAGCTTCCATGCTGCTTCCTTTGATGAAAAATATTTTTTCATTATGGAAGCTACTGCACTGGAAGCATTGACCTGGATCAATAAACCCTGAAGGCATGGGTTTGATCCATATCAAGAAAATCAGCGTAATTTTTACTATGATTAAGTATGAAGACGATTTTTTTGACCACCGTAACCAACAGGAGATAATCATGAACGTTTCAGATTGGAAAGAAAACACGCAGGAAAAACTGGCGTCGGATTTGCAGGCAGTGGTCACCAGCGCGGAAGATCTGCTTAAAGTGACGGCGGATCAGGCAGGCGAAGGCTATGCCAACGCACGCCGGAAAGTCGAGAACACCTTGCGTTCTGCCAAACAGCAGCTGGCGGAAGTGAGCGATACCGTCGTCACGCAAGGGAAGCAGGCGGCCAAGGTGACCGATGAATATGTGCGCGACAAACCGTGGCAGGCAGTCGGCATCGGCGCAGCCGTCGGCGTCATCGTCGGAATGCTGATCCGGCGGCATTAATGAAGCTTGAGAACGAAGACCCGTCGCCCCGCGCGGGCGGCGGCCCGGCGATGGGTCTGCTGGATTCGTTGCGCCAGCTCGCGTCGACCGTGATCGAAACCCTGCAAACCCGCATCGAACTCGCATCGGCAGAAATCGAAGAAGAGGGCGCACGGATGGCCGGGCTGATGCTGATCGCGGCAGCCGGGTTTTATTGCCTGACCATCGGATTGGTGTTCGGCGGATTGTTTATCGTCGTTGCGCTGTGGGATACCTATCGGCTGTGGGCGGTCGGCGGCATCACGCTGTTTTTTGTCGGCAGTGCGCTAATACTCTGGCTGGTGTTTCGCCATCGTTACAAGACGCGACCGCGGTTTCTCTCGGCAACCGTCGCCGAGTTCCGCAAGGACCGCGACATGTTGAGGCGTGCCCCTTGAAACGGCCGGCCGGTCATCGCGCGCAGCGCCGCAATCATCTGGTGCATCGCCTCGCACAGCAACGTCACGAAATCGCCCATGCATTCGTCCCTTGGTCGAAAGCGGCGAACAAAATCGACAGGGGCATCGCCTCGCTGGCAACATCGCCAGTCCTGCCCGGCGCAACGGTAGCGCTGGCTGCCGCCGCCTTGGTATGGCGGCCAAAGATGTTGTTGGGCTGGATGCGTCGCGCGTGGCTCGGAATGACGGTGTATAAAACTATTCGTTCACAAAAGCGCGTGCGGTGATTTTGATCTGACGCATCGA
>JBAVXA010000092.1:0-2960 GCA_049698095.1 Burkholderiales bacterium
GTCGCGCCAGGTTTCGATGCGTTGGCCAAGAGTCGGCGCCTCGGCGGCGTCGACAATGTCAAAGCCCTTGCTGTCGGCATCAGCGCAAACAGGCGTGCCGGCGATGCCGATGATTGCGCTTTCGCCGGTTTTTATTTTTCCGAACAGCAGCGCGCTGACCGGTCGTGCACTGGCGAGTGCATATAAGGGCAACTGCGGTTCTTCCGGCCGCCCGGATTCATCTTCCCACGGCAGGCTGCTCGGCTTGCCGGTTTTGTAATCTATGATCGCGACGCTGCCGTCCGGCAACGAGTCAACGCGATCCTGACGCAATTTAATGCTCAGCCCGGCCAGCGATAATTGCAATTCGGTTTCGACACTCTGCACGGAAAACGGCAGGCGCTGCCGTTCGAGCGCGAGCCAGTCCTGAATTAAAGCGGTGAATCGCCGGTTTTCCAGTGTCGCGAAACGCCTCGGCAAAACCTGATGTTTCGATTGCCAATCCGCCAGCGCGCGGCTTACTGCGTCACTGACTTGGATATTGACGTCAGCATCATCCATCTCGAGCAGCCGCACCTGGGTTTCGAGTTTCAGCCAGAATAACTCCATTGTCTTGTGCAGGATCTGCCCGCGTTCGGCAGCGTCGAGACCAATGCGCGGCGTGGGCCAGGCTTGCGCGTTGAGGCGAACCTGGGCGAAGGCACGAAACGGGCAGGCAGCCTGATACCTGAATAAAGCGGTCCCGCCGCGAAAAACATTTGCCGCGATTTCGCCAGCGGCGTAATCGTCGTCCAGCGTTTCTCTTTGCGCAGAGTGGCGGATTGCCTGGTAGAGCGTTTGCGGAACGGCAGCGACAATTTCTTCCGCTGCGACCAGGCTGACATGCTCAAGCAACGCCGAGGGACGTAACGTCTGGTCGTTTTCCCGATTGGTATGACTGACCACTATTTCGCCTGCGGCGGCGAGTAAATGTTGCGTCGCCTGGCGCGCAAAATGCGACGCACCTTCAACCGAGGCTTGCGGGATCCCCGCGGCAATCTGCGCTGCCAGCGGTAAAAAAGGACTAGGGCGCGTGCGCAGCGGCCATGCCTGTTCATCCAGCCCGAGCAGCCACAGGTGGTCAAAATGCTGGCCGAGGGCCTCGTATATGCCGAGTACCTGCACCGGCTCGTTGAATGATTCGGGTTGAAACTGCTGCTCCGTGGCCAGCCTGCGCAATAGAGACACAGCCTGCTGATAATCCAGTTTCGTTGCGACAGGATCGGTGCTGATGAGTTGATCCAGTAACTCACGCCAGTTTTCGACCAATTGAAATTCTTCACTCGACAGGCTGCGCTCACCTGGCCAACCGGCCAGCTGCAGCAATTCGGAAAACAGCCGGACCCATTCCCGCGCCGAGCAGAATTTCGGCAGCTCGTTGATAGATTTTTGCAGAGCGTGGAGGATTTCCACCAATTCGGGCGAGTGGTGCGGGCGCGATTGGTTGCCGGCAATTTTTTGTACTGATTTGATCGAAGCGGTAAACTCGCGCGTGCGGCACAGTTCGAAATCACACAGACTGCGCGAATCGAATTCACTTTCCGCGCCGCGAAGAAACGGCGAGCGGATGATTGCCGACCAGACCGAGGTTTCCAGCGCAGGCTGTTTCATCGACAGCAGATTGAAAACGGCGCCAATAAGCGGGTATTGCAGCAGCGGAATGCCCTGTGAAATATTGAACGGGCGGCGAAGTTGATTCTGCCGGTTTGCAGAATACGCCGGAAATAAGTTTTCCGGCGCCAGCACTTCATCAAACACACGCTGGATCTGCGCCCGTTTTGACGCCAGGTCCGGCACGACAATCGCTATGCGTGCCGCAGGATTTTTTTCCAGCCGCTCGCGCGACCAGTTTGCGGCCGCGCGAATCTCTTTTTGTGTAGTGGCAAATTCCGTTCGCGACGCGATTGTCGAGATAAGCGGCGGCGCGACGTATTCGATGTTGCAACCTGCTGACGTCAGCGCCGCCAGCAGTTCCTGCGTCTGCGGTGTGATGGTCTCGAAACCGGCGAGAAATAATTGCCGTGGTACTTCAATTGCTCCTGCGCGAATTCTGCCTGCAGCGATGTCCGGCAGGCGAGCGGAGTCGGTCCAGTTTTCCTGCCTGCAGCGGGCTGCATAAAGCAGTGCCCATTCAGCGTAGCGCTGCACGTCCAGCGTTGCCGGTTCTCCGCGCGCTGATTTGATGCGCCACGCCTGTTGCAGTTGCCATGCCTGTTGGGCCAGTCGCGCCAGCGTCGCCGCATTAGTTGAATTATCCGCGGGGAGGTTGGCGCGCACGATGCGCTCCCACAGCAGGGACTCTTGCACGCTGTTAAGCAACCGCGGGATATTGGTGTCAGGCCAGCTGTCGCTGATGTCCAGCCAGCATTGTTGCAACCATGCGCTCAGTGGCAGAATGCGCGCGGAGTTCCACGCAGTCTTGCCCGATGAAATTTGTTGTTGGTTGTATTGCGCCGTATAAGCGCGCGCGAGTCGGTTATTGGCAGTGAGCAGTAACGTGTCCTGGTTGAAATCGGGCAAGCGGCTCACGAGCTTCTTTTATAAATAGTATAATATATTCAATTAGTTACAATGAAAAAGGTCAGCGCTTTTGATACTGCATGCTGCCGAACATTGCCTCGCGCGCTTTTTCGTCGAGCGGCCCGTCCTTGCGCAATTCCGTCAGCACTTTCACGCCGCGAATTACCGCAGGCCGCGCGGCGATTTCGTCAAACCATTTTTTCAGATGCGGATATTCTTCCAGCTTGACGCCTTGCTTTTCATGCGAGCGCAGCCAGGGAAACGTCGCGATGTCGGCAATGGTGTAGTTATTGCCCGCCAGATATCGTGTCTGCGCCAGCTGCTTGTCAATCACGTTGTAGAGGCGATTGGCTTCTTTGGTATAGCGATCGACCGCGTAGGGAATTTTCTCCGGCGCATAAATGCGGAAATGATGATTCTGT
>JBAVXA010000093.1:0-4058 GCA_049698095.1 Burkholderiales bacterium
CGTTCACTATCAAGCCGTTGGTGGAGGGGGAAGGATTCGAACCTTCGTACTCTGAGAGAACGGATTTACAGTCCGTCGCCTTTAACCACTCGGCCACCCCTCCGAATGAACCCATAATTATCAGTCTTTTAGACTGGGCTGTCAACGCGTGAAAGGGGCGGGAGCGCTTGTTCTGGTGGGTCTGGTTGGACTCGAACCAACGACCAAGGGATTATGAGTCCCCTGCTCTAACCGACTGAGCTACAGACCCGAATGTTTTGCCTTCCCGAATCGATGACGCCTTTCCGGAGAAGGAAATATTTGGCCGGGAAACCCGGCCAAAATATTATAAAAAATATAAATAATTCAATTAGTTACAAAATTACGCTTACGCCTCGTTGTCGAGAAAGCTGCGCAGCCTTTCCGACCGCGTAGGATGGCGCAATTTGCGCAACGCCTTGGCTTCGATCTGGCGAATACGCTCGCGCGTCACGTCGAATTGTTTGCCGACTTCTTCCAACGTGTGGTCGGTGTTCATTTCAATACCGAAACGCATGCGCAGGACTTTCGCTTCGCGTGGCGTGAGCGAATCGAGCACTTCTTTAGTTGCGTCGCGCAGGCTGGCAAAAATGGCCGAATCCGACGGCGCCAGCGTCGCGTGATCCTCGATAAAATCGCCCAGATGCGAATCGTCGTCGTCGCCGATCGGGGTTTCCATCGAAATCGGTTCTTTGGAAATTTTCAAGATCTTGCGAATTTTTTCTTCCGGCATTTCCATTTTCACTGCCAGCGTGGCAGCATCCGGTTCCTGCCCGGTTTCCTGCAAAATCTGCCGGGAAATGCGATTCATTTTGTTGATGGTCTCGATCATGTGCACTGGAATCCGGATCGTGCGCGCCTGATCCGCGATCGAGCGGGTAATCGCCTGGCGGATCCACCATGTCGCATAGGTTGAAAACTTGTAGCCGCGGCGATATTCAAATTTATCCACGGCCTTCATCAAGCCGATGTTGCCTTCCTGAATCAAATCGAGAAATTGCAAACCGCGGTTGGTGTATTTCTTGGCGATTGAAATCACCAGGCGCAGGTTGGCCTCGATCATTTCGCGCTTGGCGCGACGCGCTTTGGCCTCGCCGGTACTCAACTGGCGCGAAATTTCCTTCAGGTCCTTGATCGGCAGGCCGACATCCTTCTGGATAGTCAGCAGGTTCTCTTGGCGCTCGACAATCGCGTGCTTATAGCGTGTGAGCGCGGCTGCAAAGTTTTTGCCGTGGGCAATTTCGTCGTTCACCCACTTCAGGTTGACTTCGTTGCCGGGGAAAGCCTTGATGAAATGCGCGCGCGGCATGCCGGAACTGGTCACGCAAAGTTCCATAATCTGCCGCTCCTGCAGGCGCACATTATCCACCAGCTTGCGCAGGCTGTTGCACAAAGCTTCGACCTGCTTGGCGGAGAAACGAATCCACATCAGTTCATTGGAAATCTCTTCCTGCAGGTCTTTGTAGGCACGGCTGCGCGATCCTTTTTCCGCCAGCACCTTGCGCATTTTTTTATACAATTTGCGAATATGCGCAAAACGCACCAGCGAACCCTGTTTCAGGATTTCCAGGTTTGCGCTGGCAATCGCGCCATCTTCATCTTCGTCTATCTCTTCGTCTTCGAGCTCTTCTTCCTCTTCTTCAGCCTCGAGTTCCGCTTCAATGACTTCTTCCTCGTTCGGATCGATCAATCCGTCAACCAGCTCGTCGATACGCATCTCGTCGCGCTCGACCATTTCCGCTTTGGTGAGAATTTCCGCAATCGTCGTCGGGCAGGACGAAATCGCAAAAATCATGTGTTTCAAGCCGTCTTCAATTCGCTTGGCGATTTCGATTTCGCCTTCGCGCGTGAGCAAATCGACCGTGCCCATCTCGCGCATGTACATGCGCACGGGGTCGGTGGTACGGCCGAAATCGGAATCCACTGTCGACAGCGCGGCTTCGGCTTCCTCGACTGCATCTTCGTCGGCGACGGGCGGGGTTGCTTCGGTCATCAAAAGCGCCTCGGCGTCGGGCGCTTCGTCATACACCATGATGCCCATATCGCCGATCATGCTGATAATGCCCTCGATCTGCTCGGCGTCGAGCATTTCATCGGGCAATGAATCGTTGATTTCGGCGTAGGTCAGGAAGCCGCGCTCTTTACCCATCACAATCAGGTTCTTGAGTTTCAGGCGCTGTGCTTCGACGTCGGGAATGCGTGCTTCGGGTTTTTCGTGAGCCATGTCGGTTCCAGTGAAAACTGAGTGATGAGGGCGTTGAAAAAAGCCGTTAAGTATATCAGAACTTCAGACTATTCTGGATGCGTTTTGTTAGCCGCGCGATTTTATTCCGCCTGCCCGAATGCATTATTTTTTATAAAAGTATAATTAAATCAAATAGTTATAGAATCACGGGCTTTTCGTTGCCTGCAATTCACGGAAGCGCGTTTTTTCCGCATCGCTCCACGGCTCGCGCTGAGACTTTTTCAGCAATTCGTCAATTTCGCGTTTCCGGTTCATTTCGCGCAATTGAGTCAGCGCACCGCGAAATTCGAGCAATAAATCCGCCTCGCTGAAATTCTCCTCGTGCTCCATGCCTTCCGCAGCGCGGTCCTGCAAAATCTTTTGCAACGGACTGCCCTGAAAGTATTGTTCCAGATGGCCGGATTTCTGCACATTCCTGTCTTTGATGACCTTTACCAATTCCACGAGCGCCTTTGCGTCGGGGGTACCGCCCAGAATCGCTTCACTACCGAACTCCGCCGCGAAAGGCGGATGCTGCAGCAACATGCCGATCATCTTGCCTTCAAGCGACGGCGCGCTGCGTGGCGCGCGCGCGGGTCCTGCCTGACGCTCGGCGCGGACCGGCTGCAACTGGTAAAGTGAATCGATTTCCGCGCGGCTGATTCCGGTCAATTCTGATAGCCGATTTCGCAGCAGTAGACTTAATGTCGGGGCAGTGATCTGGGTTATCAAGGGCTTCGCATTTAGCAGCAGCCGCGCGCGGCCTTCCTCATGCTTCATTTCGACCTGGCTGGTGAGTTCGCGCAACATGTAAGTGGAGAGCGACGGCGCATCAACCAACAATTTTTCAAACGCTTCGCGGCCGAATTCACGTACATAGCTGTCGGGGTCATGCTCCGAGGGTAGGAACAGAAAACTGACGTTTGTGCCGTCGGTGAGGAAAGTCAATGCCACTTCGAGCGCGCGCCACGCGGCGGCACGCCCGGCTTTGTCGCCGTCAAAACAGAACACCACATTTTGCGTCACGCGAAATAATTTCTGAATATGGGTCGGCGTCGTGGCAGTACCCAAAGTGGCAACCGCGTACTCGACGCCGTGTTGCGCCAGCGCGACGACGTCCATGTAACCTTCAACCACCATGACCCGGCCTTTTTCGCGTATCGCTTTGCGCGCCTGATACAGGCCATATAATTCCCGGCCCTTGTCGAAAACCGGCGTCTCGGGCGAGTTGAGGTATTTCGGTTCACCCTCGCCGAGCACGCGCCCGCCGAAGCCAATGATATTGCCCTTGGGATTCACAATCGGAAACATGACGCGATCACGGAAGCGGTCGTAGTGACGGCCTTCTTCATTCTTAATCACCATGCCGGCGTCGATGAGATTTTTGCTCGGATAATCGGGAAATATTTTTTCCAGGTTCTGCCAACCCGCGGGCGCGTAGCCGATGCCGAACCGCGCGGCGATTTCGCCCGATAAACCGCGCTGCTTGAGATAGGCGATTGCGTGCGGCGCAGCTTTTAATTCATCGCGATAAAATTGCATGGCGCGATACAGCGTATCGTACAGATTTTGTAAATTGCCCGATTCGTCTGCACCCGTCCCGGTGTCGATCCGGTTTGCATCGCGGCGAATTTCCTGCGCCGGCACTTGCATGCCGACGCTGTCTGCCAGATCCTTGACCGCCTCGACAAAACCCATTCCCGCGTATTCCATCAAAAACGAAATCGCGGTGCCGTGCGCGCCGCAACCGAAGCAGTGATAAAACTGTTTGGTCTGACTCACTGTAAACGAGGGCGATTTTTCGTTATGAAACGGA
>JBAVXA010000094.1:0-2128 GCA_049698095.1 Burkholderiales bacterium
CCGACCAGGCGGCCAAATCCAAGGCAGTCATTCAAAAAGCCATTGCCGTCGCCGCCGGCTCTGTCGCCGGAATTTTTGCGATTTTTATGCTGGCGCAGTTTTCAATCAGCGCCTATCAGTCGCGCGAGCGTAATGCCAGGCTTGATCCCGCCATGGCGGCGGCAGCAGTGGCCGACCGGATCAAACCAGTGGGTCAACTTACCATCGTCGACGCCAATGCGCCGAAGGTATTAAAGACCGGCGCACAAGTCTATGAAGCCGTGTGCGCTTCGTGCCATACCTCAGGTTTGCTCAATGCGCCGAAGTTGGCCGACACCGCCGGTTGGAGCGATCGCCTCAAGCAAGGGTTCGATACGCTGGTCTCCCATGCGGTAAAAGGAATCCGCCAAATGCCGGCCAAAGGTGGCGCTGCTGACCTTGACGATATCGAAGTCGCACGCGCGGTCGCCTACATGGGCAAATCGGTCGGCGCCGATTACAAAGAGCCGGATGCGCCCGCTGTGCCGGTCGCAGCTGCGGCGCCCGCGCCTGCACCAGTGGCAAAAAAATGAACGTGTTGGAAAAATTATCAATCAAGGGCGATCTTCTATCGCCCTTTTTTATTTCCTGACGAGGCATGGCGACCTACGCAATAGGCGATTTGCAAGGTTGTTTCGAGCCGCTACAGAAATTGCTTCGTCAGTTTCGCTTCGACCCGGCGCGCGACGTTTTATGGTTTGTCGGCGACCTCGTCAACCGCGGTAAAAATTCGCTCGCCTGTTTGCGCTTTGTCCAAAATCTGGGCGATCGCGCCGTCACAGTGCTCGGCAACCACGATTTGCATCTGCTTTGTTTGGCAGAAGGGGTGGCCGACGGCTACCGCGGTGACACGCTGGATGAAATATTGCACGCGCCGGACCGCGCAGAACTACTGCATTGGCTGCGTCATCGCCCCTTGTTACATTACCAGCATGGCTACACGCTGGTGCATGCAGGATTGTTGCCGCAATGGAATCTTGCGCAAGCGCAGCGGCTGGCGCGAGAAGCTGAGCAGGCATTGCGCAGCGAAAATTACACCTCCTTTTTCCACGCCATGTACGGCAACAAGCCGGACAGGTGGCACGAAAATTTAACCGGGCACGATCGCCTTCGTATCATTATCAATGCCATGACGCGCCTGCGTTTCTGCAGCGCCGACGGGCAAATGGATTTCGCGCATAAAGGCGGATTGGAAAATACGCCAACGGGATACTTCCCGTGGTTTGAAGTGCCGGGACGTGCGAGTGAAAGCGACACGATTATTTGCGGTCATTGGTCCGCATTGGGATTACGCGTGGAAAAAAATCTGGTTGCGTTGGATTCCGGCTGTCTTTGGCGCTCCGCGCTCAGTGCGTTTCGATTGGAAGATCGGGCAGTGTTTTCAGTATCCTGTGCGGAGGCGCCAGTCCGAGAAGACTAGCCACGGCTTGCTCAGCTTCATACGCCAGATCGCGGCGCGTCTTTCCGGCGGCGTGGATCGCCTCGCCAATACGAAGCTCTGCAATCATTTTTTCTTCACGCAGGACATTCTTCAGCGACGTGATGAAATTCATTTCGCCGACATAATCAGCGGAATGCGTTTGTCCGCCATCCACACTAAGGTAACGCAGTCCGAGCGGAATAAGCGGCGCGTTGCTGCCGATACATGCCTGCAACAGTGCGCTGTGAAACGGCCGCACGTGATCTCCCGTGCCGGTTGTCCCCTCGGGAAAGAGCGCAACGCTATCGCCGCTGTCCAGCGCCGCCATCATGTCCTGATTGATTTTCAGCGTATGGTGCCGCCGAGCCCGTTCGATAAACAGCGCACCGGTGTGCGCAACCAGCCAACCCATTACCGGCCAATCGCGGATTTCCGATTTGGCCACAAAGTGCGCCGGGCACAACGCCTGTACGACAAAATTATCCAGCCAGGAAATATGGTTCGAGACGATGAGTTTTTTTCCCGGCGGCAGCTCGCCGACAATTTTCAATTCTACATTAAGTACATCTAATAGTTGTTGCCCCCAGCGCTGCACGGTAGCGCGCTGCCATACATTGTCTCTGCGCGAATAAATGAGCGCAACGATCAACAAGCCCTTGGCGAAATGCAACAGCAGCCGGCAAAATCGGA
>JBAVXA010000095.1:0-35482 GCA_049698095.1 Burkholderiales bacterium
GGAAACATCGACAGGCAATAGTATTTCTGTCTTGAACTGTCTTCCGTCGCCTTGAATGCGTCGGTCGCATCCCATTCAGCCTGAAGGGATTTTTCTATTTCGGCGGGTCGGTAATGCTCTTGCATCGGGAGAATCCGTTTGTTTTTTATCAATATTTCATTATACCGTGAACTTGCGTATTCTCCCGAAGGAACCAGATGCAAAAAAACGCTGTCCGATTGAACTTGCAGCTGGCCTTAATTGCCCGAACTGCCATCGGAGGCTCCATGATTCGATCCCCTGCCCAAAGGCGCTTGGCTGCTTACGCCGGGTTTGCTCTGTTTGCTTTGCTTGCCGCTTGTAATTCAAGTCAAACCGCAACGTCAGGCGCGGTACCGTCCGGCTATCCGGCGCTGAAACTCGAACCTGTGGTGGCAGGACTGAGTTCGCCGCTCTACGTCACGTCGCCACCAGGCGACCCGCGTTTATTTGTCGTCGAACAAGGCGGGCAAATCCGGGTTGTGCAGAATGGCGTATTGAATCCAGCACCGTACCTGGATATCAGTCAGAAAATTTCCGGCGGCGGCGAGCGCGGGTTGCTTGGTATGGCGTTCGATCCGCAATACGCCGCTAGCGGCAATTTTTATGTCTGCTTCACCGCGCAAAACGGCGATATCACGGTCGAGCGCTTCAGGGTTTCGGCTAACGACGCGAATGTCGCCGATGTGGCGTCCACTCCGGTGATTTCAGTTCCGCATAGCCAATATCCGAATCACAACGGCGGGCAGATCGCCTTCGGGCCCGACGGTTACCTGTATATCGGCACGGGTGACGGCGGCGGTGGCGGCGATCCGCTGGGAAACGGCCAGAACGGCCGCTCGCTCCTGGGTAAAATATTGCGAATCGACGTATCGGCGCTGCCCTATAAAATTCCGCCGGCTAATCCCTATGCAGCGAGTTCGAGCCGGGCTGGCGAAATTTGGGCCTACGGTTTGCGTAATCCCTGGCGTTTTTCCTTCGATGCGGCTGGCGGCAAACTCTATATCGGTGATGTTGGTCAAAGTGCACGCGAAGAAATCAACGTCGCCGACGTGTCTGCCGCCGGCTTGAATTACGGCTGGAATATTACCGAGGGCACGGTTTGTTATAACGCCACCAGCTGTGACAAAACCGGCATCACCATGCCTGTCGTCGATCATGCCCATCCCGATGCCGTCTCCGTTACCGGAGGCTATGTCTACCGTGGCAGCAAAATTCCCGAATTGCGAGGCGCGTACTTTTACGGCGACTTCGCCAACGGCTGGGTGAAAAGCTTCAGATTCGCAAACGGCGCGGCGACGGAGCAGGCCGACTGGCCTTCCCTTAAGACTTCCACGCTGGCATCGTTCGGCGTCGATTCCGACGGGGAAATTTATCTTGTTTCACTGGCAGGCAATCTTTATCGAATCGCGCGCAACTGAAACTCAAGCGGGGATACTTTATAATAAGGGATGAACTCAAACACATCGTCATCGCTTTTATCCGGCCTCAATCCCGAACAACTCGCCGCTGTCACCCTCGGAGCCGAATCCGCGCTGGTCCTGGCGGGGGCCGGCAGCGGAAAAACGCGCGTTCTCACCACACGCATTGCCTATTTGATCCAAACCGGCGCCACCAGCCCTGCCGGTTTGCTCGCGGTCACGTTCACCAACAAAGCTGCGAAAGAAATGCTGGTCCGTTTGACATCGATGATGCCGATCAATACGCGCGGCATGTGGGTCGGCACGTTCCACGGTTTGTGCAATCGCCTGCTGCGCGCGCATTTTCGCGAAGCGGGTCTGCCGCAATTGTTCCAGATACTCGACGTACAGGACCAACTCGCCGCGATCAAGCGTCTGCTCAAGGCAACCGGCACCGACGAGGAAAAGTTTCCGCCTCGCCAGGTGCAATATTTCATTTCCGGCAATAAGGACAAAGGCTTGCGCGCCAATGCAGTCGAGGCGCACGACCCGTTCACACGTAAAATGGTTGAGTTGTACGCCCTGTATGACGACCAATGCAATCGCGAGGGTGTGGTCGATTTTGCCGAACTGCTGTTACGCAGTTACGAATTGCTCACGCGCAACGCCAGCCTGCTCGAGCATTATCGCAATCGCTTCAGATTCATTCTGGTCGATGAATTTCAGGATACCAATCGCCTGCAATATAACTGGATCAAATTATTGGCAGGCGAAACGAATTGCGTGTTCGCGGTAGGAGACGACGATCAATCCATTTACGCGTTTCGCGGCGCGGAGATCGGCAACATGCGCGATCTCGAGCGCGATTTCCATATCAAGAAGATTATTAAACTGGAACAAAATTATCGTTCGCAAGGCAATATTCTTGACTCTGCTAACTCATTGATTAAAAACAATAATTCTAGACTTGGGAAAAATCTCTGGACGGCGGCTGGCGAGGGCGAAAAAGTGCGTATTTTCGAGGCGTCGAGCGATATGGACGAGGCGCAATACATCATCGACGAAGTCAACGCGCTGCACCGCGAGGGCATGAACTTCAACAACATGGCGCTGCTGTACCGCTCCAACGCGCAATCGCGCGTGCTGGAACATGCGCTGTTCCGCGCCGGAATCGGTTATCGGGTTTACGGCGGCCTAAGGTTTTTTGAGCGGCAGGAAATCAAGCATGCGTTGGCGTATTTGCGCCTCGCCGCGAACAGCGATGACGACACGGCATTTACGCGCGTGGTCAATTTTCCAGCCCGCGGTATCGGCGCGCGCAGCATCGAGCAATTGCAGGAGGCAGCAAAGACAAGCGGCGCTAGCCTGATGCAAGCAGCGCGCGTCAACGCAACAGGCGGTCGCGCCGCTGCCAGCCTGCAGAATTTTGTCGGCGTCATTGATTCGCTCAAATCCGCCTCAGCGTCGCTGCCGCTACCCGAGCTGATGGAAGAAATCCTTGACAAAAGCGGTTTACGCGCCCATTACGAAAATGAGAAAGACGGCGCTGACCGGCTGGAAAATCTGAATGAGCTGGTGACCGCCGCCGCGCTGTTTCAGGAGGAATACCGCAGCGAAGACAGCGAAGAAACATCCACGCCGCTGGCGTCGTTTCTCGCGCACGCCAGCCTTGAGGCGGGCGAACACGAAGCGGGTGTCGGACAGGACGCGCTGCAACTGATGACGGTCCACGCGGCAAAAGGTCTGGAGTTTCATGCCGTGTTTGTCAGTGGCCTCGAGGAAGGATTGTTTCCGCACGAAAATTCCGTCAGCGAAGCTGACGGCATTGAGGAGGAGCGACGGCTGATGTACGTCGCCATCACGCGCGCGCGCAAGCGCCTCTACCTCAGTTACGCGCAGCAGCGCATGCTTCACGGACAGCTACGCTACGGAATCGTGTCGCGCTTCATTGACGAAATCCCCGAAGATCTGACCCACCGCCTCGTGCTGCGCGACCGCGCGAGCGGCTTCCATGCTGCGCCTACGTTTGATCTCGACGCGAAACCGTATTGGAGCAAGGCAAGCCAACCCGCGGCAGTTTACGGTGCGTCCATCGCCGGGAATATGCCGTTCAACATCGGACAAAATGTGATGCACAAAAAATTCGGCGAGGGTGTAGTGGTGAATTGCGAGGGGCGCGGAAGCGATGCGCGGGTCCAGGTCAAATTCCGTGACGCCGGTATCAAATGGCTGGCGCTGGAGTATGCAAACCTGAATTCAATCTAATCGTTGCGGCGTAGCGGCACGGCTGAGCAGCCACAATACGAAGAATCTTCAAAATGGCCGCGTTGAATCGCGGGTTCGCCCGATTGGCGCCGCGTCATGCGATCGACTCAGACAGTTTCCGGCACATTGATCGACTGCGTCGGATCCGTTTCGTCGAAAATGTCCCTGTACGCAGTGTAGATACTGATCAGATAAACCGGCACCAAAACGATCACGCCGACAAACAAGGTAAACGGCAGCAACATCGCCAGGCCGATCATGACCAAGCCATAAATCAGGAACGGCATGATATTGGCGATGCAGGCGTAGAAACTCCATTTGATTGCGTCGGCGGCACTCATTTTATTGAACATCAGTAGCGGCGGCGCGAACCACAGCGCCATCGTCACCGGTACAAGCAGCGCCAGCCCGACCAGCATCGGCAGGGCCGCTCCTTTAAGATATTCCTGCAACGCTGCCACATCAGGCGCCTGGCCCGAGGCCGGCATCGGCGGTTCCTTGTAGCCCAAGAGAAACATCACGCCGCCGACTAACAGGCTGAAAACGAGGCCGATTACGCCGACGGTTGCCAGCGGTTTGAGGTTTTCGCGAAAAGCGCTGAACAAATCTGCCAACTCGAGCTCGCCATTTTTTTCGACTTTGCGTGCGCCGGACATCAGCCCTGCGATAAAAACCGGATACAGGATACCAAGCGCGAGTTGCCCCAAAACCGGAATCATCGATCCGATAATCCAGATGATAATCAACACCACCGACAGGGCAATCCACAACGCGGGACTTTTGGCGAACAGCTTGAACGCGTCTTTTATCCAGTCCCAACCGTTGGATGCGCTTAAATCACGTACTTTCATATTGTCTCCCTGAATATTGCCGATCATGCCGTTAATGCGGCGAGGTCAAGCGGCGCATCGATATGCCGCTGCAACAGGCGCTGGTAAAGCCCGGCGTCCTTGGTGTGCGTCATTTCGCCTTCCATCGGGAAATGATTGTAACCCAGGCGGCCGAGCCAGATGCGAAACGCTGCCGCACGCAGCATGACCGGCCAGGCCGCCTGTTCGGCGTCGGTAAAGGCGCGCTCGGCATTGTAGCCGCGCAGCAAGGCCGACAGGCGCGGGATGTCCAATGTCGCATCGGCACACATGCACCAGTCATTTGCCGTAATCGCCAGATCGTAAAGCAGCACATCATTGCAGGCGAAATAGAAATCGATCACGCCGCCGATGCGGCCGTCGTCGAATAACACATTGTCGCGGAATAAATCGCCATGGATCACGCCGCGCGGCAGCGCATCGTGGCGATGCTGCGACTGAAAAGCAAGCTCGCCCTCGATTATTTTTTCCTGTTCACGCGTCACTTTGGGCAAAAGCTGTTGCGAATAGGTCTGCCACCAGTGCGGACCTCGCGGGTTGACCATGCGCTGGGTGTAGCCTTGCGCGGCAAGATGCATATCCGCCACCATTGCGCCGACTTCTGCGCACTGCCCTGCCGTCGCATCAACGATCGATTTGCCGGGCAGGCAGCTTACGATCGAGGCAGGTCTGCCGTTGAGCTGGCTGACATATTCGTTAGCGAAATTCGCCACCGGCCGCGGACAGGGAAAACCGTGGTTGGCGAGATGGGCCATCAAGTGCATGTAGTATGGCAATTCCGAAGCCTGCAATTTTTCGAACAGCGTCAAGACATATTTGCCGTGACTGGTAGTGACAAAATAATTAGTGTTCTCGATACCCGACGCAATACCTTGTAATTCCTGCAGTGCTCCCAACGAATAATTTTTCAGCCACGCCGCCAATTGCGGCGGGCTGACGGTGGTATAGACGGACATAGAATTAATTCAAAATAATCAAATAGTTACCTAGAAACCGACGAATGAAACGGTTACAGGCTCAATTGTATTTCGCGCTCAGCGGCGGAAGGTTCGAATCCGCGCGTTTCGTAGTGATCGAAAATGGCGTTCACCACATCTTTCGGATCGTCGAGCACTTTCACCAGATTCATGTCTTCAGGGCTGATCATGCCTTCCGCCACGAGGGTATGCTTTATCCACTCCAGCAACCCGCGCCAGAAAGGTTCGTGGACAAGAATAATAGGAATCTTCCGCGTCTTGCCGGTCTGCACCAAGGTGAGCGCCTCCATCAATTCGTCCAACGTGCCGAAACCGCCAGGCATCACTACATAAGCCACGGCAAATTTGACGAACATGACTTTGCGTGCAAAAAAATGATCGAACGAAAGAGAAACATCCTGATAGGGATTGCCGCTTTGCTCGTGCGGCAGATTAATGTTGAGCCCGACCGAAACCGATTTGCCGAAGTAAGCGCCCTTATTGGCCGCTTCCATAATGCCTGGCCCGCCACCGGAAATCACAGTGAAGCCGGCATCGGACAACTGGCGCGCGATTTGCTCGGTGAGAATGTAATACGGATGGTCGTGCGGAGTGCGCGCGCTGCCGAAAATACTCACCGCCGGCTGCACGTCCGCCAGGCGTTCCGTTGCGGAGACAAACTCTGCCATAATCTCGAACATGCGCCACGATTCGCGCGCCGACTGCAGGGATCTTCCCTGATGTTCTCCGTCAATCACTTTCGGAAGTTTATCGTTCATATCGTGTCATCCTGGAAAAAATGAATAAAACCTTATTGCTTGTCGACGCGTCGTCGTACCTTTACCGCGCTTACCATGCGTTGCCGGACCTGCGTAATTCAAAGGGCGAAATGACCAATGCAATTTACGGCGTTTTGTCAATGCTGCGCAGATTGCGCCACGACTTCCCCGCCGAGTATATCGCATGCGTATTCGACGCAAAAGGAAAAACCTTCCGCGACGATTTATATCCGGAATATAAGGCGAACCGCGCACCGATGCCGGACGAGCTGCGCGACCAGATTGCGCCGCTGCACGACGCAATTCGCGCCATGGGATGGCCGTTACTCGCCGTGGAAGGCGTCGAGGCCGACGATGTCATCGGCACCCTCGCCAAGCACGCCGAAGCGCGCGGCGTCAAAACCGTCATATCCACCGGCGACAAAGACATTACGCAACTGGTAAACCCGCATGTGATGCTGGTCAACACCATGTCAAACGAAAAGCTCGATGAGGCGGGCGTGCAGACCAAATTCGGCGTTCCCGCGCATCGGATTATCGATTATCTGACGCTGATTGGCGACGCCGTCGACAACGTGCCCGGGGTGGATAAAGTCGGGCCGAAAACGGCGGTCAAATGGCTGACCGAATACGAATCACTCGACAATATCGTCGCCAACGCCGAGAAAATCAAAGGCGTGGTCGGCGACAATTTACGCAAAGCGCTGGATTGGCTACCCAAAGGACGCGAGCTGCTAACCATCAAATGCGACGTGGAATTGCCGCTGGAATTCGACGCGTTGCTGCCGCAGGCGCCGGACAAGTCGGCACTGGAAAACCTTTTCGAGCGTTTTGAATTCAAGACATGGTTGAAAGAACTCAAGGCCGGGGCCGACCCGAATGGCAAACCTTCGGCGAACAAAACACAATTCAATGCGCCGCTCGAAAAGAACGCCGGCCGCGATTATGCCGCGCAGGACCATATTGCGACGGTGGTTGACGAAGCGCCGAAATATCCGCGCCATTACGAAACCATTCTCACCCGAGCACAATTCGACGCCTGGCTCACCAAGCTGAATCATGCATCGCTCGCCTGCATCGATACTGAGACCACCGGTCTCGACCCGATGCAGACACAAATTGTCGGTATGTCGTTTTGCGTCGAGCCGGGAACCGCCGCGTATCTGCCGCTAATGCACCGATACCCGGGCGCACCGGAGCAACTCGAGCTAAAAGAGATTCTTGCGGCAGTCAAACCGTTTCTGGAAAATCCGCAGAAGAATAAAGTCGGGCAGAACCTGAAATACGACATGCATGTGTTCGCCAATCACGGTATCGCGCTGAAAGGGGTTGCTCATGACACCCTGCTGCAATCGTACGTGCTGGAATCGCACCAGCGGCATGACATGGATAATCTGGCGCTACGCCACCTGAACAGTAAAACCATCCTGTTCGAAGACGTCGCCGGCAAAGGCGCCGGGCAAATCGGCTTCGATCAGGTCGGCATCGAGCAAGCCGCGGAATACGCGGCGGAAGACGCGGACATCACACTGCAATTGCATCAGCATCTCTACCCGCAGATTGCCGCGGACAAAAAACTCGATTTCATTTACCGCGAAATTGAAATGCCGTCGATGCAGGTGCTGTGGCGCATCGAACGCAATGGTGTGCTGCTGGATTTGAAATTACTGGAAATCCAGAGCCGCGAACTGGGCGAAAAACTGATCACGCTGGAAGCCAAAGCGCATGAGCAGGCGGGGCAGCCGTTTAACCTGAATTCACCCAAGCAACTGCAGGAAATCCTGTTTGAAAAAATGAAAATTCCGGTGGTCAAAAAAACCCCGGGTGGACAACCGTCGACCGACGAGGATGTGCTGCAACAACTGGCGCAGGATCATCCCTTGCCGAAATTGCTGCTCGAATATCGCGGACTTGCCAAGCTGAAATCGACTTACACCGACAAATTGCCGCGCATGGTCAACCCGCATACCGGTCGCGTGCACACGAACTACGGCCAGGCAATTGCCGTAACCGGACGTCTGGCGAGCAACGACCCCAATCTGCAGAATATTCCCGTGCGCACCCCTGAGGGCCGCCGCATCCGCGAAGCATTCATCGCACCGCCCGGCGCGCAGATTATTTCTGCGGACTACTCGCAAATCGAGTTGCGCATCATGGCGCATTTGTCCGGCGACGAAGGATTGCTGAAAGCGTTCGCGGCGGGGGAAGACATACATAGAGCGACTGCAGCGGAAATTTTCGGCGTCGACCTCACCGACGTAAGCAGCGAACAGCGCCGCTATGCAAAGGTGATCAACTTCGGCTTGATTTACGGCATGAGCGCCTTCGGCCTCGCAGCCAATCTGGGAATTGAGCGAGGCGCCGCAGCGAGTTACATCGAACGCTATTTCGCGCGCTACCCCGGCGTGGCGAAATACATGGAACGCACGCGTAACCAGGCGCGCGACCAGGGCTATGTCGAAACCGTATTCGGGCGACGCCTGTTCCTGCCGGAAATCCGCAACAGCAACCCGCAGCGCCGGCAAGGTGCCGAGCGCGCCGCCATAAACGCACCGATGCAAGGCACCGCGGCAGACCTGATCAAGCTCGCGATGATCGCCGTTGACAACTGGATCAGCGCGAAACAATTGCGCAGTAAACTCATCATGCAAGTACACGATGAACTCGTGCTCGAAGTGCCCGACAAAGAAGTTGAACTGGTGAAAAATGAATTGCCGCCGCTGATGGGTAATGTGGCAAAACTGGCAGTGCCGCTGCTGGTGGAGACCGGTGTCGGGCCGAACTGGGAAAAAGCGCATTAGGACAGACAATATATTTATCGCAAAGAATTAAGTACCCCGATTTACGCCACCTGTGGTCGGATTTATCCGGGCATCAGCCTTCAACTTTCGCTTCTCCCATGGTGCACGACACCAAAAATGGTCTGGAAAACTTTACCGCTAAATGCTTTCTAAACCTGAGTCGGCTCTATTCTTTCCACACAGAAAAACCTAATCATTTGATAAACAAAGGATCATTTTTCTTGCAAAAATGATTTGTTTGTGAATTCAAAGTTTTTTGCTAGAAAGATTTTTCGAATAATTTTTACTCCATTTGCCAATTGCGTATAAAATAGGCACTCCTGTTTTTATAATTAAAGCCGCGATGCGCATCGGCCCTCATGTTCTCAAAAATAACCTGATTGTCGCGCCCATGGCGGGCGTGACGGATCGGCCATTCCGTCAATTATGCAAGCTGATGGGCGCGGGAATGGCTGTTTCCGAAATGGTTTCAAGCAATTCGCTGTTGTGGGGGTCGGAAAAGACCAGACGTCGCGCCAACCATGAAGGCGAAGTGGATCCCATTTCCGTGCAGATTGCCGGCGCGGATCCAGGGATGATGGCAGAGGCGGCGAAATACAACGTCGATCAGGGCGCGCAGATTATCGATATCAATATGGGCTGCCCGGCAAAGAAAGTTTGCAATGTCATGGCGGGTTCTGCACTGTTGCAGGACGAGCCGCTGGTTAAACGGATTGTTGAGGCGGTGGTAAAAGCGGTGGATGTGCCGGTCACGCTGAAAATCCGCACCGGCTGGGACAAACAGAATCGTAATGCGATCATGATTGCGCGCATCGCGGAAGACGCCGGCATACAGGCGCTGGCGATGCACGGCCGCACGCGCGCCTGCCAGTACACTGGCTCGGCGGAATACGACACAATCGCAGCGGTAAAGCGTTCCATCAGCATCCCTTTGATCGCCAACGGCGATATCACGACTCCGGAAAAAGCCAAATTCGTACTCGACTATACCGGCGCCGACGCCGTGATGATCGGCCGCGCGGCTCAGGGCCGTCCATGGATTTTCCGCGAAATCGAATATTTTCTGCAAACTGGCGGGCATCTACCGCCACCGGAAGTCAATGAAATCCGCCGCGTACTGGTTGAACACCTGCGTGACCTGCATGAATTCTACGGCGAGCAAACCGGGGTGCGCGTCGCGCGCAAACATATTTCCTGGTACACCAAAGGCTTGGTCGGCTCCGCTGCTTTTCGCCACAGCATGAACCAGTTACAAACTGCCGACGAGCAATACCGGGCGATTGAATTGTTTTTTGACGAACTCGCGGCAAACGATCGACGCCTGCGTTATGAACCGCCACTTACCGGCATAGACGAAGAATTGGCAGCATGACAAAAGATAAGGAAGTCAGGGAAAGCGAGCTCTCAGCGAGCGTCCGCCGCGTGCTCAGGCAGTATTTCAATGACCTGGATGGGGAGAAATCCGGTCCCGTGTACGATATGGTTCTGGCGAGCGTGGAAAAACCTCTGCTCGAAGTAGTGTTGCAGCACGTAAGCGGCAACCAGAGCCGGGCGGCGGATTTGCTCGGCCTGAATCGAAATACCCTGCGTAAGAAAATGAATCTGTACGGGATTGAATAATTTCAGCCGTCATTCAGATTACGCAACATGAAGCATTTGCACTGGCACTTAGTCACACCTTAAGAACTGAATAATTCATGAATCCCATCCAGCTTGCTCTCATCAGTGTTTCCGATAAAACCGGAGTAGTCGAATTCGCAAAAGCATTGAGCGAGCTGAAGATCGATATTATTTCCACCGGTGGTACGGCGAAGTTACTGGCTGACGCCGGCATCAAGGTAACAGAAGTCGCCGATTACACCGGGTTTCCCGAAATGCTGGATGGCCGCGTGAAAACCTTGCACCCGAAAATCCATGGCGGCATTCTGGGTCGGCGCGAGCTGCCGGAGCATGTCGCGAAAATGCTCGAACATAATATTCCGCCGATTGATTTGGTCATCGTGAATTTGTATCCGTTCGGCGCGACCGTCGCCAAACCCGGTTGCAAACTCGAGGACGCAATTGAGAATATTGATATCGGCGGACCGACCATGGTGCGCGCAGCGGCGAAAAATTATCTGCATGTTGGCATCGTTACCGACACTAATGATTATATTAATATAATCAATGAGTTACGCAATAATAATCGGACGTTGTCGGATGCCACAAAATTCACTTTGGCAAAAAAGGCGTTCAGTCATACGGCCGCTTACGACGGCGCAATCAGCAATTATCTGACTGCGCTGGACCTGAGCTACGAGAAGCAGCCGTTTCCGCACAAGTTGAATCTGCAATTCACCAAGACGCAGGATCTGCGCTATGGCGAAAATCCGCATCAACAGGCGGCGTTTTACGCAGAGCTGCCCGCCGTTCCCGGCTCGCTCGCCACATTCAAACAACTTCAAGGCAAAGAATTATCGTACAACAATATCGCCGACGCCGATGCGGCGTGGGAATGTGTAAAAACCTTTGATGTGCCGGCTTGCGTAATCATCAAGCATGCCAATCCATGCGGCGCGGCGACCGGCGAGAACACCCTCAGCGCCTACAAGCGCGCGTTCCAGACCGATCCAACCTCGGCGTTCGGCGGCATCATCGCATTCAACCGCGCGGTCGATGCGGCCACTGCCCAGGAACTCGCCAAACAGTTTGTCGAAGTTCTGATCGCGCCGGCATTTGACGACGAAGCATTGAAACTTCTGGCCGCCAAGGTGAACATCCGCGTCCTTACGATTGACCTGGCCGACGGAACCAACGAATTCGATTACAAACGCGTCGGAGGCGGTTTCCTGGTGCAGACGCCCGATGTGAAAAACATTTCCGTCAGCGACCTAAAAGTTGTGACTAAAGTCCAACCCACACCACAACAACTGGACGACTTGCTGTTCGCCTTCCGCGTCGCCAAGTTCGTCAAGTCGAACGCGATTGTTTTCTGCAATAACGGGCAGACACTCGGCATTGGCGCCGGCCAGATGAGCCGCGTCGATTCAACCAAGATCGCCGCGATCAAAGCCAAGAACGTCGGTTTCGATCTCCACGGCTCGGTCGCCGCCAGTGACGCGTTTTTCCCGTTCCGCGACGGGCTCGACGTGATTGCCGAAAATGGCGCGAAAGCGATCATCCAGCCCGGCGGCAGCATGCGCGACGACGAAGTCATTGCTGCCGCGGATGAACACGGCATCGCTATGGTGTTGACCGGCATCCGCCATTTCCGCCACTGATTTTCTGCCAATGTTCGGGGGAGCATAATAATGAATATTCTGATCGTCGGCTCGGGCGGCCGCGAACATGCGATGGCATGGAAAATCGCCCAGTCGAAGCGCGTCGCCAAAGTGTTTGTCGCGCCGGGAAATGCCGGCACGGCTCTGGAGCCCGGACTGACCAACATCGACATTACCGAAATCCCCACCTTGGTGGAATTCGCCAAACGCGAAGAAATTTTTATCACAGTAGTCGGGCCGGAGGCGCCGCTCGCCGCTGGAATCGTCGATGCTTTCCGCGAAGCCGGACTGAAAATATTTGGCGCCAGCAAAGCCGCAGCACAACTGGAAAGCTCAAAGGATTTTGCCAAGCGGTTCATGCAACGCCACGGCATTCCGACCGCTGCCTATGCCACCTTCACCAATGCCGTGGACGCGCATGCTTATATAAATTCGCAAGGCGCGCCGATCGTGATCAAGGCTGACGGTCTTGCGGCGGGCAAGGGCGTTGTGGTTGCAACGACGCTCGATGAAGCGCACCAGGCTGCCGATATGATGCTGGCCGACAATAAGCTCGGCGATGCCGGCGCACGCGTGGTGATTGAAGAATTCATGGCCGGCGAGGAAGCAAGCTTCATCGTCATGGTCGATGGTAAACATGTCCTGCCCCTCGCCACGACGCAGGACCATAAACGGCTCAACGACAGCGACCTGGGACCCAACACCGGCGGGATGGGCGCCTACTCACCGGCGCCTGTCGTGACGCCGGACGTGCATGCGCGGGTAATGCGCGAAATAATTTTGCCCACCGTACAAGGCATGGCGGAAGACGGCATCATCTACACCGGCTTTCTCTACGCCGGCCTGATGATCGATGCGCAGGGGAACCCGCGTGTGGTGGAATTCAACTGCCGCCTCGGAGATCCGGAAACGCAACCGATCATGCTGCGTCTCAAGACGGATTTCACCGTTCTGCTCGACCACGCCATCAGCGGCACACTCGATCAAATCGAGGCAGAATGGGATCGCCGCGCCGCGCTCGGCGTGGTGATTGCCGCCGCCGGCTATCCGGATAATCCGCGCAAAGGCGCTGTGGTTTCCGGGCTGCCCAAGCCGAGCGAGCATGGTATGGTATTTCACGCCGGCACCCAACTCGACGGCAAAAATGTCGTCGTCAACGGCGGACGCGTTTTTTGCGCCACGGCATTGGGCGTCAACGTCAAACAGGCAAAGCAATATGCCTACGAATTAGCCGAGCCGATAAAGTTTGAGGGAATGCACATGCGCCGCGATATCGGCTGGCGCGCAATTGCCGGTTGGAAAAAACCGGCATGAAAAAATAGCGCCATGTTGCCGGCGTTATCGCACACGCTGATAAAAAAAATCCGTGCCCATCTCGCACACGACGGCGTCATTGCCTATGCCACCGCATCATGTTTCGGTCTTGGTTGTGACCCTGACAATATCAATGCAATCAATAAGATACTATCAATCAAAAAACGGCCGCGCAGCAAGGGCCTGATCGTGATTGCGGATAGATTCGAACGCCTTGCAGCGTTTATCAAACCGCTCACTATTGAACAAAGAAAAATGGCGCTATCGAAATGGCCTGGACCGCACACCTGGTTAATGCCGGCGTCGCATCGCGCCTCGTCCGCATTGCGCGGCCGGAACAGGAAAATTGCCGTCCGCGTCGATGCACATCCAGATGCGGTCAGATTATGCAAAGCGTTGCGTATGGCACTGGTTTCCACCAGCGCCAATGTATCAGGGCGGCGTCCAGTAAAAACCTATCACGAATGCGTAGGCCAGTTTGGTAACATAGCGCTGGTTGTGCCGGGACGCATTGGACGCAGCAAATCGCCTTCCACCATTCAGGATTTCGAATCGGACAGAGTTCTCAGAAAATAATTATGCATAGCGATCGCGTCAAAACTTATCTCACCGGGCTGCAAAAGACTATCGTCGCGGCGCTTGAAGGCGTCGATGGAAAGAAATTCGTGCGTGACGATTGGGTGCGCGCCGAAGGTGGCGGCGGCAACAGCGCCATACTCGAAGACGGCAATGTGTTCGAGCGCGCGGGCGTCGCGTTCTCCCACGTTTTCGGCGACAAGATGCCGCCATCGGCGACCGCGCATCGTCCTGAACTGGCCGGAAGATCGTGGGAAGCGCTTGGCGTATCGCTGGTTTTGCATCCGCGCAATCCGTATGCGCCAACTGTGCACATGAATGTGCGTTTTTTCAACGCGACCAAAGTGGGAGAGGCCGACGTGTTCTGGTTCGGCGGCGGCATGGACCTGACTCCCTATTACGGTTTTGCCGAAGACGCGGTACATTTTCACCATGTCTGCAAGCAGGCGCTGGATCCTCTGGGAAAAGGCTATTACCCGGCTTTCAAAAAATGGTGCGACGACTATTTTTATCTGAAGCATCGCAAGGAGCCGCGTGGTATCGGCGGTATTTTTTTCGACGACGTGAACGAAAAGGACTTCGAGTTCAGCTTCGGCTTCATGCAGCGTGTGGGCGATCGCTTTCTCGATGCCTATCTGCCGATCCTGGCTCGACGTAAAGACATGCCGTACGGAGAGCGCGAACGCGATTTCCAGGCTTATCGTAGAGGGCGTTACGTCGAATTCAATCTGGTCTGGGATCGCGGCACTCTGTTCGGGCTGCAGTCGGGCGGACGCAGCGAATCCATTTTGATGTCAATGCCGCCGATCGTGAAGTGGCGCTACGACTGGAAGCCGCAAGCCGGATCGGCGGAAGATAAGCTGTATCGGGAATTTCTGGTGGCGAAGGAATGGGTCTCGCCGGAGTAAGGAATTACGCTTGTTTATAAGCCGACTGGACCAATGCTTCGCCGTGTGTTTTTTCCAGCCGGCGCACGATGAAATGTCCGCGCGCCATGTCCTGGAAGTGGTCGATAAAAATGCTGTTGATCATCGCCCCCGCGACCGCGCCGATAATCGGCACCGCCTGCGCGGCGGCTTTTTCCGACACAACAATGCCGAAGCGTGACGCAATCAGGCTGATCAGCCGCACCAATGCCGGAGCAGTCGCGTCGACTGCCCCCTTTTTCGCCATATATTTTGCCGCTTCACTCACCGCACCGGCAAGCGCGGAACGGGCAGCGAAATAGCCGGTTTCGCTTGCATCATCGCTGGCAGATTTGCCTCCCAATGCGAATACAGACAGGCACGCCAGCTTGCAATCGACTTCGGAAATATTCTCGCCTTCGCTGCGCGCGATATCCGATATCGAGCGCAGCATGATGACCGTGGAAACGGGCAGCTCGATTGCCAGCGCCGGTAAGCCGAACATGCCGCCTGCGGCGCCGGATATTGTTGCAGCGATTTTATGGAAGCCATCGGACGATTCCGGCTTGATATTGCTGTCGAGCGACCGCACGGCGACATTGGTCGCTTTCATTAGCGATGCGTGGGCGGCTTTCTGTACGCCGTCGGAAATTTTCGCCGGCAGGCGCGCCATGCCCTTCTCGAGCGGCGAGCCGAGCATGCTGGTAATTTTCGCCGCAAGACCGGGGTTCTCAAGTAGTGCCTTGGCACGTTTGAGGTCATTCAATTCGCTTGCGGAAAGACTCATATGCCCCTCGGGAAATTGTCGATCACTCTTGGATTATAGCAGCAGCCCGATTTTGATCCCGTGCAGGCAAAATCGATGCCGAATCAATGACCGCGCAGCTATGCTGTGGCCGCCGATAAATAGTAAACTGAATCAATGAAAATTTTTGTCATCAGCCTGACGCGTGCGCTTGACCGGCGTGAACACATCACCCGCCGTTTGCGCGAACTCGGTGTGGAATTCGAATTCTTTGATGCCATCGACGGTGCTGTCAGCCTGCATCCGGCGCTGGAGAAATACGATCATGCCGCCCGCCTGAGGAAAATCGGCTATGCAATGCGCCCGGGCGAAATAGGTGTGTACGCGAGCCACTATCTGCTGTGGCAGTGGTGTGTTGAAAACAACCTGCCCTGTGTAGTACTGGAAGACGACATCGAATTCAGCGACGATTTCGGCGCCGTGATGAACTGGCTTGATCAACATATCACGCAACTTGGCTTTATCCGCATCGGCTGGGTGTTCGAGCGGCCGTTTCGGATTCTGGCAAGCGCAGTCGGTGGCCGCCATTTAGTCAAACATCTCAAAGGCCCGCGCGGCGGTCAGGGCTACGCGATTCATCCATCCGCGGCCAGAAAATTGCTCGCGCAGAGTGAAAGCTGGAGCGAACCCGTAGATGATTACATCGACATGGAATGGCGCCACGGAGTATTGCTTAGGGCTCTCTACCCGGCGCCGGTGTGGGCGCTCGACAGTTTTGCATCGACTATCGGCGATCGGCCCAAGCAATCAATGCCGACATGGCGCAAACTGCAGCGGGAAATTTATCAGGCAAGCGTTCGCCTGCGTTCATGGCTTTTCAATCTGGGATGGCGAATAAAAACTGGCTGGAGCGGACAATCGCCACTTTGATAGCGATGTTTCTGCTTCGCTGGCGCGACACCTTTAATACTCATGTATCCACACTGCGCTGATGCCGAACAGGCGGGTGTCGCTTGTGGGTTCGAAAAACTCGCCGACTACGACGCCGTTTCGCAACAGTGGTTTCGCCGCGCTACGCTGAACGCCCCAGCCTTGCCAGTACGGTTCGACGCGTAGCGAATCCGTGCGCGTCAAGGAATACAGCCAGGGCACGGCGACGCGCCACCCGTCTTTCACTTTCAAATCCAGATTGTCGGCATGGTCGAACACGCCGCGAAAATCCACGTTCAGTTTTCCCCGTGTCATGCGCCTCCAGCGCAGGTCGGCCATCAGCATATGGGGCGTGTTTTCCAGTAGCGCCACGTTTCCGCCAATATAATAATAGTTCCAGCGGTAGGTTTCATCGAGTCCTGACACGCTGCCTACCGCGGCGATATTACGTTGCCATCGCCAATAGCCGGCGCCGCCGTATACGCCAACGCTATGTGTGCCGCCGGTTAAAAAACGTCGCCCGGCCTGTAACGAAAATTCACGGATATTTTCTAACGTACGGGAAGATAGTTTCCTTCCGCCACTGGTTCGACCATCGTAGTCCAGCCGCGCGCGCTGCAACGACCCGCTGGCAGTCAAGTCCCATGCGCCGCATTTAGTGCTCGCGCCCAGATGGAGCGCCGGCAGTAGGCCATCTTCCCTGTCAATCAACTGCCCATAAAGGTCTGTCTCACGATATTCGAAACTTTCCATGCGCAAGCCTGCCTCAGCTGAGAACACGCAATCCGTCGCTTTATCGGTTGCGGCGCTAGCCGCCGACGGCGAAAAAGGAAGCGCGAAAAAAAGCAGAAAAAGGTATTCTGTTTGCATGCACGAGAGTTTAGCAATAAAAAACGCCGGCAATGCCGGCGTTTCTCGCATAGGACCGGAAAATTTTTTAGAAGGTAATGGCGGACCAGGCAACAGCCTGCGAAGTTTCAATTGTGCCGTCCTTTGCCAGGTCGAGTTCCAGCCGTGCGCTGAATGCGTCAATCGCCGTTACATAAGCGAAAGCATTTTCGCCTTCGATTCTCAGGCGGCCCGTTGACGGATTGCCTCCGACTGCGCCCTGGAACGGCACAGAAGTCGCTAACGCCACTGAGCCGAAGCTACTATCGGTAAAAGTTCCTTGCCCGCTCCTGATGGTTAGTTTCGCGACATTATCCGTGGTTTCATTCAACTGGTAATTCGCATAAATCAGGGAATCCGACCCCGAACTGACAGTCAGCGCGGGAATAGTCGTTGTGTCGGTCGAGGTTCCCGTCGGATTATTGACGGTGGCAGAAGCGATATTTCCCAGCATGTTTAACGAAACCGCCGGAGTGCTCGTCGTTGCCGCAAGATTAATCGCGAGATTTTGGAAGTTCAAATTGCCGCTAAGCTCGAAATACGAATTCTGGTTGGTAAAATCGCCCACGACTCTGGTAAGACTGGTCACCGCTGTGCCGTTTCGCGTGAAGTTCCCCGCGGCGCTGGACGTCACGCATCCGCTGTATACCGAAGTCACGCTGTCGCCTGCGGTGAATGTCGTGCTGTTATCGGCATCGTTAAAATTTACGGTATAGTTGCCAGACACGCTGCAGGCAACCGTCCTATTCGTCACGACACCGGCCACGGTGGCGGGAAAGCTGCCGGCCAGCATCGACTCGGAAAGCAATTGCCTGGTCAATGATTTCAGATTCAAACCGGACCGCATTGTTGACACCTGCACACCAGCGGCGGTCGCAATGGTCACAAAAGAGTCGAGGATGAGACCGCTGGAATAAGATTCGGAACTGATGGTGGAATAATTGCCGGTGTTCATCGATGCAGTCAGACCGGAGGGATTCGGTGCCGAATTGGACGACGACGATCCGCCGCCACACGCGGTAAAGAAAACAGAAACCAGCAAGGCGGAAACGACTCTCAATTGGTTGTGCATTTTATTTCCTTCGTTGCGGTTAATTTCAATTTGCCTGCAAGCTATCTGGCACATAAACGAAAAAAATCTTTCCAATTTTCATTCTGGTTCTCGCGAGATCGTCGGTATTGATTTGGATCAAGTTTTGCACATTTTACTCCAACTGGGGATGCCGACGCGGCATGAAAAAAACGCTGAAGTCTGCCGGTGGTACCGCAGCGGCGTTCTACTCGCCCAAATACGCGTGGCGCACTTGCGGATTATTAAGCAGTGCATGGGAATCATCCGTCAGGCTGATGCGCCCGCCGTCGAGCACGTAGCCGCGGCTCGACACTTCAAGCGCCAGCCGGGCATTCTGCTCGACCAATAATATGGTCACGCCGCTGTGTGAAATATCGCGGATGACTTCGAATATTTTTTGCACCATGATGGGCGAGAGACCCATGCTCGGCTCGTCGAGCAGCAATAATTTCGGCCGGCTCATGATGGCGCGGCCGATGGCGAGCATTTGCTGCTCGCCGCCGGACAAGGTGCCGGCGATCTGTGCGCGGCGTTCTTTCAGGCGAGGAAACAAAGCATAGATTTTTTCCAGGTCGGCTTTTATTTCGGCGTGGTCACTTCGCGCGAATGCGCCCATGAGCAGGTTTTCCTCGATGCCCATGCGCGCGAACACACCGCGGCCTTCCGGCACCAAGGCGATGCCGTGTTGTATCAACTGGTGCGGTGCCAGCCCGCGCAGATCGGTTTTGGCATAGTGCGCACTGCCGCCTTGAAACGGAATCAAACCGCATAGCGCTTTCAGCGTCGTGGTTTTACCGGCGCCGTTGGCGCCGATAAGGCATACCAGCTCGCCATCGTTCACCTCGAACGAAATGCCCTTGACGGCATTGATGCCGCCGTAGGACACCTGCAGGTTGCCGACCTTAAGCAACCACGCCTCCCAGATAGGCTTCGATCACGGCCGGATCGCGTTGAACTGCCTGCGGCATGCCTTCGGCAATTTTCTTGCCGTAGTCGAGCACAGCAACGCGATCGCACAAGCCCATAACCAGTTTCACGTCATGTTCAATCAATAAAATCGTTACGCCATCGGCGCGGATTTTTTCCAGCAATCTTTTCAGCCCAATGGTTTCAGTGGCGTTCATGCCCGCAGCGGGCTCGTCGAGCGCGAGAAGTTTCGGATCGGTTGCAAGCGCGCGGGCGATTTCGAGACGACGTTGATCGCCGTAGGCGAGGTACTTTGCCAGGTTGTCTGCCTTATCAGAAAGTTCAATATACTCGAGTAGTTGCATTGCTCTCTCATGGATTGCCTGCTCTTCCGCGCGCGTGTGCTGTCCGCGCAGGACAGCGCCAATCACGCCGGCATGCGTGCGCACATGACGACCTACCATGACATTTTCCAGCACCGTCATGTTGCCGAACAAACGGATGTTCTGAAATGTGCGCGCGATGCCGAGCCTTGCGACTTGATGCGGCTCCGCTTTCGAAATGACCCGGCTGTCGAACAACACTTCGCCACGATCCTGTCTGCCGTCAAGCTTATACAATCCGGTAAGTACATTGAAGAATGTGGTCTTGCCCGCGCCGTTCGGCCCGATTAATCCGTAGATTTCTCCGCTGTTAATGGTAAGCGACACGCCGCACAATGCTTCGAGCCCGCCGAAACACTTGGTGATGCCGCGCGCTTCGAGCAGCGCGCTCATGCCTTTTCCACCAACTCGCGCTTGCGCGTAGGCGACGGCCACAACCCGGCCGGGCGAAACAGCATGACGCCGATCAGCGCCAGACCGAATATCAGCATACGGACGCTTTCCGCATCCACCACCACTTTGCCGAAAAAATATTGTTGGACCGGCACGATGATGAATCGCAGCAGCTCCGGCAAGGTCGCCAGTAGAATGCCGCCCAGAATCACGCCGGGAATATGCCCCATGCCGCCGAGCACTACCATGCACAACACCATGACGCTTTCCATCAGGCCGAAACTTTCCGGGCTGACGAACCCCTGGAAGCCGGCGAATAATCCGCCCGCCACGCCGCCGAATGAGGCGCCCATGGCGAAAGCGAGCAACTTCACATTGCGTGTGTTGATGCCCATCGCCTTGGCGGCCACTTCGTCCTCGCGTATCGCGACCCAGGCGCGTCCGATGCGCGAATCCTGCAAACGTAGCGTTATGAAGATTATCAGCAGAGTGAGGCCGAGAAACAGATAATAATATTGGTGCAATGAAGGCAAATCGACGCCGGCCAGCGACTGCGTTTTCGCCAATGAAATATTTCCCACCGAAATCGGATCGATGCCGTTCACCCCTTGCGGGCCGTGGGTGATATTGATCGGCGCGTTAAGATTGTTAAGAAAAATGCGAATGATTTCGCCGAAACCGAGCGTGACGATCGCCAGATAATCGCCGCGCAAACGCAGCGTCGGGGCACCGAGAATCACGCCGAACATGCCGGCGACGGCGGCGCCAATCGGCAGCAGCGCCCAAAACGGCAAATGAATATTGAAATGCGGGCTGGCGAGCAACGCATATAGGTAGGCGCCGACTGCGTAAAACGCGATATAGCCGAGATCGAGCAGGCCGGCGAAGCCGACCACAATATTCAAGCCGAGCGCGAGCATGATGTAGAGCAAGGTGAAGTCGATAATGCGCACCCATGAGCGCCCGCCGGCCGCGTCGGCGAAGTACGGCAGCGCTGCGAGCAAGATGCCGAGCAGCACGAACGCGATCCATGCGGCTCGTCGATCCTGCTTGATTTTCTGCCACGCCTCTATCATATTTTATTCAATATAATCATATAGTTATGCTCGCTCCGAAACTCGCTCGCCTATCAGTCCCGAGGGCTTAAACACCAACACCAAGATCAACACAAAAAACGCAAATACATCCTGATAGTGACTGCCGAGAAATCCGCCGGTAAGTTGGCCGATATAGCCGGCACCGAGACTTTCGATTAATCCCAATAACAAGCCGCCGAGCACCGCGCCGCGCAAATTACCGATTCCGCCTAGCACTGCGGCAGTGAACGCCTTGAGTCCGAGCATGAAGCCCATGAAATAATGCGCGATACCGTAATTGGCGCTAACCATCATGCCGGCAATCGCTGCCAGCGCCGAACCGATTATAAAAGTAAACGAAATAACCGCATTGATGTTGACCCCCATCAAACCCGCGACGGCGGGATTTTCCGCCGTGGCGCGCATGGCGCGGCCCATTCTGGTTTTATTTACCAGCATCAACAGCGCGGCCATGATGACCACCGCCATCACAATAATCGTGACCTGCACGTCGGTTATTCGCGCGCCGAAAATATCGTGGCTGGTCGTCGGGAAAATCGCCGGAAAAGAAATATAACCGCGTCCCCAGATCATCATCGCCAGATTCTGCAGCACAATCGACACGCCGATGGCCGTGATCAACGGGGCGAGGCGCGGCGCATGGCGCAACGGGCGATAGGCGACGCGCTCGATGGTATACCCAATCGCCATGCAAACCGGTATCGCGACGGCGAGCGCGCCGAGCACCAGGAATACCGGCGAAAGTCCGGGCGCGGCGGCAAAAAAGACCTGCATCACGCTGATCGATACCAGCGCGCCGATCATCACCACTTCGCCGTGGGCAAAATTGATCAGGCCCATAATGCCGTAGACCATGGTGTAGCCCAATGCCACCAGTGCATAGACGCTGCCAAGCACCAGGCCATTGACGATTTGTTGTAAAAAAATTTCCATTTCTATTTGCGGCTATGGAGACACAAAAAAACACGGCACCGCAAAGGTGCCGTGTGTGAAATAACCCCGATTCTGTGCATGCGAAATCAGCACGAAATCGACACGAGATGGAGCGCAAACATAAAATAACCATGCAGCATAGGGGTTATGTGTCAGGCGTAATTTTTGTGATCAACGCGCATCGTGAATATATCCTGCTAATTTTTTATTTCGCCGGGCCGCCGACGATCTCCTGCGGCTCCCACTTGCCTGCCTTGACGGCAAAAATCGTGATCGGACCGTCCTTTATATCGCCTTTGCCGTCAAACGCGATAGGGCCGATGATACCGTTGACTTTGGTCTTACCGACTTCGGCCAGGAATTTGGCCGGGTCGGTCGAGCCAGCGCGCTTCATCGAATCGATGAATACGTTGACGGCGTCATAACCGAAAGGCGCGAACAACTCGACTTCCTTGCCGAATTTGGTTTTATAGCGAACCAGAAATTCTTTGCCGCCGGGCATCTGGTCCTTCGGCAGGCCGGGTACGGACGCCATCGCGCCTTCTGCAGCGTCGCCCGCCAGCTTGATGAAATTCGGCGTTTGCCAACCGTCGCCGCCGATGAATTTTGCATTAATGCCGAGCGACTTCATTTGCTTCGCCATCGGACCTGCCTGCGGATCAATGCCGCCGAACATGATCACATCGGGCTTCAGACCTTTCAAAGTCGTGAGAATGGCGGTGAAGTCCGTCGCTTTGTCGGTCGTGAATTCGCGCTTTACCACTTCACCGCCGGCGGCTTTAACCGTCTTTTCCACTTCGTCCGCCAATCCCTGCCCGTATGCCGTGCGGTCGTCGATGATGGCGACTTTTTTCGCGCCGAGTTTTTTCACGACATAGTTACCGATTGCCGGACCCTGCTGCGAATCATTGGCGACCAAACGGAAGGTGGTTTTGTAACCCTGGTTGGTGTAAACCGGGCTGGTGGACGATGGCGAAATCTGCGGAATGCCGGCGTCAGAATAAATGCGCGATGCAGGGATGGATGCGCCGGAATTGAAGTGACCCACCACGCCGGCGACTTTCGCATCGGCAAGTTTCTGCGCCACAACGGTGGCCGTTTTTGGATTCGCTTCATCGTCTTCGGCAATTAATTCAAACTTCAATTTGACCCCGCCGACTTCAATATTCGCCGCATTCGCGTCGTCGACGGCAAGTTGCGTGCCGTTTTTGATGTCGAGGCCGATATGCGCTTGCGGGCCGGTGAGCGGCGCGGCAAGCCCGATTTTGATCACGCCGGGTTGCGCGGGCGCGGCAGAAACTTTGGGCGCGTCCGCCTTGGGTGCCTCGGCTTTAGGCGCAGGCGCTTCGCTTTTGCCGCACGCGGCCATTACCAGCGTGGATAAGACAAATAATGCTGCTTGCGATAATTTCATGGCGATTTCCTCTGGTAGTGTGTTGTTCTGGTGCTGCTGATTATGCGTAGAGGGGATGGGCTTGTCAATTTGACCGCTTGAGCCGTTGCTGGCAATAAAAAAGCCGGCTCGGGGCCGGCTTTTTCTGCAACGCATTCACATTACTTCTTTTGCGCCAATACCCATTTGACCAGGGTCTTGATGTCATCATCTTTCACCGCTGGGTTCGGCGGCATGGCCATCGGGCCCCACACGCCTGAACCGCCCTCTTTCACTTTTTTAATCAGCTTGGCTTCCGCGTCTTTGTCGCCGGCATATTTAGCGGCGATTTCCTGAAAGGAAGGACCGATGATTTTTTTATCCACGCCATGGCAGGCGAGGCAGGAGCTTTTGGTGGCCAGTTCCTGAGAGGCATTTGCGGTGCCGGCGGCTAACAGGACAGCGGCGGCGGCGAGAGCGAATTTGAATTTCATGGAGTTCTCCGTAGGGGTCAAAGTGAATTCTAGAGCGCCGCTATTTTGCCAGTTTTCAGCGTGTTCACCAAATGATTTAAGTCACTGATCGGCGGTAGGCAGCTAACGCCTTGGCACACCCATGCGTTGACAGCCTCGCCACGGGGTTTTTCCAGTACCCCGGGCAGGCCGCTGGCATTTTCCGGCAACGAAATAATCATGCTTTGCGGCAGATATAACTCGGACAATGCTCGCTGCCAAAGTTTAGATTGATTATTTTTATCAATTAAAACAATAACCTGTGTAGGATCGAGCGCTTCAGCCAAGGCAGAACTCAAAGTTGCAAAGCCGGATGGGCTTTGCGCCATTTCGGGATAAAACAGTTTGATGGTTCGCTCAGCGGCGGCAAGATAGCGCGCTTCGCCAACCAAGTGCCCGAGCCGTTGCAGCGCAAACGCGGCAACGTGGTTGCCCGCCGGGGTCGCATTATCATGGGCCGGTTTGGGGCGGTGAATCAAACGCTCGTGATCGTGGCTGGTGAGAAAAAATCCTCCCGACTCCTTGTCTTCAAATTGCGCGAGCAACACTTCGGCGAGTTGTTGCGCAAAACTCAAATCGTCTGCATGAAATTCCCCCTGCATCAGTTCGAGCAAAGCATCGAGTAAAAATGCGTAATCGTCGAGATAGGCATTCAGGTGCGATTTGCCGTCCTTATGCGTGGCGAGCAATCTTCCCCCGCGCCACATTTCATTGCGCACGAAATCGAGCGAACGACGTGCCGACGCAACCCAATCCTGCCTGCCGAACACCACGCCCGCCCGCGCGAGTCCCTTGATCATCAGCGCATTCCAGCTCACCAGAGTCTTTTCGTCGCGATGCGGATGCACGCGTTTTTCGCGCGCTGCGTAGAGTTTCGCGCGCGCCGATGCGAATAATTCTTCGCAAGCTGCGGCAGAAATGCCATTGGCCTTTGCAATCGCTTCCGTCGTTTCGACAATGCGCAGATGCCAATGCTCACCTTCAAAGTTCGGCGGCCCCTCGAGTCCGTAGCGAGGCGCGAATACGGCATACTCTTCGTGCGTCAGAAGCGTTTTGATCTGCTCGCGATCCCAGATATAAAACGTGCCCTCCTCGCCTTCCGAGTCGGCATCGATGGAAGAATAGAATCCGCCGTTCGGTGATTGCATATCGCGCATCGCCCACGCGGCGGTTTCTACGGCCACTTGCTTGAACTGCGGATCCTGCGTCAGCAACCAGGCATCGGCGTAAAGACGCAAAAGCGGACCATTGTCGTACAGCATTTTCTCGAAATGCGGGATGCTCCACTGACCATCAACGCTGTAGCGCGCGAACCCCCCGCCGAGATGGTCGTAAATGCCGCCGTTGGCCATCTTTTTCAGCGTAAACGCGGCCATGTTGAGCGCTTCGTCGTTTTGCTTCGCCGCATGGCGACGCAGCAGAAATTCGATTTCGCCCGGGTGCGGAAATTTCGGCGCGGCACCGAAGCCGCCGTCGACCGCATCGAAAGTATGGCGCAACACGGTATACGCGGTTTCCAGCGGCGTGGCGGCGAGTTGCACGTTCTCTTGCGCATCGGGCAACATCTGCTCGAATGCCGCCAGCAACGACATATTCTGTTTAACGATTTCTTCACCGCTGCTCAGGCGAAATGTCGCCACGCGCTCCATCACGCCGACAAACCCGGGCAGGTTGTATCGCGGCTGTTTCGGAAAATAGGTGCCGCCGAAAAACGGCGTGCCGTCGGGCTGCAAAAACATCGTCAGCGGCCAGCCGCCGCCGCGCCGCGTGAGCATGTAATGCGCAGTCTGGTAAATCGAATCCAGGTCGGGCCGCTCCTCGCGGTCGACCTTGATGTTGATGAACAATTCATTCATCACGCGCGCCGTTTCCGCGTCCTCGAAACTTTCATGCGCCATTACATGACACCAGTGACACGCAGAATACCCGATCGATAACAGAATCGGTTTGTTCTCCTTGCGCGCTCGCGCCAGCGACTCTTCATTCCACGCATACCAATCAACCGGATTATCGGCGTGTTGTTGCAGGTAGGGACTGGTTTCGTATTGCAGGCGGTTGGGCATATTTATTTCTTTAAATCAATAGAGGACGTTCAGTTTCGTCCCCTTCCCTTCAAGGGGAAGGGACTTTCATTATTCATGCCGCCACTTGGTAAAAATATATCATGCGTATAGTTTATATGTAACTATTTGATTTTATTTAATTATTTATTAATCCGTTGCGGCACCTCTGCTCGCCGTCGAAACCAATTTGGCGAATTTCGCCAACACGCCGCGCGTGTAACGTGGTGCGAAAGTAAGGATTATTGTCTTAACGTATGACTTGTTGTATCGCTTGAACAGGCCAATCAGAAGGCTCATCTGCTGGCTCAAGCCCTAATAAGGTATAAGCGATTTTAGGTTGTCGGTTCCGTGCAGCTATTCGGCGTACTTCTATACGAGCCAGAAAGTGTTTGTGGTATGGCTCAGGATTTTCAATCTGAATGCGCTTAAAGGCTTCGCGCGAGACGGCTCCTAATATTGCTTGTTTATTATCATGCCGCTTTAATTCAAACCGACCAGAAATATCGCCCCAGCCAACTATCTGTCCCGATATTTCCTCTGTTTCTTCACTGATCTGCAGCGCCTCAACTCGTTCTTTTGCTCGCTCAATGGCAGCCTGATCAAGCTCAAAATCACGCTCGCCTTCGACCAATCTTAGCGTGGCACCTTCACTATTTAATAATTTGAAAAAATCAGTGAGAGCGCTTTTTTGCCTGTCATCTATTTCTGCGACTGCTTCGTCAAACATTGCTTCATCCTGCGCTGCTACACGCGAAATGGTGTCAGCGACTTGGTCTACTACTGACTTTAGAGAAGTGTCCAATTGTTCATCGGATGTTTCCGTTAAGGCCGATTGGAGCACGAACCCAAAAGACCCACGTACTATGTCAGTTACTAACATGTGCGTATTATCTTTCATGGGTAAACGGCCGCGCTGGCCGAGAGGTCCCGTTTCTTGTGCCGCAAATCGCTGGCTCACAATTTTTTGGAATTTTTCGATTGCCCTGCCGCTGAAGCTAGCTTGAATACCTTGCGAGCCAATAACTGGGCGACCACCAAAAAACAATGCTACACCGGCAGGGGCTTGTTCTATCAATCTAGGCATAGCAGCTAATTTTTGTTCCATCTCCTCAACCAATTGTGAATACTGATGATGCCCGATTGGATCATCTGCAGGCGAGCAGTCGTTAAGCAAAGCATTTGCCTGGGCAAGATTAGCCTGCAAAAACTGACGTTCAAGTTGCGGGAGCATAATTCCCTCCGTCCTGCATGTTATTTAGTTGAGCAATAGCCACATTGTCGTCTGAATCGAGCGGTAACTGCAACAGTCCCTTCCAGACATGGTCTCCACGGCGATGTGAAAAAAGGCCATGCCAGTACGTTGTTTCACGAACTAATCTTTCGGGATCTACATTCAAACGCACCAAAGAAATATCGCAGCAAAATGATTTTCTGCACGGCTCTTTGTTAAACAATGCTGGATGGGCCTTTAGCATTTCACCTATTTCTGGGTTTGTCATACCTGCTGGCGGATGGGCAAAGGTTACAATATCCACGTCATTGGGTGAGCGGTCTGCGTGTAACTCAATATTTTCTACAAAGCTGCCATCCAGCCATTGAAAGCCTGAAATAAATCCTAGCTCTTGCATTGCTTTTCTATATCGAAATAGACCATCAAGCAAAGCGATGCGTTCCCTTGAAGTGGCAAAGCGAGCAACTAACTCTGTCGCGCTCACACTGTAAGGCGAGCCATTCGCCGATGAATGTGTTTCGCCTACAAACGGGGGCAATACGTGGGAATGGTTAAATGGCGGAATCATGTTTAGTTTACCTTAAACACCTTCATCACCTCATCACCCAAATGGTTGATTACCTTCACCGCAATCCGTCCTGACTTCGGTTTGTCGAATGCGCGTGAAGTGTCGCTGTTGAGTGTTGCCCATGATTCCTGGTTGATTTCGGCTTTCAGCGTGGTTTTAAGTGCGCTATAGGGGTCGTTGGCGCCGAGGAAGTAGGCGTGGCGGACGAAGAAACTTTCTTCGTTGTAGTCGGTGTCGATGAACCAGCAGGCGATGCCGTCGGCGTTGTCGCTGTGGACTTCGCCGGTGTTGGGGTGGAATACATCGACGCCGTTGACCTTCACCCGCACTTTGCCGTCCTTCTCGTTGATGATGTCAATGTCGGGTTCGCCGAAGATGACGAACAGATTGCCCTTGCCGGTGTTCTTCAAATCATCCGCCATGTGCAGGTCGGCGTTCATGCGCGCCTTGAGCACGGGAATGCGGCCGAGCTTGGTGAATTCTGATGAGTGCGCGTCGTAGTTAAATGCGCAGGTGATCAGCACATCGAAGTCGGCATCTCCTGCTTCACGCGCAGCCTCAACTAAATCGGGCCGAGTGACGGTACCAAATTCCGGGCCGATGAAAATCGCTGCGCGCTTTTCCTTGTCGCCTTCCATGTATCGACCTTCGGCACAAACAAGATCGCCCGGCCACGGCGTGAGTGCGGTGAAAATGATTTTGTCTTGCTTGTGCGCTTGTTGCACACCGGCAGTTTTGAGGTTTTCCAAAATCATTTGCGGGAAGGTTTGTTTCTCGTGATACTCGCCGCCGGGTTGTGCGGCTTTTGTGGCATTGGGGTCGATCAATTCATCGTTCTCATCCACGCCCAACACGCGGTGCGGCGACAGGCTCTCGACCGTGAACGGCCCTGCGACACGTACGCTTTTTTTGTTATCGTAAGGCTTGTCGTAAAGAAATTCGTATTCCGCTTTGGCCGCGATGGAAGCGTCGATTTCCTTTTGCCGCGCGATGCGGGCTTGCCACCATTCGGCATGGTATTTTTTTGCTACATCGTTCCACTTAGCGTCGGTATCGCGAGGGATTTCCCATTCTTCCCATGCTGTTGTAGGGTGGGTTCGCGACGGGGTTTCGTCGCGTAACCCACCGTTCACTGCATCCGCGTGGGCACGCTGCGCTTTGCCCACCCTACCGAGCGTTGCGTTGAGTTTCTCTCGCAATGGCTCCAGCGTCTCTTGCCATTTATCCCAGATCACATCAATTTCAGTATTGTTGGCGATAGACTTCAGCGTGATGTGTGGTACTCGTTCATAGACAAAGCCGTGGCGGATGTCGCCGCGCGTGGGTTGTGAGGATGGCATAGTGCGGGTGACTTCGGCTTCCTTCACCTGGCCTTCGCGGGAATCGGCGAGCAGGTAATACGGATAACGCGCACCCATGATGCGCGCGCGAGCCAGCGCCAGCGCGACACGCGAGGTGTCAATCGTGATCCAGCGACGTCCCCATTGTTCGGAGACGGTGGCGGTGGTGCCGGAACCACAAGTCGGGTCGAGCACTAGGTCTCCGGGGTCTGTGGACATTTGAATACAACGCTGCATAACTGCAGTGCCTGTTTGTACTACATAGATTTTTGGATCGGAACGGCTTTGTACTCCACCTCCAATATCTGTCCAAAGATTGTGAAGTGGCTTTATGTTGAAGTCTTCGAAGTATCTTATGTACGCAATGCCTTTGCCCTGCAGGCCGAGCCTGCTTGCGTGTCTCAATCGCTCTATTCCAACTGGATAATTTGCGGTCCAATGTCTTCCAGGCGGAGGATTAAACATCCGTCCGTGGAATTCAAACGGCGTTGGTTCGGGTGGCGCATCTTGGCTGTCTATTGCACCATAGCGAAAAACTCTCGCAAAATCTGGAACTATTTGGTTTTGCCTCTCTTGCAAAGTCAACGGGCGTCGCTCAAGAGAGTTTTCTTCTACTTGATCGTACTTGGATTTATCGTCATCAAGTGGATTGAGTTTTCCCGAATAGAGTTGACGATATTTTAGGGATTCCTTTCGTTTAGCGAACCACACTACATAGTCACCCGCTCGACTAAGTGAGCCAGATGTGAAGCCGCTGGTTGTCGTGTAGTGAATTTGAGAGATAAAATTTTCATCCCCAAAGACTTCATCCATCAACGATCGCACCCGATGCACATTCTCATCACCAATCTGCACAAAGATCGAACCGGAATCGGTGAGTAGATCCCGCGCAACAGTTAGCCGATCACGCAAATAAGTTAGATAGCTATGAATGCCGTCACGCCACGTATCCCGAAATGCTTTTACCTGCTCCGGCTCGCGCGTTATGTGGGCTGCATTGCCATCCTTCACGTCCTTGTTAGTCGTACTCCACTGAAAATTTGAATTGAATTTGATGCCGTAAGGCGGATCAAAATAAATACATTGCACTCTGCCGCGCAGGCCTTCGCGCTCGGCGAGGCTGGCCATGACTTGCAATGAATCGCCGAGAATCATGCGGTTCGACCAGTTCTGGTCATGTTGGTAAAACTCGGTTTTGTCCGCTCCCTTGGGGATGCCGTTAAAATCGGCGAACAGGTCGGCGGTAATTTGCCCAGCCTCGTGCTCGCGCTCTTTGGTGACGCGCAGCAGATCGTCGATCAAGGCTTTGGGGTGAACCTTCTCTTGAATATAAAGCGGCGGCGCGTGTACAACAAGATCGCTCCAGTCTTGTTCGTCTTTGCCACGCCAAATAAGCTGCGGATCTAAGTCTTTGTTTCTATTTAACTTTTCTTCAATCAATCCAGCCGCGTTGCGCGGGTAATTTACGCGCACAGGATTTTGTTTTTCTTTTTCCAACACGGATTGAAATTCCGCCGTCGGAATATTTTTGCGCTTGGCTTCGTCATGCTTGAGCGCTTCGACGGTTTTGCTGGTGGTGGTTTTTTTGGCCATGATTATCCTGAATATTTATTTTTTCAGCTTTATTGCGCGTAACAGCTTCTGTAAGTACTTTGAAATTTTCTTTGGTGAAAACTCGTTTGGCGGATTTTTTCCGGATCTTCGTTAAGGCGTTGTTTTCCATCAGGCGCCGTCATTTTCAAAGCGTTACAGTTTGTAACGGTTTCATTGCCCTCGGCTAGCAGTAGTTTTTTGAGCACACGCCAGCTCAAGAAGTAACCTTTTTGTTGACGCCAACAAAATGGTTGCTTGTATATTTAGCAAACCATTTTCCCGACGTCGGCAATATGGTTTGGGGGGAGTTTTTAGTTTTCATACGATCCACGCTGGAGTCACTTTGGGCAATGCGTCAATCATTTTATTAAACTCATGTTCAACCTTGGTTTTGAAATCCGATTCAATCTTATAGACGTCAGTGAATTCGGCGAAAGCCCAGCGGCCATAAGTGCCAATATGATTCACGCCGGGCACCCAGTAGGTTTCCATGGTAGATTTTTTTTCATCAGCGTCTTCGCGCCTATAACCTTTTATTTCGACAATAAGGTTGAGAAGATTATCTTCGCCGTGGCCATCGTTAACTCGAACTATAAAGTCGGGTCTGTAGCTGCGCACCTCCGAACCTGAGCGATAGGGCACTTCAAAGCCGAGGTTATGATTTTTCACATAGGCTCGAACCTGTGGATGTGACTCCGCCACACGGCAAAACTCGGCTTCCCAATCGCTATCGAGAATCACCCAGTTGAGTTGGCAGCGGCGAGAGTCGGTTTCCCATCGGTCGGTTTTCGATGTGTTGAAGTTAACGTGTCTGGTTGAACCGATGGGGTTGTAGGGATCCAGCGCAGCTTTGATGGGCCGCTCGCCGATGAACTTGCGGTTAATGCCAGCGATTATTTTGTCACATGCCCTATCGGCAAGTGCTTTGTATTTCAACTGTGCGGGGTAAGTGCCACCCTCACATTTGAGGTAATTATCAATCCAGTATTTGGCAATTCGCTTAAGCTGGCCAAACTGGTGCAGCTTGGGTTCTTGCCCTGGATCACGCCACTTAGTTAACACAAGGTGTGAGGTTAGCTCATACAACACTTGCGACGCGCGTGTATCGGCCGTGTGGGCGAGATTGAGGTCAGCACTCTCTCCAATAATTCCTGAGTTTCTAGTTTCCGTCGCCCCAACTGATTCTGGGGTAAGAGTCATTTTCGATGCCTCATTAAACTCAGCTTCCAGTCTTTCTTCTGGCAGTTCGACGCGGTAACCGACAACGCGAGGAAAGCGGATTTCCAGTTCGTCGCGATCTGGCTTTATCGCTTTGACCTGAATAGTTTCGCGCGGCGGCTGAGGAGGCGCGACAACTGGCTTGGCGGTGAAGTCGAAAGGTATGCCAAATACGTCAGCATATTCAACATTGAACAAGCCTTGTTCGTTCAAGTCGTAGGACTGCCGCCGCAACGCGCGGCCAATCACTTGTTCGCAAAGTAGTTGCGTGCCAAATGCGCGTAATCCGAGAACGTGCGTAACCGTATTTGCATCCCAGCCTTCCGTAAGCATGGAGACGGAAACTACGCAGCGAATCGAGCCGCCCAATTGACCGTATTTGCCGACGGTATTCATCACTTCGCGCAATAGCGTTACATCATCAATCTCTTTTCCGCCATGAAGTTCGTCGGCCAACTTGCCGCCACGCTGCATAATTTCGCCGCGGAATTTTGTAATTTCATCTGCCGCCAGATTGCGAAAATTGTCATCCAGCGCTTCGCCAGATTCAAGTTGCTCGCTGTCAATCAGCAATGTGTTTGGCCGGGAAAATGGGTTGCCGTTTTCATCAAAGTTGCTGAATAGAGGTAGGCGGCCTGGCACAGGTATTTTCGTGCCATCTTCTTTTAGGCGGTAAAACCCCGATATGTAATCGTAAACAAGTTTCGACGTGGCGGTGTTATTACATACCACTATGAAGCATGGCGGTACGCGAATGCCAGCCTTAGCCCAAAGCGCATAAGTTTTTTCGTAATTTCCGTACAGCGCTTCGAGCGCGGTTTGAAGTTGTGTGGGAATGCTATGCGGGTCAAGTTTGTCGCCTTTGCCGCGGCCTTTCTTGGGCATTTGTTTGCCGATGTGTTCCCACAGATTGCGGAACATGGGCATTTCCGCGCCAGGAATGTTGTCAGCCACAGGCACGCGCGGCAATTTGACGATACCGCATTCGATGGCATCCATAAGTGAGAAGTCGCTCATGGTCCAAGGGAACAATGTTCCTTCCGCGTAGCCTGACCCACTAAGAAAAAATGGCGTAGCAGATAAATCTACAACGCGGGACACGCCGAGTTTGCGATTGACGGCTTCCAAACCGGAAATCCATAAGCGGGCTGCTTCGTTATTTTTTTCTGCTTCTTTTTTGTCATCCCCTTTTAAGATGTCATCATCCTCAACATTTGGCTTTTCTCTATAGCAATGATGCGCTTCGTCGTTAAGCACTAGAATATTTTTCATGCCCATAAGGTCAGGCATAACGCGTTGGAGCATTTGCCCTTCGGTTTCGAGTGTATCGAGTTCGTCACCACGTCCCTGCAAAAGAGATCGTCCACCCTTGGAAAGCTCGATACGTTCGCGCAATTTGAAAGCATGAAAATTGGTAATGACAATCTTTGCCCGGTTGATATCTTCGAGCATCTCGTTGGGCACTAATTCGCGATTCTTAAAATAACTATCTGGGTCATGCGGCTGAAGGACGCGTAGCCGGTCTTTGATGGTTAAGCCAGGGGCGACTACAAGAAATCCGCGAGTAAATTTTGTGCTGCCAGGGCGGCGAACGGCGTTAATGGTTTGCCAAGCGATAAGCATGGCCATGACAGTAGTTTTACCGGCGCCAGTCGCCAATTTCAATGCAAGGCGCATCAGATCTGGATTTGCTTCTTTGTTTGCGGAAGCAAGTTGTTCGAGAATGACTTTGCCAGATTTTGAATTTGGCGCTACTTCTGTTAGCCAAATTGCAACTTCTACAGCTTCAATCTGACAAAAAAATGGACGGACACCATCGAAATTGTGATGCCGCCAATGCTGTAGCAATCGTGTAGTTTCTGGCGTGACTTGCCATTGATTTGCGTTGTGCAGGTTACGCCACTGGTCAACGTATTGACGAAGTTCGTTGATAATCGGCGTAGGGTCGTATTGCTGTTGTTTGGTGGAAAGCCCATCTTCTTCACCAAATAAAATCTGCTCTTGCGTTACCCCCCCTTTTTGTTTTCTTGGCTTGGGGATTGGCGTGACATATTTTGCGCGACGACGAGTTTCAATTAATCGCTGAGTAGGTTGTCCTTGATCATCTAATTCCCAATGAGCAAGTGGCACCTCATATGGTGAGTTAATAATTGGATGATCAAAAAACGGATTGGACATTTTTATACCTTATTAACAACTTATTTAACTATTTGATTAAATTATTTATCAATCCGTCACAGCGCCCTTGCTCGCCGTCGAAACCAACTTGGCAAACTTCGCCAACACGCCGCGCGTGTAGCGCGGCGCGGGCTGTTTCCATTTCGCGCGACGCGCCGCCAGTTCGGCGTCGCTGATGTTTACCTGGATCAATAATTTGTGCGCATCGATGGTGATCGAATCGCCCTCGTTCACCAGCGCAATGTTACCGCCGACGTAAGCTTCCGGCGCGACGTGACCGACGACCATGCCCCAGGTGCCGCCGGAAAAACGTCCGTCGGTAATCAGGCCGACGGCGTCGCCCAGACCTTTGCCGATAATCGCCGACGTCGGCGCGAGCATTTCGCGCATGCCCGGCCCGCCTTGCGGGCCTTCGTAACGGATCACCAGCACGTCGCCTGCCTTGATTTTGTCTGCCATGATCGCGTCCATCGCATCGGGCTCGGAATCGAACACGCGCGCCGGGCCGGTGATGACCGGGTTTTTCAGACCGGTGATTTTCGCTACGCATCCTTCCGGCGATAAATTCCCTTTCAGTATGGCGAGGTGCCCTTCCTTATATAGTGCGTCTTCCCAGTCGTGAATCACGTCCTGGTCCTTGCGCGGCTTGCCGGGAACATCCTTTAATACTTCCGCGATGGTTTGGCCGGTGATGGTCATGCAGTCGCCGTGCAACACTCCGTGGTTCAACAAAATCTTCATCACTTGCGGAATGCCGCCGGCTTTATGCAAATCGGTCGCGACATACTTACCCGACGGTTTCAGGTCGCACAGCACCGGAACTTTTTTGCGCATACGCTCGAAATCGTCGATGGTCCAGTCGATGTCGCCCGCGTGGGCGATGGCGAGAAAATGCAGCACCGCATTGGTCGAACCGC